>NZ_CAWPSZ010000012.1:0-425558 GCF_963890955.1 Pseudomonas sp. MF6747
ACAGAATTTTCTCATTCGGCAGTCTCCAATAAGGACCGCCAGCTTAGGACAAGAGGAGCTCATCTTGAAAGCGCCCCGCGTTACCCTCGATCAATGGCGCACGCTGCAAGCCGTGGTCGACCACGGCGGCTTCGCCCAGGCGGCTGAAGCGTTGCACCGTTCGCAGTCTTCGGTGAGTTACACCGTCGCTCGCATGCAAGACCAACTCGGTGTGCCGCTGCTGCGCATCGACGGGCGCAAGGCGGTGCTCACCGACGCCGGTGAAGTGTTGCTGCGCCGCTCGCGGCAACTGGTGAAAAACGCCAGCCAACTGGAAGACCTTGCCCACCACATGGAACAGGGTTGGGAGGCTGAAGTGCGGTTGGTCGTGGACGCCGCCTACCCCAATGCACGCCTGGTGCGCGCCCTCACCGCCTTTATGCCGCAAAGCCGTGGCTGCCGCGTGCGCCTGCGTGAAGAAGTGCTGTCGGGCGTCGAAGAGTTGCTGATGGATGGCATGGCCGACCTGGCGATCAGCGGGTTCATTATCCCCGGCTACCTGGGCACGGAAATGAGCGATGTGGAATTTATCGCCGTGGCCCACCCGGACCATTCGCTGCATCGTTTGAACCGTGAGCTGAGCTTCCAGGACCTGGAAAGCCAGATGCAGGTGGTGATCCGCGACTCCGGCCGCCAGCAACCGCGAGACGTGGGCTGGCTTGGCGCCGAACAGCGCTGGACCGTCGGCAGCCTGCCCACCGCCGCGACATTCGTCAGCAGCGGCCTGGGCTTTGCCTGGCTGCCCCGACACATGATTGAGCGCGAACTCAAGGATGGCCTGCTCAAGCAGCTACCCTTGGAAAAAGGCGGCAGCCGCAACCCGACGTTTTATCTGTACGCGAACAAGGACAAACCCCTGGGCCCAGCCACACAGATCCTCGTGGAATTGCTGCGCACCTTTGACACCGCTCCCCTGGACGCGCCTTACGCCGCTCCCCAGCAAGCCTGAAACGGAGTTCATGCATGGCCTGGTTCGACCATGAAGGCTGCAGCCTGCATTACGAGGAATACGGCCACGGCAGCCCGTTGATCCTGATCCACGGCCTGGGCTCCAGCAGCCAGGACTGGGAACTGCAGATTCCGGTGCTGGCCCGCCATTACCGCCTGATCGTGGTGGATGTGCGCGGCCACGGGCGCTCCGACAAACCTCGCGAGCGCTACAGCATCAAGGGTTTCACCATCGACCTGCTTGCCTTGATCGAACACCTGAACCTGCCGCCTGCTCATGTCGTGGGCCTGTCCATGGGCGGCATGATCGCCTTCCAGTTGGCGGTGGACGAACCTGGCCGGGTCAAGAGCCTGTGTATCGTCAACAGTGCGCCTGAAGTCAAAGTGCGCAGCGCCGATGATTATTGGCAGTGGGCCAAGCGCTGGAGCCTGGCGCGAGTGCTCAGCCTGGCCACCATCGGCAAGGCTCTGGGTGATCGGCTGTTCCCCCAACCGCACCAGGGCGACCTGCGGCGCAAGATGGCCGAACGCTGGGCAAAAAACGACAAACGTGCTTATCTCGCCAGTTTCGACGCGATTGTGGGCTGGGGCGTACAGGAACAACTTTCCCGGATCACCTGTCCAACCCTGGTCATCAGCGCCGACCACGACTACACACCCGTGGCGCAAAAAGAAATCTATGTAAAACTGCTGCCCGATGCGCGACTGGTGGTGATCGAGGATTCCCGCCATGCCACGCCTTTGGATCAACCCGAAGTCTTTAACGCTACCTTGCTCGATTTTCTAAAGACAGTCGAAACCACTACCCAGGATCACTGACCCATGTTGAAAAAAATCGCCTTCTTTGCCGGTTCTGTTTTGTTCGCCGCCAACCTGATGGCCGCCGAGCCCGCCAAGGCGCCTCACGTCCTGATCACCACCACCAATGGCGACATTGAAATCGAACTGGACCCGGTCAAGGCGCCGATCAGCACCAAGAACTTCCTGGCCTATGTCGACAAAGGCTTCTACACCAACACGATTTTCCACCGCGTGATCCCGGGCTTCATGGTCCAGGGCGGCGGATTCACCGCGCAGATGTCGCAAAAACCAACTGAAGCACCGATCAAGAACGAAGCCAGCAACGGCCTGCACAACGTACGCGGCACTCTGTCGATGGCCCGCACCAATGACCCGAACTCGGCCACCAGCCAGTTCTTCATCAACGTCGCCGACAATGCTTTCCTCGATCCGGGCCGTGACGCCGGTTACGCCGTGTTCGCCAAAGTGGTCAAAGGCATGGACGTGGTCGATATCATCGTCAACTCGCAGACCACCACCAAGCAGGGCATGCAAAACGTGCCTATCGATCCTGTTCTGATCAAGTCGGCCAAGCGCATCGACTGAGGTCTGCAGGTAGCTCCGCGCATGGCCCACAAGGTCACGCGCGCATTTGAACAGGAGAGCCCGCCAGGCGGGCGTCAACCTAATGCTCTATCGTCGTTTTGAACAACTGATCGATATTTTCCGCGCTGCCCCCAGCGACGCCCCGCCCGACAAAGTCCTGCCCTTCTACCTCTATTACCTGCGCCAGGTGTGGCCAAGCTTTGCCGCCTTGCTGGTGGTAGGCCTGATCGGTGCGTTGATCGAAGTGGCGTTGTTCAGCTACCTGAGCCGCATTATCGATCTGGCCCAAGGCACACCGCCCGCCAACTTCTTCCAGATTCACAGCGCCGAGCTGATCTGGATGGCCGTGGTCGCCCTGCTGTTGCGCCCGATCTTCAACGGCTTGCATGACTTGCTGGTGCACCAGACCATCAACCCCGGCATGACCAGCCTGATTCGCTGGCAAAACCACAGCTACGTGCTCAAGCAGAGCCTGAATTTCTTTCAAAACGATTTCGCCGGGCGTATCGCCCAGCGCATCATGCAAACCGGCAACTCCTTGCGTGACTCGGCGGTGGCGACGGCTGAGGCCATCTGGCACGTGTCGATCTATGCGATCAGCGCCCTGGTGCTGTTTGCCGAGGCCGACTGGCGGCTGATGATCCCGCTGATCACCTGGATCATCTGCTACAGCCTGGCCTTGCGTTACTTCGTGCCGCGCGTGAAAGAGCGCTCGGTGATCTCCTCTGAAGCGCGCTCCAAACTGATGGGCCGCATCGTCGACGGCTACACCAACATCACCACCTTGAAGCTGTTCGCCCATACGCAGAATGAGCAGGAATACGCCAAGGAAGCGATCATCGAGCAGACCGAAAAAACCCAGCTGGCCGCCCGCGTGCTGACCAGCATGGACGTGACGATTGCCGTCTTGAATGGCCTGCTGATCGTCACCACCACCGGCCTGGCCCTGTGGCTGTGGACCCAGTCGCTGATTTCCGTGGGTGCGATTGCCCTGGCCACCGGCCTGGTGATTCGTATCGTCAACATGTCCGGCTGGATCATGTGGGTGGTCAACGGCATTTTCGAAAACATCGGCATGGTGCAGGACGGGCTGAAAACCATCGCAGCACCGCTGGCGGTCACCGACCGCGAGAATGCCCCGCGCCTGAACGTGCCCCATGGCGAAGTACGCTTTGAGCAGGTGGATTTTCACTACGGCAAAAAGAGCGGGATCATTGGCGGCTTGAACCTGACGATCAAGGCCGGGGAAAAGATCGGCCTGATCGGCCCGTCCGGTGCGGGCAAGTCGACTCTGGTCAACCTGCTGCTGCGCCTGTACGACCTGCAAGGCGGGCGCATCCTGATCGACGGGCAGAACATCGCCGAGGTCGCCCAGGAAAGCCTGCGCGCACAGATCGGCATGATCACCCAGGACACTTCGCTGCTGCACCGCTCGATCCGTGACAACTTGCTGTACGGCAAGCCGGATGCGACCGATGAAGAACTGACGGCCGCCATCCACAAGGCCCGCGCCGATGAATTCATTCCGCTGCTGTCGGACGCCGAAGGGCGTACCGGGCTGGACGCCCATGTGGGTGAGCGCGGGGTCAAACTCTCCGGTGGGCAGCGCCAGCGCATTGCCATTGCGCGGGTGCTGCTCAAGGACGCGCCGATTCTGATCATGGACGAGGCCACCTCGGCGCTGGACTCGGAAGTGGAAGCGGCGATCCAGGAGAGCCTGGAAACCTTGATGCAAGGCAAGACGGTGATAGCGATTGCGCACCGGTTGTCGACCATTGCGCGGATGGACCGGTTGGTGGTGCTGGAGAAAGGGCAAATCGCCGAGACCGGCAGCCATGCTGAATTGCTGGCCCACGGCGGGCTGTATGCCAGGTTGTGGCAGCATCAAACCGGAGGCTTCGTCGGCATCGACTGACCGCTTCCGGGGAAAACACCCTCCCACAGTCGATCGCATTGCATCGCAGCATTGGCCTATCGCGCCAGCACCCAAAGGGTTCTGGCGCTTTTTTATGGCCTGGATTTGCCACAAAAGCCTGCTTCAATCAAAGCAGTGCCCAGACGGGCGCTGAAGTAAATCTGCAGGGAGCATCATTGATTTACTGATTGGGTAGAGCGATCTATCAAGGACGTGTTGCATGTCTTTGTTCAAACGTTCAATCACAGAGGGATTGGGTACGTTTTGGCTGGTGTTGGGCGGTTGCGGGAGTGCGGTGTTGGCCGCAGCGTTTCCCGCCGTCGGGATAGGGCTGTTGGGTGTAGCCCTGGCGTTCGGGCTCACGGTGTTGACCATGGCGTTTGCCATCGGGCACATCAGCGGCTGCCATCTCAACCCGGCCGTATCAGTAGGCTTGGTAGTGGGCGGGAGGTTCCCGGCCAGGGAGTTACCGGCTTATATCATCTCGCAGGTTATCGGCGGCACGGTCGCCGCTGCGCTGTTGTACTTCATTGCCAGCGGCAAACCCGGGTTCGAACTGGCATCGGGCCTGGCTTCCAATGGCTACGGCGAGCATTCGCCGGGCAGTTACTCAATGGCAACGGGGTTTGTCTGTGAGCTGGTGATGACGGCGATGTTCGTGCTGATCATCCTTGGCGCCACTGACCGTCGTGCCCCAGCGGGCCTCGCGCCTATCGCCATTGGCCTGGCCTTGACCCTGATCCACTTGATCTCGATCCCCGTGACCAACACCTCGGTCAACCCGGCCCGCAGTACCGGCCCGGCACTGATCGTCGGCGGGTGGGCGCTTCAGCAGTTGTGGATGTTCTGGCTGGCGCCCATTTTCGGTGCGGTGATCGGCGGCGCGACCTATCGATGGCTGGGCGAGGAGGACCCAGCCTGAGGTCAAGGGTTCAGCCCTGCCGATAAGGCAGGGCTGTCCTCGCCTCTTCGGCATACGCCAGAATCCCTACGCGCTCGCGCTCGAGGAAATCTTCCACGGCGTTTTTCAGACCTGGGTGGCGCAGGTAGTGCCACGACCGGGTGATCACCGGTTCAAACCCGCGAATCAATTTGTGCTCGCCTTGGGCGCCGGCGTCGAAGCGCTGCAAACCGTGAGCAATGGCGTAATCCATGCCTTGGTAGAAGCAGGTTTCGAAATGCAGGCGGTCGAATTCCGCCAGGCAGCCCCAATAACGCCCGTAGAAGCTGTCGCCACCGATCAGGCTGAAGGCCATGGCAACCGGGCGCGAGCCCTGTTTAGCCAGCACCACGCGAATCGCTTCGGGCATGCGCTCGGCCAGCAGGCTGAAAAACGCCCGCGTCAGGTACGGCGACTGGCGGCGCACGGCGTAGGTGTTGGCGTAGCAGGCGTAAACAAAATCCCATTGCGCTTCGCTCAACTCATGGCCTTGCAGCCATTCGAACTCGATGCCCTGCCCCGCCACTTGCTCGCGCTCTTTGCGCATTTGTTTGCGCTTGCGTGAGCTCAAGGCGTCGAGGAAATCCTGGAAGTCGCGATAGCCGCGGTTTTGCCAATGAAACTGACAGCCCAAACGCTGCAACCAACCTGGATGCTGCGTCAAGGCTTGGTCGGCCAAAGGGTCAGTGAAGTTGATGTGGGCGCTGGAGAGCCCTTCGATTTCCAGGTAGCCCGGCAGGCTGTTCAGCAGCTCGAAAGCGTCTTCGGCGCTCCTGGCCAGCAAGCGCGGCCCGCTGACCGGGCTGAACGGCACTGCCGTCAGCAACTTTGGGTAGTAATCAATGCCTGCCCGCTCACACGCATCGGCCCAACCGTGATCAAACACGTATTCGCCGTAGGAATGCCATTTGCGGTAGCTGGGCATTGCCGCCACCAGGCGATCGCCTTCCCAGTGCAGCAAATGCTCAGGTTGCCAGCCCGATTGCGGCCCCAGGCTGGCGCTGTCTTCCAGCGCGCTCAGAAATGCATGCCGCACAAAAGGTTGGGCCTGCGGCACGAGGGCATCCCATACCTGCGGGGCGATTTCGGACAGGGCGTCCAGGCGTTGCAACGGCATCGGCATCCTCACTACTTCAGGGCGTGAAAGCCTGGCGAGTATCGCTTATCGGTGGCTTTCGCACACGCCCAAATGGCAGGACAAAGGCCAACTCAAATAGTTCCTTATTAAATATTTTGTCATCTACATGACATCACTTAGCCACTGTCCCGTCATAAGTGATCGTGATACTGACGCCTGTTTTTAGAGCGCCTGGTTCTAGCAGGCGGCTATTTTCCGTCCGTCATCGGTCGGTTGTGTCCTGGATGGTTTGCCATCCCTCCTCACTTTCGGAGATTGATATGCGTCTTGCTTCCACTAAAACTGCGGCGGCCCTGTGTGGCGGCCTGTTGCTGGCCCTGAGCGTTCCGGCCAGCGCTGCAGTCGACGCTAAATTGCTCGACATGCTCAAGGCCAACGGCCAGATCACCGCTGCGCAGTACACCGAACTGCAGGCGGAATTAGCCAAGGACCAGAAAGAAAAGCAGATCGCACAGCAAGCTCAACAAGAGACCAACGAGCAGATCGCGGCCACCGCGAAAAAAACCAACGACCTGAGTGTGTTCGACCAGAAACTGGCCTGGGCCGCGCGCACTCAGCTCAAGGGTGACGTGCGCTTCCGTCAGGAAACCGTGAAGATCCAGGGCGAATCCAACAACGGCGGGCGTGACAAGGACCGTCAGCGCATCCGTGCCCGCCTGGGCGCCTACACCGAAGTCAACTCGCAGGTCGACACCGGCATTCGCATTGCCACCGGCAGCAGCGACGACGCGCGCTCCACCAACCAGGACCAGGACAACTACTTCGACAAGAAGTCGATCTGGCTGGACCTGGGCTACATTGACTACCACCCGGACCAGATCAAAAACCTGCACGTGATCGGCGGCAAGATGTTGCAGCCGTGGGTCAACATGGGCGACGTGATCTGGGACAGCGACATCAACCCGGAAGGCCTGGCGCTGACCTACAAATACCCACTGGGCAGCAGCGCCGAGTTGTTCGGCAGCATCGGCAACTACAACCTCAAGGACAACGTCGACGGCGACGGCGTGCAATTTCGTCACGACCTGCGCCTGACGTCCGGCCAGTTGGGCACGCGGTTCTCGCTGACTGACAACTTGAAAATGACCCTGGGCGGCAGCGTCTACGCCTACCAGAACGACAAGGACAGCCGTTGCACGACCACCACCACGCCTTGCGCATTGGCGGTCAACGGCAACTCGGCCGACAACCAGTTCCGCCTGTACGAAGGCTTCGCCCAGGCCGACATCGGCGGCCTGGCAGTGCCGTTGGCGTTCTATGGCCAGTACGTGAAAAACAACGACGCGGTGACCGATCAGGACACTGCCTGGTTGATCGGTGCCAAGTCCAAAGTGTTCGGCTTGAACCTGGACTACAACTACCGCGATATCCAGCGTAACGCCGTGGTGGGTGCCTTCACCGACTCGGACTTCGCCAACGGCACCACCGGCTCACGCGGCCACAAGATGAAGGTCAGCTACGACATCGACAAGAACTTCGCCCTCGGCGCCACGTACTTCCTGACCAAGGCAGACTACGCCAGCCGTACGCAGCGTGATGCCAACACCAACACCCTGCAGTTGGATGCTGAAGCCAAGTTCTAATGGGTGTGCAATAAACCTTGGGCCAGGACGGCCCGAGGTGGTTTCAACAGCCTTGCGTGGGTGGGTCGCCCCTCATCATCCGTTCGCCCCACCCACGCGAGTCTGCATTGTTCGCGCTTTTACTGATCTTTCAGCCGCTCGGCTACCAGCCGGTCAGCCAATGCATCCACGTCCTTTACCGGTTCTTCCGGCATGATTTTCAAAGTCGCCTGCATCAGGCGCATCTGACGGATAAATCGCCGGCAGTTAGGGCAAAACATCAAGTGATGACGCACCAGCAAACGTTCGCGAAAGGTCAATTGCCCATCGAGGTAGTCACTGGAACGTGCCACTTGTTCTTTGCAGGTCAACATTCGCCCGTTTCCTCAAAATGCTCCACCGTGGCGAAGACTTTAAGCCGTGCCCGATGCAACAGCACACGGACATTGGAGAGCGAGAGCGTCAGAAGATTACAAATTTCTTCTAACTCCAGGCCTTGGCGCTCACGCAGCACCAGCACGCTGCTTTGCAGCTCCGACAAACTCAGCAACGTATGCTCCAGGCACTTGCGCAACTCATCCTCGGTCAGCAACGCTTCCGGGGTGTCCTGGTGCCAGGCGTACGGGGCCACGGCCCAGTGTCCATCGTCGGGGACGAAGCGATCGTCACCGATGGTGCCGTGAGGTGAGGGCAAATCGTCGAGCAACACTTCCCGGCGATTTTGTTTATAGCGGCCCTTGGCGGAGTTGGCGGTGATGGTCAGCAGCCAGGTCTTGAGGCTGGAACGCCCTTCGAACTTGGCCAGGTTGCGCACCACCGACAACCACGCGTCCTGCACCACTTCGTCGGCGTGGCGCTGGCCGACAATGGCATAGGCCACTGCCCGCATGGCGCTCTGGTAGGTGGTGACCAATTCCTTGTAGGCCCGCTGCTCGCCCTTGAGCAGCCGTTCCAGCAGGTGCGCGTCGTTGGCTGCTGCCATCGTTTACCTCAATCCTGCTGTGGAAATCCGATACCGGTGGGAGCTGGCTTGCCTGCGATAGCGGCGGCGGTCCCACCATCGTCATCGCAAGCAGCCAGCTACCACATTGACCGCATTCTGCCTCGAGATCAGCGTTTGCGCAGGATCACGCTGCCGATCGAGTAACCTGCACCGAACGAACTGAGCACCGCCACGGCTCCTTTTGGCAAGTCGTCCTGGTAGGTGTGAAACGCGATCACCGAACCTGCCGAACTGGTGTTGGCGTAGGTGTCGAGAATCACCGGCGCTTCTTCCACCGAGGCTTCGCGGCCCAGCAGTTTTTTCACGATCAGGTGGTTCATGCTCAGGTTGGCCTGGTGCAGCCAGAAACGCTTCACATCGGCCACATTCAGCTGGTTTTCGTCCAGATGCACGCCGATCAGTTCCGCCACCATTGGGCAGACATCACGGAAGACCTTGCGACCTTCCTGTACGAACAGCTTGTCCGGCGCGCCGATGCCCTCTTCCGCCGTGCGGTTGAGGAAGCCGAAGTTGTTGCGGATGTTGTTGGAAAACTTGGTCAGCAGTTTGGTGCTCACCACATCGAACTGGTGCTCGGAAGTCGCCAGGTCGGCGCGCTCGAGAATCACGGCCGTGGCCGCATCCCCGAAGATGAAGTGGCTGTCACGGTCACGGAAATTCAGGTGGCCGGTGCAGACTTCCGGGTTGACCATCAGGATCGCCCGCGCCTGGCCCAGCTGGATGCTGTTGGCGGCGTTCTGGATACCAAAGGTCGCCGACGAGCACGCCACGTTCATGTCGAAACCGAAACCTTCGATACCCAGCGCTTCCTGGACTTCGATGGCGATGGCCGGGTAGGCGCGCTGCAGGTTGGAGCAGGCCACGATCACGCCGTCGATGTCGGCGGCAGTCTTGCCCGCGCGCTGCAGGGCCTGTTCGGCCGCGCCAACGGCCATCTGGCACAGCACCGACCACTCGTCATTGCTGCGCTCGGGCAAACGCGGGGCCATGCGCTGCGGGTCGAGAATACCGTCCTTGTCCATGACAAAACGGCTCTTGATGCCCGATGCTTTCTCGATAAAGGCTGCGCTGGACTCAGTCAGTGCCTGGACCTCGCCGCGCTCGATGGCGGCGGCGTTGTCAGTGTTGAACTGCTGAACATAGGCATTGAAAGACTGCACCAGCTCTTCGTTGGAGATGCTGTTGGCCGGGGTGTACAGGCCAGTGCCGCTGATGACGACGTTATGCACGGTCGTTCCTCTAAATCTGTCAGGCAGAAGATATTGGTACCGTCGTACCAAACTTTAAGTCGTTCGATTCCGTCCAGCGGGCATCAAACTGGCAACGCTTTATTCCATTGCGCCGCGGCTGCACACCAGCCCATCACGACGATCCCGGCATTTATGACCGCGAAGTTTGCCACAACCTCGGGGATTTGGCGCCATTTCCGGATAAACCCCATGCTGACCGTGGGAGCTGGCCTGCCTGCGATGCAGACACCGCGGTGTATCAGTCAAATCACTGGGATGCCATCGCAGGCAAGCCAGCTCCCACAACCTCGCTAACCGAGAGGGCTTCAGGCCTCCACCTGGCTCCATTGCTTGCTCAAACGCTTATCGGAAATCGGCACTTTGGTGCCCAACTGCTGGGCAAACAACGACACGCGATATTCCTCCAACCACCAGCGATACAGCTCCAGCTGAGGGTCGCGCTTGCCTTCCTGGGCGTGTTTGTTCAGGCGGTTCTGGTACTGCGCCCACAGGCCGCTCAGCTCAGTGCTCCACACTCGGTCCTTTTGCACCTGGCTGGGCAGTTTCTCCAGGCGCAGCTCAATGGCCTTAAGGAAACGTGGCAGTTCCTTGAACCACTGCGCCGGGGTTTCCCGCACAAAACCTGGGTACACCAGATGGCTCAGCTGCTGCTTGATGTCATTCAAGGCCACCGCCTGGGCCAGGTCGATCTTGCCCTTGAAGCGCTTTTGCAAGCCATGCCACAGCTTCAGCACTTCCAGCGTCAGGCGGGCCAGGCGCTCGGCGTGCTCGGTCCAGCTGCCGCGCTTGCGTTCAGCCAGGGCCGCCAAACCTGCACCGTCACGCGGCAAGCTGGCTTCGCCTTCCAGTACGCAGGTGTCGAGGCTGGCCAACAGAATGTCTTCCACCAGTGCATCGACGCGCCCCAGTTCGCGGTACATCAGGCCCAATTCGGTCAGGCCGGGCAATTTGCCGCGCAGGAATTTCGCCGGCTCGGCCAATTGCTGCAGCAGCAGGCGCTGCAACGCGCGACGATGCTGGAACTCTGCCTCGGCGGCCGTCGAGAACCGCCCTTCCTTGACCGTGCCATTTTCTTCGACCAGCGCCGGGTAGACCGTCATCGACAGCCCCGCGATCTTTTGCTGGGTCTTCTCGGCCACCGCCGCAAACACCTTGGCTTGCACCGGTTGCTGGCTTTTGGCGGTTTGCGGCACGGCCAACGCGGCCTGGCTGGCCTCGGCAAAACGCGCGGTCAGCTCGGCCAGGTCGCGCCCTTCGCCGAGGAACTTGCCTTGGCCGTCGACCACTTCCAGGTTCATCTTCAGGTGGTTTTCCACCTGCTGCGCCGCCTCGGCCCAGGCTTCATCGCTGACCCGTGCGCCGGTCATGCGCAGCAGTTCGCGCCCCAGCGCCTGGGGCAGCGAGCCCTGGCCAAATTCGATGCGTTGCAGCGCCGCCTTGACGAAATCCGGCACCGGTACAAAGTTTTTGCGCAGCGCCTTGGGCAGGTTGCGCACCAGGGCAATGCACTTGGCTTCGATCACCCCCGGCACCAGCCATTCCAGGCGCTCCGGCGGCAATGCCGGCAGCAGTGGCGCCGGTACGCGCAGGGTCACACCGTCGCGGGGGTGGTTGGGTTCGAAGTGATAACTCAGCGCCAACTCCAGATCGCCCAGGTGCAAGGTGTCTGGATAATGCAGGGCCGTGACTTCACTGGCCTCGCGGGCCAGCACGTCTTCTTCGCGCATGATCAGCAGTTGCGGGTCTTTCTGGCTGTTGACCTTGTACCAGCTGTCGAACGTCGCGGTCTGGTGGATCTCCGCCGGCAAGCGCGCATCGTAGAAGGCGTACAGGGTTTCTTCGTCCGCCAGGATGTCGCGACGGCGCGCCTTGGCCTCCAGTTCGTCGAGCTGCTCCAGCAGTTGCTGGTTGGCCGCCAGGCACTTGGCCCGCGACTGAATCTCGCCGCGCACCAGGCCTTCGCGGATAAACAGCTCGCGCGACACCACCGGGTCAATCGGCCCGTAATGCACCGGCCGGCGCCCAACCACAATCAGCCCGAACAGCGTGATTTGCTCAAAGGCCACCACTTGGCCGCGCTTCTTCTCCCAATGCGGCTCGAAGTGGTTTTTCTTGATCAGGTGCCCGGCCAGCGGCTCGATCCAGTCGGCATCGATCTTTGCCACCATGCGCGCGTACAGCTTGGTGGTTTCTACCAGTTCGGCGGTCATCAGCCATTGCGGGCGCTTCTTTCCGATGCCCGAGGACGGGTGAATCCAGAAGCGCCGCTGACGCGCGCCGAGGTAATCGCCGTCTTCGGTCTTCTGGCCGATCTGGCTCAACAGGCCAGACAACACAGCCTTGTGCAGCTTGGCAAAGTCCGCCGGCTCTTTATTGACGGTCAACTGCATGTCGCGACAGATCAGGCTGAGCTGGCGATGGGAATCGCGCCACTCGCGCAGGCGCAGGTAATTCAAGAAGTTCTTGCGGCACCAGTTGCGCAACGGGCTGGCGGTCAGCGCCTGGCGCTGCTCCTCAAAACCGCGCCACAGGTTTACCAACCCGGCGAAGTCAGAATCGGCATCCTTCCACTGTGCGTGGGCTTGGTCGGCCGCTTGCTGACGCTCTGGCGGGCGTTCACGCGGGTCCTGGATCGACATGGCACTGGCGACGATCAGCACTTCCTGCAAACTGCCGAGCTTGGCGGCCTCGAGCAGCATGCGGCCCATGCGCGGGTCCACTGGCAGGCGCGCCAGTTGGCGGCCCAGCGGCGTGAGCTGGCTGTTGCGGTCAACCGCCGAGAGCTCTTGCAGCAGGTTGAAACCGTCGCTGATGGCCTTGCCGTCCGGCGGCTCGATAAACGGAAAATCGGTGATTTCGCCGAGGCGCAGGTGCAGCATCTGCAGGATTACGGCGGCAAGGTTGGTGCGCAGGATTTCCGGGTCGGTGAATTCCGGACGGCCGATAAAATCCTCTTCGCTGTACAAGCGGATGCAAATACCGGGCTCGACCCGACCGCAACGGCCTTTACGCTGGTTGGCGCTGGCCTGGGAAATTGCCTCGATCGGCAGGCGTTGCACCTTGGCGCGGTAGCTGTAACGGCTGATGCGCGCGGTGCCGCTGTCGATCACATACCGAATGCCAGGCACGGTCAACGAGGTTTCCGCGACGTTGGTCGCCAGCACCACACGGCGGCCCGGGTGGGATTGGAAAATGCGCTGTTGTTCAGCCGGTGACAGGCGCGCATACAGCGGCAGAATTTCGGTGTGCTTGAGCTGGGCCTTGCGCAGCATCTCGGCGGCGTCACGAATCTCGCGCTCGCCCGGCAAGAACACCAGCACATCGCCAGGGCTGCGCCGCTCGCTGCGTTCATAGGCGGCGATTTCATCCAGGGTAGCAAGGATCGCCTGGTCGACGGTCAAGTCGTCCTCGACGCGGTTGCCCTCCTCGTCCTGCTCCAGGGTCAGCGGGCGATACCAAGTGTCCACCGGGAAGGTACGGCCCGAGACCTCGACGATCGGTGCATCGTCGAAGTGCTTGGAAAAACGCTCCAGGTCGATGGTCGCCGAGGTGATGATGACTTTCAGGTCGGGGCGACGCGGCAACAGGGTTTTCAGGTAGCCGAGCAGGAAGTCGATGTTCAGGCTGCGTTCGTGGGCTTCGTCGACGATGATCGTGTCGTAGCGTTCCAGGTAGCGGTCGTTCTGAGTTTCCGCCAGAAGGATGCCGTCGGTCATCAACTTGATCAGGGTGTTGGAGTCACTCTGGTCTTCGAAACGCACCTGATAGCCGACCAGCGCGCCCAACGGCGTGGCCAGTTCTTCGGCGACGCGGCTGGCGACGCTGCGCGCGGCGATTCGGCGCGGCTGGGTGTGGCCGATCAGGCCGTACTGGCCACGGCCGATTTCCAGGCAGATTTTCGGCAGTTGAGTGGTTTTACCCGAGCCGGTTTCACCGGCGATGATCAGCACCTGATGCTTTTGCAGCGCCTCTTTGATCTCGTCGCGCTTGGCGGCAATCGGCAGGCTGTCGTCGTAGCGAATCACCGGCAGGCTGGCACGCCGCGCCGTGACCTGTGCGCAGGACGCCTGCATGCGCGTGACCCACTGCGCCAGCTTGTCCTCGTCGGGCTTCTTGCGCAGCTCGAGCAACTGGCGCCGCAAGCGGTGGCGGTCGGCGAGCATGGCGTGATCGAGGTTTTTCAGCAGTTGGTCGATAGCGGGCGCTTGGTCAGTCATCAGGTACTTTGAAGGTCGTCATTTATGCACGGCCGGCAAGTGTGGCAGAAAAGCCGCTATCAGCGTCAAGCTTCAAGCGGCAAGTAGACGCAAAACCGCTTACCCGTGGTTTGCCGCTTGAGGCTTACAGCTGCTCTTTTCTGCGGTACGGGAACACGTCGATGACCTTGCCGGCGCGAATCGCTTCCTGCAGGCCTTTCCAGTAGTCGGCGTTGTACAGCTCGCCGTGCAGCTCGTCGAACAGCTTGCGCTGGCCGGCGTCGGCAAACAGGAACGGCGGGAATTCTTCGGGGAACACATCCAGCGGCCCAATGGAGTACCAGGGCTCCGAGGCCATTTCGTCCTCGGGCGTGCGCGGTGCCGGGATGTGGCGAAAGTTGGCTTCGGTGAGAAAGCAGATTTCGTCGTAGTCATAGAACACCACGCGACCGTGGCGGGTGACGCCGAAGTTTTTCAGCAGCATGTCGCCGGGAAAGATGTTCGCCGCCGCCAGTTGCTTGATGGCCAGGCCGTAGTCCTCCAGCGCTTCGCGCACTTGGGCGTCGTTGGCGTTGTCGAGGTAGAGGTTGAGTGGGGTCATGCGCCGTTCGGTCCAGCAGTGGCGGATCAGCACGGTGTCGCCTTCCACTTCGACGGTGCCCGCAGCGACCTCCAACAGCTCGGCCAGGCATTCAGGCTCGAACTTGCTCAAGGGGAAACGGAAATCGGCGAACTCCTGGGTGTCGGCCATGCGCCCCACGCGGTCGACGCTTTTTACCAGACGGTACTTCTCGATGACGGTGGCGCGATTGACGTTTTTCGACGGTGAAAAGCGGTCCTTGATGATCTTGAACACCGTGTTGAAGCCCGGCAGTGTGAACACGCTCATGACCATGCCGCGTACGCCGGGCGCCATGATAAAGCGGTCATCGGTGGTGGCCAGGTGGTTGATCAGCGCGCGGTAGAACTCCGACTTGCCGTGTTTGTAGAAACCGATTGAGGTGTACAGCTCGGCGATGTGCTTGCCGGGCAGGATGCGTTTGAGAAACCCGATGAATTCCGCTGGCACCGGTACGTCGACCATGAAATACGAGCGCGTGAACGAGAAGATGATCGACACGTCGGCTTCGTCCGTGATCAGCGCGTCGATCTGAATGCCGCGCCCTTCGCGGTGCAGCAGCGGAATCACCAACGGCCATTGTTCGTCACGGGTGTAGATGCGTCCTACGAGGTAGGCGCCTTTATTGCGGTAGAGCACCGAGGAAAACAGCTCAACATTGAGGTCCGGATCTTTGCACACCCAGTCCGGCAGGTTTTCGCGCAATTGCGCTTCGAGCCGGCGCAGGTCGGTCGCAAGGTCTGCGTAGGGTTCGCTGAACGCGTAATCGGCGAAGACCTGCGCCAGCATCGCCGTCAGGTCGCCCGCCGGCTGATAAACGCGGGTTTGCGCCGCACGCGCACGGCGCAGGCTCGGCCGCGTGGTGTGGATGAACATGCAGGCATCGCTGATCAGGTCGTGACTGAACAGGCTGCAGAAGATCGAGTTGTACCAGGTCTCGGACAATTCATCGTCAAAGCGCAGGTCGATCAGGCCGATGTAGGCACGCTTCACCAGCGGCCACGCGTCCACTTCCAGCAGCGTGGCCTCGTCGAACTGGGCACGCAGGCGCGCCGTTACTTCAGCGACTTTCTCTTCGTACAAGTTGATCCGCGCCGCCGAAGCCGCCTGCCCTTGCTGCCACTGGGCCTTCTCGAAACGTTCACGGGCGCCGTCAGTGATCTGGCGGAAGTGCTCACGGTAATCGTCGAAGCCATCGAGGATCATGCGGGCGATGGCAAGCGCGGACTGCGGCATACGGGAAACCTCGAACGGGCGTCTGGAAGCCCTGAGCTTAGCCAGTGAACGGGGGCACGAGAAGGATGATTTTTTGGGTCACGCTGTACAACTGTCGACACATTGTAGGGTTTTTTCAAATTTCATGATTCGACCGTATGGTCAGTAAACGCAGCCAAACGCGCCAGCACCTTTGGCTACAGCCCTGCAAGGCCGTGGCTTGACGCCTGCCAGGGTAAACAGCAGCGCGCTTGCGTTTCACAACTTATGTAACCGAATTGATACACCGTAAGGGAAACCCTGATTACCTCCTTAGTGGCACTTTGATATATAGCGCGCCCTCTCCCAGCCTAACAAGGTCTGAAGACCGATCCGGGAACAGGTTCTAATCGCCTAAGGAGCATTGAGATGTCATTGAGGAACATGAGGATCGGATTGCGCGCCAGTCTGAGTTTTGCGCTGTTGGCCGGTTTGCTGGTGATTGTCGGCCTGTTTGGCCTAGGCCAGATGGCTAAGCTGCGAGAAAGCGCGCTGGTCATCGAAGAGTCATGGATGCCGAGCATCGAGAATATCCACGACAGCGCGGCCTATGTGGCCAGTATCCGCTTGGAGGCCTTGCGCCTGGCGACCACCGACGAATCGCGGATTCGCGACAACAGCAAAAGCCTGATCACCCGCCAGAGCACTGAGCTGCAAACGCTGCTGACCCATCACGAAACCCTGACCAGCGGCGACGAAGAAGCCGCTCTGCTGAAAAAACTCAAAGCCGATGTGGGCACCTATCTCGGCATCGTCGGGCAGATGGTGGCCCTGGTGGACAAGGATCAACAGCAAGATGCCATCGACCTGCTGACCAGCCGCCTGGCACCCCAAGGTACGGTCCTCAACAAGAGCCTGGAGGACATGATCACCTTCAATCAGAAAGGCGTCGAAGACGCGGCCAATGCTGCCGCGCAGATGTATGCCAGCGCTCAGTGGGTGGTCGGCCTGATCATCGTGTGCGCGTTGATCGCCACTTTATTGCTCGCCTGGCTGCTGACCCGCAGTATCACCGCCCCCCTCGGCCAGGCCCTGGCCGTGGCACGCACCATCGCCGGCGGCGATTTGAGCCAGCCTGTGGTGGTGAAAGGCACCGACGAACCGGCGCAATTGCTGACGGCCCTGGCCACCATGCAGGACCAGCTGCGAACCACGATCCATGGCATCAGCGAATCGGCGCAGCAACTGGCCTCCGCCGCCGAGGAAATGAGCTCGGTGATGGAACAGAGCACCCGTGGCCTGCAGGCGCAAAACGATGAAATTGAACAGGCGGCGACCGCCGTCAACGAGATGAGCGCGGCCGTGGACGAAGTGGCGGGCAACGCGGTGTCCAGCGCCGAAGCGTCCAAGGCCTCCGATGAAGACAGCAAGCACGGCCACTATCAGATCAGCGAAACCATCAGCTCGATCCAGAACCTGGTGGACGAAGTGCTTGGCGCCTCGAGCAAAGCCGAAGGCCTGGCCGTGCAGGCTCAGGACATCAGCAAAGTGCTCGAAGTGATCCGCGGCATCGCCGGGCAAACCAACCTGCTGGCCCTCAATGCCGCCATCGAAGCAGCGCGCGCAGGCGAAGCCGGCCGAGGCTTTGCGGTAGTGGCCGATGAGGTGCGCTCGCTGGCGCAACGCACCCAGGATTCAACCGAAGAAATCGAACAGATGATCACCGGTATCCAGCAAGGTACCCAGGACACCGTCGACGCCCTCAACAGCAGCGCCGAACACGCCGGCCAGACCCTGCAACGCGCCAACAGCGCCGGCAGCGCGCTGGAAAAAATCACCGCGGCCATCTCGCAGATCAGCGAGCGCAACCTGGTGATCGCCAGCGCCGCTGAGCAGCAGGCACTGGTGGCCCGTGACGTCGACCGCAGCCTGGTGAACATTCGCGACCTGTCCACCCAAACCGCCGCGGGCGCGACCCAGACCTCCGCCGCCAGCCAGGAGCTGTCGCGCCTGGCCGTGGACCTCAATGGCATGGTGACGCGGTTTGTCCTGTAATTAGCCATTGTGTCGGCCAGGCCTCTAGGCAACACTCGCCGCCTTATTGAGGTAGGAGTGTTCCGTGAGACCTGTCGACACCCTGTATTTGCTGGGACTGGCTGCCATCTGGGGCGCGAGTTTCCTGTTCATGCGCATCATCGCGCCGGAAATCGGCACCGTGCCGACCGCGTTCTTTCGCGTGTCGATTGCCGCCGCCGGCTTGCTGGTGATACTCGCAGCGATGCGCGTCAACTGGGACTTCCAGGGCAAGTTCAAGACCGTGCTGCTGCTGGGCGTGATCAACTCCGGCATCCCCGCGACCATGTACTCGGTGGCCGCGCAGGTGCTGCCGGCCGGCTACTCGGCGATCTTCAACGCCACCACGCCACTGATGGGCGTGTTGATTGGCGGGTTGTTCTTCAGTGAACGCCTGACGCCGTCGAAAATCGCCGGCGTCAGCCTGGGCCTGCTCGGCGTGGCCGTGCTGACGCGCGCCGGGCCGGTGGCGTTTGACCTGGAATTATTGATGGGCGCGCTGGCCTGCCTGTTAGCCACCACCTGCTACGGCTTCGCCGGGTTCCTCGCACGGCGTTGGCTGGACCAACGCGGCGGCCTGGACAGCCGACTCGCCGCGCTGGGCAGCATGCTCGGCGCCACCCTGTTTTTGCTGCCGTTTTTTGCCTACAGCGCGATCAGCCATCCGCCCGCGAGTTGGGGTGGCTGGCAGGTTTGGTCATCACTGCTAGGTCTGGGCCTTGTGTGCACGGCGTTTGCGTACATCCTGTACTTCCGCTTGCTGTCGTCGATTGGGCCGGTGAAGTCGATGACCGTGACGTTTATGATTCCGCCGTTTGGGGTGTTGTGGGGGGCGTTGCTGCTGGATGAGCCGTTGTCGATGGCGCATGTGTATGGCGGGGTGTTGATTGGGGGGGGCGTTGTGGTTGGTGTTGCGGGTGGGGACATTATTGTCGGGGAAACGCCGCTGATTGCGTTGGCAACCTCAGCGGCGTGACTCACGGGCAGTAATGGATGGACCGCAGGCAGTTACGGCCATCAAGCGCCGGTGATGAGCATTTTGAATTCGTCGTAATTGCGAATGTAATCGGCAGCATCATAGCGGTGTGAAGCGAACACCATCAGTACCGCGTCCTGGGAATAGCGGTACTGAATCCCCCAGGTCATCGGCGGTAAATACAAGCCCCTGTTCGGCCGATCCAGCACGAATTCCTCGCGGTTCTTGCCATCATCGGCAACCACGTGCACCGAACCTTTCACCGCCACCAGGAACTGATGGCAGACCCGGTGCGCATGTTCGCCGCGTGTTTCTGCCGTCGGCACGTCATATACCAGAAAGTAACGCTCTGACTTGAACGGCACTGTTCGCTCGAACTCGCCCACAGACAGACTGCCGCGAATGTCGGCGACCTCCGTCATGGTGTGCAACGTGACGCCGTTGACAGAAGTGGCGACCGCCCCAGGCGTGCTGGCGACCTTTTCAGCCCCATCCTGGCTTGCATCGACCGGCTTAGTATCAACATAGCCAATGATTTTGGCGGGGTTGCCGACAACGATTGCGTTGGGCGGAATAGACCGTGTGACGACGGCCCCGGCACCAATCATGGCATTGGTGCCAATCGTCAGGCCTGGAAGGATGGTGCAGTTGGCACCCAGCGACGCGCCTTTTCGAACGATCGTGCGGGCAAAGGTCTGCGGATAGACCTTGCTGCGCGGAAAAAGGTCATTGGTAAAGGTTGCATTCGGCCCAATAAAAACGTCGTCTTCAAGGGTGATGCCATCCCACACTTGCACGCCGCACTTGAGTGTTACGCGGTCACCGATGATCACATCGTTTTCGATGAAAACGTTGTCGCACACGTTGCATTCACTGCCCAACGTGGCCCCCGGCAGGATATGCGCGAAGGCCCAGACACGCGTGTCTTTACCGATATTTTCGGATTCGCACAGCGCATGGCTGTGGACGAAAAAGTGTTTGGTACTGCTCATTGTTGTCTCCAGGTCGGTTTGATTATTGACGACAGGCCCATCAAAAAATCTTCTCGAGCAACACACGCTTGAGGTATTGGCCGTAACCGTTCTTGAGCAGCGGTGCGGCCAGGCGCTCCAGTTGCTCTGCATTGATCCAGTTCTGACGGAAGGCGATCTCTTCAGGGCAAGCCACTTTAAGGCCCTGACGGTGCTCCAGCGTGGCAATGAAGCTGCTGGCTTCGAGCAGCGACTCATGAGTACCCGTGTCCAGCCATGCATAGCCACGGCCCATGATTTCGACCGACAGCTTGCCGCGCTCCATGTAGATGCGGTTGAGGTCGGTGATTTCCAGCTCGCCACGTGGCGACGGCTTGATGCTCTTGGCGATTTCAACCACGTCCTGGTCGTAGAAATACAGACCGGTGACGGCGTAGTTCGACTTGGGGTTCAGTGGCTTTTCTTCCAGGCTGATTGCTTTGCCCTGGGCATCAAACTCAACCACGCCATAACGCTCGGGATCGTTGACGTGATAAGCGAACACACTGGCGCCGTCCTGACGCTGCATGGCGCTTTTGAGCAGCTCGTTGAAATCGTGGCCGTGATAGATGTTGTCGCCCAGCACCAGCGCCGACGGATCGTTGCCGATAAAGTCCTCGCCGATGATGAAAGCTTGGGCCAGACCATCCGGGGATGCCTGTACGGCGTAGGAAAGATTCAAGCCCCAGTTGCTGCCATCACCCAGCAGCTGTTCGAAGCGCGGGGTGTCCTGTGGCGTGGAAATGATCAGGATGTCGCGAATACCCGCCAGCATCAGCGTGGTCAGCGGGTAGTAGATCATCGGCTTGTCGTAAACCGGCAGCAATTGCTTGGAGATTGCCAAGGTTGCAGGGTGCAGGCGTGTGCCTGAACCACCGGCCAAAATGATTCCTTTACGGTTAAGCATGTTCATTTCTCTAGAATTTCTTTAAGCATCCGTGCCACGCCGTCCTGCCATTCAGGCAGGCGCAGTGAGAAGGCATTTTGCAGTTTTTGAGTGTTGAGTCGGGAGTTACCCGGGCGTTTGGCCGGCGTCGGGTAGGCCGCGGTGGTGATCACGCCCACGTTGGCCGGTTCGACCTTGAGCTGCACGCCAGCCGCTTGCGCCTGTTCGAGCACGAAGCGGGCATAGCGGTGCCAGGTGGTCTCGCCTGCGGCGGCGAGGTGATACACCCCGCTCAAAGGCGGGTTCGAGCCCAGAGTGCGGATCGCGTGCGCGGTGACGTCGGCCAGCAGGTCCGCCCCGGTGGGCGTACCGAACTGGTCGTCAATCACGTTGAGGCTGTCGCGCTCAATGGCCAGGCGCAGCATGGTCTTGGCGAAGTTGTTACCGCGTGCTGCGTAGACCCAACTGGTACGCAAGATCAGGTGCGCACAGCCGCTGGCCTGGATGGCCTGCTCGCCCTGCAGCTTGGTCGTACCGTAGACGCTCAGCGGGCCGACCGGGTCGCTTTCCAGCCACGGCGTGTCGCCGGTGCCGGCGAACACGTAGTCGGTGGAATAGTGCACCAGCAAGGCATTCAGCTTCAGCGCCTCGGCGGCCAGTACCGCCGGGGCTTCTGCGTTGATACGCAGGGCTTGGGCGGGCTCGCTTTCGGCTTTATCGACAGCGGTGTAGGCCGCTGCGTTCACGATGACGTCAGGCGCAAACCGTTGCACGGTCGCAGCCAGACCCGGCAGATCGTTGAGGTCGCCGCAGTAGTCCGGGCTTTTTGAGTCGAGCGCAAGCACTTGGCCCAAGGGCGCCATACTCCGCTGGAGCTCCCAGCCCACCTGGCCATTTTTACCCAGCAATAGAATCTTCATACCAAACGCTCGGAATAGTGCTTCACAGCCCATTCGCGGCAAGAGCCGGACTGGATATTGATGACGGGTTCATCCGTCCAGACGATTAACGCGCGAGCAACCTACCCCACCGCCCACATAATGGGCACAAGAGGATTCATTTGCATAATTACTTGGTAGTCTTCAGGGAGGGATGATACAGGATAAAATATTGCAGATAGAAACATGAGCATAGTAATCACCACACCGATAACCTGTGATATATCACGCAAATACACGCCTAGGGAAGCAAGCGCCCAGGAAACCCCCATCGAAAAAAAACAATCAATGGAAAAACAACGACGGGGAAATAGAGCACTGTTAAATGAGGAACACCAAAGAATATACAATAAAATATTAGCCATACGAACAGGCTTACCAACCCATGAAACAAGGCAGCCCCGAGTATCACCCAAGGCAAAATCTCCAAAGGAAAAACAACCTTCTTCACATAATTAACATTGGACAACACCAGATCCGGAGCACGACTAGCACACTCAGCAAAATATTAAACACTATGAGACCCGCAAACAGAACAAGAGCGTATTCTGTTTTTGACCCACCACTTCCCGCGCCCCAACGCGCATTGAAAACCACACTAAAAACGAAAGTGTAAACTGCAAGCATTAATATTGGGTTAAAAAATGACCAAAGCAGACCAAAACTTGAACCCCGATATCGCCCTAATATCTCTCGCTTCGTAAGCGTATTAATAAGAGATCGATACGCCAATAACTTGCAACCATTTCTATAGGAGAGTAGGAAAAATTTTGCATCAATCAAAAACCTCAGCCTTAGCCAGTAACGAACCCTGCATATCCTTTGCTGATAGAGCTGGAGGCTCATTTATTGGCCACTTTATAGCTAGAGCCGGATCATTCCACAGAATCGATCGCTCATGCGAAGGTGCGTAGTAGTTCGTTGTTTTATAGAGAAACTCTGCCGTATCCGAGAGCACAACAAAACCATGAGCGAAACCTTCAGGCACCCACAGTTGATTCTTATTTTCCGCAGAAAGATAAGCACCCACCCACTGCCCAAATGTCGCAGAGCTGCGGCGAATATCCACAGCAACATCAAACACCTCGCCTTGTACGACGCGCACCAACTTTCCTTGAGTCTGATGCGTTTGATAGTGCAGACCACGCAATACGCCTTTGACTGAACGAGAGTGATTGTCTTGCACGAATTGTATTGAGCGGCCGATAGCCTCTTCAAAAGAGCGATGGTTGAAGCTCTCAAAAAAGAAGCCACGATCATCACCAAACACTTTCGGCTCAAATAACAATACGTCAGCTATAGCTAATGGTGTGACTTTCATTAGTAAATTCTCTCGTGGAGCAGGCGCTTGAGGTATTGGCCATAACCGTTCTTGAGCAACGGTGCGGCCAGGCGCTCTAGTTGCTCTGCATTGATCCAGTTCTGACGGAAGGCGATCTCTTCAGGGCAAGCCACTTTAAGGCCCTGACGGTGCTCCAGCGTGGCAATGAAGCTGCTGGCTTCGAGCAGCGACTCATGAGTACCCGTGTCCAGCCATGCATAGCCACGACCCATGATTTCGACCGATAGCTTGCCGCGCTCCATGTAGATGCGGTTGAGGTCGGTGATTTCCAGCTCGCCACGTGGCGACGGCTTGATGCTCTTGGCGATTTCAACCACGTCCTGGTCGTAGAAATACAGACCGGTGACGGCGTAGTTCGACTTGGGCTTCAGTGGCTTTTCTTCCAGGCTGATCGCTTTGCCCTGGGCATCGAACTCAACCACGCCATAACGCTCGGGATCGTTGACGTGATAAGCGAACACACTGGCGCCGTCCTCACGCTGCATGGCGCTTTTGAGCAGCTCGTTGAAGTCGTGGCCGTGATAGATGTTGTCGCCCAGCACCAGCGCCGACGGATCGTTGCCGATAAAGTCCTCGCCGATGATGAAAGCTTGGGCCAGACCATCCGGGGATGCCTGTACGGCGTAGGAAAGATTCAAGCCCCAGTTGCTGCCATCACCCAGCAGCTGTTCGAAGCGCGGGGTGTCCTGTGGCGTGGAAATGATCAGGATGTCGCGAATACCCGCCAGCATCAGCGTGGTCAGCGGGTAGTAGATCATCGGCTTGTCGTAAACCGGCAGCAATTGCTTGGAGATTGCCAAGGTTGCAGGGTGCAGGCGTGTGCCTGAACCACCGGCCAAAATGATTCCTTTACGTTTAAGCATGTTCATTTCTCTAGAATTTCTTTAAGCATCCGTGCCACGCCGTCCTGCCATTCAGGCAGGCAAAGGGAGAAGGCGTTCTGCAGTTTTTGAGTATTGAGTCGAGAGTTGCCAGGACGCTTGGCAGGCGTGGGAAAAGCGGCCGTGGTTATCGCGCCGACGGATGCCGAAGCGACTTTGAGCTCCACGCCTGCCGCCTGCGCCTGTTCGAGCACGAAACGGGCATACCGGTGCCAAGTGGTCTCACCGGCTGCCGCAAGATGGTAGATGCCTTGCAATTGAGGGTTCAAACGCGCCGCACGGATGGCATGTGCGGTGACGTCGGCCAGCAAGTCCGCCCCGGTGGGGGCGCCGAATTGGTCGTCGATCACATTCAGGCTGTCACGTTCCGCTGCCAGGCGCAGCATGGTCTTGGCGAAGTTATTACCGCGCGCCGCATACACCCAACTGGTGCGCAAAATAAGGTGCGCGCAGCCGGACGCCTGGATAGCCTGTTCGCCTTGAAGCTTGGTGGTGCCATAGACACTCAGCGGGCCGACTGGGTCGCTTTCCTGCCACGGCGTATCACCCTGGCCGTCAAACACATAGTCCGTGGAGTAATGCACCAGCAAGGCATTCAGCTTTCGGGCTTCTGTTGCCAGCACCGCCGGGGCTTCAGCGTTCACGCGCAGCGCTTGGCCCGGCTCACTCTCGGCCTTGTCGACGGCGGTGTAAGCCGCTGCGTTGACGATTACGTCAGGCGCAAACCGCTGCACGGTAGCCGCCAGCCCTTGCAGATCTTTCAAGTCACCGCAGTAGTCCGGGCTTTTGGAGTGCAACGCCAGGACTTGCCCCAAAGGCGCCAAGCTACGTTGGAGTTCCCAGCCTGCCTGGCCATTTTTGCCAAGCAGCAAGATTCTCCTCATACAGAACGCTCGGAGTAGTGCTTCACTACCCGGCCCAATGCCACGTTTGCACCGATAAAGCCTGCACCGCCGGTTACTAAGATAGTCATTGAGTTAAATCTTTTAAGTAATGTCGCAAGGATGGCCCAGAAGTGTCCATCAACGTCTGCCGATTCACACCGGCCAACCCAAACCCTAGCACTCGTCTGATAAAACCGCCTCGACGATTAACAGGCAAGCAACACGTTGATTGAGCGTGCTTGAAACACGAAGAGGTCGACGAAACGGGGAAAATTAGGCGTTGCACCAACGAAACCGCCACATTGAATACGACGACAGTATAGAGACGGATTTTAAACAAATACGGCCTGCAACCACGACTTTGTCACTAGAGAGAAACCCTCGACAGAAGCCGGCAGCGTTGCTCAGCCCGCCGCCACCTGCAGACGCACCGATTACCCCATATAAAATAACAACTTACAGTCTAAAGGGCGGAATTATTACAGCATTGCCCTACAGGTACAACATGACCCTCTGATGCCCAAGGGGGCGTTTCGGCGTGCGATCTACCGCCCCCTTGATGCTCACCTTCTAGTGTTTACGGAAGACAAACGCCAAGCCGATGATGATCAAAACCATCCCCAGCACACTCAATACCGCGAGCAGATTGCCAAAGATCAGATAGTCCATCACGGCCGTTACCGCCGGCACCAGGTAAAACGGGCTGGTGACATTCACCAGATTGCCTCGCGCAATCAGGCGGTACAGCAACAGCGTCGCCAGCAATGACACCACCAAC
Source organism: Pseudomonas sp. MF6747 (assembly GCF_963890955.1). NCBI lineage: Bacteria > Pseudomonadati > Pseudomonadota > Gammaproteobacteria > Pseudomonadales > Pseudomonadaceae > Pseudomonas > Pseudomonas sp. MF6747. Next base: position 25,959 of record NZ_CAWPSZ010000012.1, read on the forward strand.
CCCATCCACAGCACCGGCAGATAAAAGCCGGCGTCGTGTTCAAAGTGGAAGGGCTGGAATGGCACAAATACCGAGCACAGCAACAGTCCGGCCAGGTACTGCACCGGCAGCGTGCCCAAGGGGTTGTCAGTAATGCGCTTCTGCATGATGGAACCAAAGGTCATGCTCGCCAGCGCCAGCAGTCCGAACAGCATCCCTGCCAGAGACATGCCCGACAGCCCAATGCCCTGGTAGACCACCATGATCAACCCCGCCAACCCCAGCGTCAGGCCGAACATGCGGCTTAACGAACGCTGACGCTCCATCAGCACCACCGTCAGGATCGGCTGCACGCCCATGATGGTTGTCATCACGCCGGGCGTCACTTTGAGGTCCATGGCCAGCAGATAGAAAATCTGATAGGCCCCCAACAGCACCAACCCGGTTGCCGCCGCATACAACATCGGCTTGCCGGGGCGGGGCAATTTCAGCTTGAGGATCGGCACCAGGATCACCAACCCTGCCAGGGCGAGGGCAAAACGGATCAACAGAAAGGCAAAGGGCGAAGCATGGGCCAGGCCCAACTTGGAGAAAATCGCCCCGCTGCTCCACAGCAGCACAAACAGGCTCGTCGAGGCCGCCGCGGCCACGGATTGTTTCGAAAGAACAGACATGAATACCACCTGTCATCAGGCAAAAAAGCCAATTCAGCTAAGGCTGAAACTCAGTAGGTTTTTTCAGGCGGGCACAGGGGAACAGCGATTCGCTGATCAGCCCGAAATGCCGACACCCGGCGGTGATACGACTGCGTACGCCGGCGTGCTACTGACAGGTGGGGGGTAGTGACTGATCTGCGCAGGCTGCTTACTCGCGCGCGGCACGACCACAGCGTTGACCGCTGAATCGACTACCGCTATGCGAGGGGAAGCAGGCATGGGCTGATCTTGTGTGAAGGGTTTGAGAGCGCCGACTATAACCAGCCGTCGACATAATTTGCAATCACCCGCGCAGCAGCCTATTCGCGTGGAGGAGTTTTCACTTTGAGACAAAGACACATCGTTATAATGTCGACCAGTTTTTATCCAAGGATTTCACATGCTCGCTCTGCCCTGGCTGTACCTGGCGCTTCTCTCCATTGGCTATGTACTCGCCTTGACCTATGGACAACTCGGCGCGCTGGCGGCGGTGTCAGTCGCCTTGCTGCTGATCGCTGGCTACGTCGTGCGCCAGCAGCGCACACCTTGGGCGCGTTACGTCGGTCATGGGCTGTTCATCGTACTGGCCCTGGGCTTGGCGATGCACTGGCTGCCCGGCTTCTACAATGGGCGAGCAATTGACCCGCAGCGCTTTACACCTGACGCCGTACCGTTCTCGATGTACCTGAACCAGGACAAACCGCTGATTGGCTTCTGGCTGTTGCTGGCCTGTCCATGGATTGTGGCGCGGCGCTCATTGCGCCTGACGATTTGCGTTACGGCACTGGCCTTGAGCCTCACAGCCGTCGCCGCATTGGGCGGCGCGGTATTGTTGGGGATCACCAACTGGGCACCAAAGTGGCCGGAACAGACGTGGATTTGGGTGCTGAATAACCTGCTGCTAGTTACGTTGGTAGAAGAGGCGTTATTTCGGGGCTATATCCAGGGTGGCTTGAGCCGACGCTTCAAGCAACTGCCTTACGGGGAGAACCTGGCCCTGCTATTGGCTTCACTGTTGTTTGGGCTGGTGCATGTCGGCGCCGGGTGGCAGTGGACGTTGTTGGCTGGGATTGCCGGGGTTGGGTATGGTTTGGCGTATAGATTTGGCGGGTTGGGAGCGGCGGTGGTGACGCATTTTGGGGTGAATTTGCTGCATTTTGGGCTATTTGTGTATCCGATGGTTGGTTGAAGGGCAAGCTTTGGGCATTCATTCCCAAAGAGCTGGTCGACCAGTTCGTCAGTGGCCCGATGAGTGCTGAAGCCATTCAGGATGCCTCGATGGCGTTCAAAAAGGCGCTGATTAAGCGAGCCCTTGGTACCGAGCTGGGTCACCACCTTGGCTATCCTGATCCCGAAGCACGAGCGCCGCTTTACGGGCTTCGACGACAAGATCATTGCGATGTATGCCCGAGGCATGACGGTTCGTGAGATCCGTGCATTTTTATCTGAACAGTACGGAACAGACGTCTCTCACGACTTCATCAGTTCAGTTACCGATGCGGTTTTAGACGAAGTCACTGCCTGGCAACAACGACCGCTTGAACCGATGTACCCGGTGATTTTCTTCGATGCGTTGCGAGTCAAAATTCGCGACGAAGCTTGGTTCGCAACAAGGCAATCTATTTGGCGCTGGGTGCCTTGCCAGATGGAACCCGAGACATCTTGAGTATTTGGATTGAAACAACCGAAGGTGCGAAGTTTTGGATGAAGGTTTTCAACGACCTCAAAATCCGAGGTATCGAGGACGTTTTGATCGCAGTAACTGATGGCCTCAAAGGTATGCCTGAAGCGCTGAGCGCGGTATTTCCTGAGGCAACGTTGCAGACCTGCATTGTGCATTTGATCCGCAACAGTCTCGACTATGCGCCTTGGGATAAGCGCCGCGAGCTGGCGAAAGCGTTGAAGCCGACCTCGCTGACGCCGCTGAATAAGCGCTGTTAGCTTTCGAAACCGGCCCTTGGGGCAAGCAATATCCAACGGTTGCAAAGGCCTGGAAGCGTGCCTGGGATCGGTTTATCCCGTTCTTCGTGTTCCCCCCGGCCGTACGTAAAGTGATCTACACGATGAACGCCATCGAGAGTATCAGTGCTCAGTTGCGCAAGATCATCAAGGCCAGAAGCCATTTCCCGACGGATGATGCTGCGACGAAGCTGATTTGGTTGGGATCACGCAATATCACCGCGAACTGGGGCAGTGCAGCCCATGACTGGAAGATCGCGATGAATCAATTTGCGATCCTGCACGGAGATCGATTTATCAGGCCGACCTGGTAAAGCTAAGGCCTGCCTGACGGCAGGCCGTTACCGGCCCGCACGCAAAAAATCTAACACTCTCTGGGCATGCAGAAATCACCTAGTCGTGCAGACTTTTTAATTAACTCCCAATTACGCTAATTAAGAAGACGGGGCTACTACCCCGGCCTTGCTGCTATTACATTTCGGAATAAAAAGTAAACCCCTTAAGACCCCAGCCCAAAGATCATCTATATTGCTCAGAAAAAACTTATAAACGCAGCCAGAAAAAATCGCGTTCTAAAGGACGCCATCTCCACTATTAATTTCTCGAACAGACTTACGAATTGCTAACAATCTACGATCAACAACCAAAACCAAGAGAACGCTAACCAATATAGTTAGCACTGCACCAACCAAAAAGACATTAACCGAACGGACAGCGCTACTTTCACCCGCAATCTTCCACGCCAGAAACCCAAATACATACTGCCCTAAGAACATTGGATAGGCCAAATCGCCGAGCCATCTATCAACCTTCCCTATTTTGCCTTCAAACCGTGACCTATTAATAATTAATACTGCAAAAAATGCAAGTACATCATTAACGTAATAAAAAATAGACCCAATGAACTTAGATTGCGACAGAGAAAAAAACCAATTAATCATAAAAAGCAAAATCACCAAACCCGTGAAAAAGCTAGCATGGCCTACCGAAAGTTTCCACACACGAAAACATTTCATAGCATGGTAAGCGAGAGCACCCAGTGAGAAGGGCAACATCGCCGCGGGAACCGGAAAGTAGGCTAGCATCTGGTTAACAGGTGAATGCAATATATAAAACTGCCAAACGCAAGCCGCCACTATAGAAAAGATAGTAGACCATAAATATCTTGCAGAAAAAAACCATAATAAAAAATAACAAACTATTTCCACCCCAACCGACCACGTTGAGGGAACTAGTCGAAAATGCGGCGTGACACTGTGTAAAAACTCAAAGGATGTAAAGTTTACAGGAACTATATCGTCCGCAAAAAAGCCCAAGGAAATATCAAAATATTACCCATAAAGTCTTGAATTGACGTTGAGACACTCCACGAGCCATGAAAGTCTGCATACCCTTCTAGAGCCAGAGCAAAAAGCATACTAATAAAAGCTATGACAAAATAAGATGGATAAAGCCTAAGAAACCGATTAACAGCGAAAGGAATAAATCTGAATCTATAGGTTTCGTGGAGAACCAGAGTAATCAAAAAACCACTAATCACATAAAAAAGTTAACCGCCAGCAAACCAATATTAGGTATCGACGCAGTTAAGTGAAAAGCAATAACGCTGAACGAAAGTAAAAATCTAATAATACCAAGCATAATAAACCCCACCCAGCAAACAAGACGACCTGACTAAAAACTTAAACCCGATAAAAGACATTCAAAAATATAAAACTCGCAATCCAACTTAGCAAACATAAAAAACGGGAGCAATTTAATTGCTCCCGACTACTCACATACGCAACTACTGTATTTTAGAAATTTCCACTTTCTCGATACCTATGCCTAAAATCCTTGCATCTTCACTCATCCCCAGCTGTTTGGGAGAAGTTGGAAATGGGACGACCACAGACAACACATTAACGCTATTTGGATTTTCGATATTTACCTTATACTCACCACTCGTCGCACTCAATTTAACGGGGTAACTGCGCCCATCAATACTCAGATTAAACACCTTACCGTCATTAGGGCCGAATGCTTTAGCATTTAAAATCAGCTCAAACTTTTCTGGTAAAGGCTTTACAAATTTCATAGTTACAACGGACGCGCTAGACCAGGCGCCCCAGTTTTCCGAATGCGACATACCACTAACATGCGATACTGAATAAGGCAAAAAGCCGCTACTAAAATCAATAATTATTGGATATGCAGATCCCTTTCTTGCCAATGAAAACCCGTTCAGCTGCTTTACTTCAAAGTCGTCTTTCGCAAAATCGACATCACCAACAGCCAATACCCATTTTTTATTAGGAGGCATTTGAGCTGCGGTGTATGACACACCCGGGATATAAGAAGCATCACGTACCGCGTCCACATTATCCAAATGAAATAAAACACGAAATATCGATGATACATCGTCACCAACAACTACTAACTTTGCCAACTCATTACTCGGAACATAGTTTTTCGTGAAAATCCCCGCCTTGTCATAGGTGTCAATCGTCATCCTTGACCTTAGCTCGACATTATTATAAATCGTCGTAACAACTACAGACAAAGGCAGGTATAAAAACATGAAAAAGAGAGCCCCGTCGCGTGCAGACCTAACCCACAACACCACTGAGAACACGGACAAGCCTGCTAACACCATGAAGAGCTTAGCATTTAACGTGTAACCACGAATTTCTGGTCCATCGACATAACTAGGCATGAAAGGAAGCATTTTTGTCGTCGCTGCATAGCATATTGCAGCTATGACGAGGACGGCGGATGCATAACGCCAATACTTTAAGTACTCTTCATGAGTACGACGAATTTGAGATCCAATTGCAACGAATAACAAAGGGAAGAGAAAATCGTAGTAACGCATGTGCAGTCTAAACGCTGTTTCATAAAGAGTAGTGCCTGCAACTGAAGCGGTAAACAATGCTACTACTGCAATCAAATTCAACAACAACATCGCAATACAAAAAGCCAGCTTATCTTCCGGCTTGCTGATCTTGCGTGCGAATGATCTAACAACGCCAAACATTACAACCGCAACCGCAGCACCAAACATTAGTATCGTGGCAAGCATATGGCCAACCACCAAGGGCGGGCTTGCAGAAATAATATCGAGATATCTCTGAAGCGAAGATGCATTTGATTCTAAATTGGACGTATAAAAATTACCGAATAAAGTTAGCCCAGCTTTTCCCGCTATTAGATAACCGATAACGAATTTAGTCAGAAAGACAAAGACCCCAAAAATCGAAGAATCTATAATGCCTTTAACAAACCAATTCTTTACTGAATCATAATAGGAAAAAAATATAATGGAGACACAAAACGCCGGAACCATGAAGAGCGCGTGTGGTTTTATTAAAGAAGCAGCCCCGACCATAGCCCCTAAGATAACAAATCTTCTTAGAAGAGCAGGACTCTCAAAATTTAGAAAATAAGCAATGGCAACCCAAAAAGACAAAAAGAATAATGCCTCTGGCATATAGTACGCCGTGTAACCATTGACTGGCCCCAGCATACTTATGACAACAATCAGCAAAGAAATTCTAAACCCACAAAAACGTCTAGCAACAAGATAAATAAAAGGAGCAGAACATACGAAAAATAGCGTATTTAAAATCCGAGCACATTCAAGGTATCCATCACCACATAGACTGGTTAATCTAAACACTGAGAGATATAGATAATCTGGAATTTCAGCGGAGGCGATCGGCTTTAAGCGCGACATAGTATTATATATGTATTCGTCCGCCATAATACTAGGATAAAGCCCGGCAGATCGCATGACTAGCAAGATTAGAGCAGCAACCATAACTCCGCCAACTAAAAGCGTAGCTGCTGACTGCTCTCTACTTAAAGATCGCATAATTTTCCCCATACAATTAAACCATTTTTTTTATGAAACTATGACCTTATCGCCAACACTATCCCCACGATAATAAATAGCACACCTATAAAATATTGCGTCTGAAAACGTTCCCCTAAAATAAAATAGCTGCCAATAGGCACTAAAATAAATGCCATCGCCATGAGGGGATAGGCTTTACCTAACTCAATTTTCTGAAGAACCCACACCCAAGCCAGCGTGGTAAAACCATAAAGAGCAAATGCAGAGCCTAATATAAGTATAGTTTTCAGGTCAAACAACGTGCCCGCTCGCTGCATAGCACTAGCGCTTAATTTAAACATTATTTGTCCAGCGGCGATGCCAAACACGCACAAGACAGCGATTGCATAAACCATCAGCGATTACCTGCTTTGGGTTTGGATTTCAGTTTTGACAAGTGAAAAGCCCTCCTGGGCACAGAGGCGATATCTTGACCTAAAAATGCCAAAATAAACTGGATGCCCAAAATGATTGGCAGGGCTGATAGCATAACAGTGCCGGCCGGTGTAGGAAGGCCAGTGTACATCGAGTTTATCCAGTGAGAGGTACCGAATATGACACCGCTTACCAGCATCAGCAGACCTACGGGCAGTTCGATTGACGCTAACGACATGTCACGGAGGTAGTAGTTATAAAAAATGCGCTTGCCAAAATTTCGCACATGCTTGACAAAGAACTCCCCCACAACTTTAGATATCTTCAAATTACTTACTTCATCACCGTACTTGGCATCCATTGGTATATCTACGACTACCGCGCGAAGCGTGTTCAACCTGAACAAAATATCCGTCTCGAAAAAGTAGCGTCGACTAATCTTGTTAAAGGGCAAGTGCTTGGCGACATCACGATGTATCGCAGTGTAACCATTTGTTGGATCAAACAGATCCCAATAACCGGAAGAAAATTTTGTCATGAACGAAAGTACAGCATTACCAAATAGGCGAATCTTCGGCATCGCTCGGATTTCTTCGAGGTCGTAGAAGCGGTTGCCCTTTGTGTAATCTGCCTCACCATCGAGAATTGGATTCACAAAGTTCAACAGCAACCCTGGGTCCATTTGGTCATCGCCATCAATTTTGACAATGATGTCCATTCCGTCGTCCACAGCAGCCTTATAACCATTCATCACCGCGCCGCCAACACCCTGATTCTCAGGATTGCGCAGAACCACAACTCGCCCATCAGTACAGTGTTGTTCCACGTAGGCCCCTGAACCTTCCGGACAGCAGTCATCAACAACATAAATGCGTTCGACTTCAGGACCAATTGCTGCGATCACATTCAAAATGTGGGCGATTACCTTATAGCAAGGGATCACCACAGCGATCTTATTACGCTGATCCGCTTCAACTGCGCCGATGAAGCTTTGCTCAAACTGGTCTTGGTGGGCGGTGGTCATATTTCAGTTTCCCTGCTGGTCTCAGTCTACTAATGGATCAAATTTACAAAAAATAAAATGCCAAGTGACAGAGGTAAACGCGCTCAAGGGCGGTCGACTCTGAAATGCATTGGCTGGGCAGCCCATATCCGTAGGACCGAGCGGTGTAAACCTGTCACAAAATTATAACGGATTGAATCATGAGAGGGTGACGGCATGCTGAATAATCCCCCCCATGGCCCTGAATAACCCGCTGATTTACCCGGTCTTTCACTGGATTTCACTCCCTTGGCAACAACCGAGGCCCGCTAAATACGCTTAACACGCGTCTCTTTAGTTATTTGCTGGGGAGCTTAAAAGCTCAGCATATTTTTTCATGTATTCTTCCCCCATCTTACGAGAAGTAAAAACTTCCAAATAGCGCTCCCTTGCAGCTAGTCCAAAACGCTCAGCGAGCACTGGCGACTCCCATAGCTGCGTCATCGCTGCCCGCATTGCAAGTGCGTCCTTGGGTGGCACCACAAGGCCGGAAATCTGGTGCTGATTGATGTAGCTGGTCCCCGTGCCTATTTCGCTGCATACCATGGGTTTACCAAACATGGATGCCTCTAAGAGGCTTATACCAAACGCCTCCGAGCGAAGGTGTGATGGAAAAACCACCGCGTAGCAGGCGGCCAATAAATTGACTTTTTCCTGCTCACTCACCTGCCCAATGAAGTGCACATGATGCAGCTTCCTCTCGGCTGCCACCCTCATCAATTCCTGCTCCAACGGCCCGGCGCCTACTATCAAGAGAGGCCAGTCTCTGCCCTCAACTGCCTGAAGCAAAAACTCTAATCCTTTGTAATAACGCAACACTCCGACAAATAAGAAGAAACGGCCACGTTGCAACTTTAATTCAGCCACTTTTTCTGGCTGAACCGGTAGATACATAGACTCTTCCAGGCCGATCGGGATTGCGCTGGTCTTATTCGGATATTTCGCTAAAATCGGCGAACTTTTCAGGTAGTTTGGGCTCGTGGCTACAATAGCATCAACACTATTTAGAAATGCATTTTGCAAGGGCGTATAAAAGCATTTTAGTACTTTCTGGCGAACAATATCAGAGTGATAAGTTACGATCGTTGGTTTCTTCAGGCGCGTGGCAAAATGCACGACGTCCATAAACGGCCACGGAAAGTGGTAATGGATAATATCCGCTGACTTGCCGAGCTCAGCAAAAACCTTGAAAGAAGACAGCGAGACACCCGTAGATGCCAGATTAAAGTCTTCCTTGGCATGAACCAGTCGATAAGCCGGTCCTTCCTCCGACGACGCCCCTTCCGGTGCTAAAGAAAGCACAACGTTTTCACACCCTTGCTGACTTGTTGCATGGGTTAGATGGCGAATAAACATTTCCACGCCCCCATGTTGGTGGGCGGCAAAGGTTTTGTAAAAATGTAGTATCTTCAAACAGCACCTATATCGGCTTGAGGAACATCTTGCATAGATGTCAGCTCATTCGCCTTTCGTTTCGTAGACGTCGTAAAATATTCAAACGGACGTGGTTTTCAAATAGCATTGCGCTGGTATCTGCATCCGCAGCGGAGCTCTTTTACTATAATGAATTCAATGGGTAAGCAGAGCCCTTCGCCTTCACGTAGGCCTTTAGGGTTTCCTGCGCGCAACGCGACCAGGAAAATTCACTCGCGCGGATCTTGCCGTCGTAGGCCATGCGGGTACGCAACGCCGGATCCTCTATAAGTTCAGAGATGGCCGTCGCCAGTACCGCAGCATCTTCGACGTCGAATAACCTGCAGGCGCCATTGGAAAATTCGGCCATTGAAGTTCCTGCCCCACAAATAACGGGTACACCGCTGGACATGGCTTCTAGTACGGGCAAGCCGAATCCTTCATAAATGGATGGATAGATGAAGGTAGCAGCACCCGCATAGATAAATGGCAAGTCGTGTGAACTAACATATTGAAGAAAGCGAACTTCGCCTTTCGCTTGCATCGCCAAGATGCGATTGATCAAATCCGCATTCCGCCAGCCTGGTGCGCCGGCAATGACCAAAGGCCAATGGCGACGAAGTACCTCGGGCAGGCGATCCCATGCATCCAGCAATACGGAAAGCCCCTTACGCGGTTCAATTGTTCCCACAAACGCCAAATAGCGACCATGTACCAAGTCATACTTGGCCAACACCGATCTGGTCGCCTCTTCATTACGTGCTATAAAGCGGGAATCGGCGCCAAGATAGATAGCTGTCACCCGATCAGGCGCTACGCTGAATTGCTCAATCAACTGCGCGCGCACAACTTCTGAGTCAGTAATAACGAAATCCGCACGGTCGAGCGTGCGCGGGAGCTGGCGATTCAACCAGGCCACTCGCTCCGCTGGGTGGAATTCAGGATGACTGACGAATGAGAGGTCATGAATGGTGGTTACGCTAGGGCCGTCATGAGGTTTGAGAATGAAATTGGGCTCGTGATAGACAAAGTCTCGACGCGTACGGCTACCCTGCTTGAACCGCGATTCAGACCACGCCGCCTTGAGGCGATAAGCCAAAGGTAACGAGCGTAGAGAACTGCGTAGTTTGCTCTTCCATCCGCCATTGGGGCTGACGACGGGGGCAGGCTGCGTGAAGCAGTCGTGCCCCTTCAAGACCTCTGAAGCGGGAGAGAATCTATCACCGTTAAAACAATCCACGGCCTCGATAACCTCGAGCGTGTTAAATTCTCTCAGCAAGTTGAGCGTGTAATTGCCAATACCGGTCAAGGGAGGCCGCAACGACTCCGTGCCCATCATCACTTTCACTATTCAGCCACCACACGCAAACGCCAGTCAGCCAGCAACGAAGCCAGGGTGTCTTTCAGCGGGGTAGCTGGTTGCCAGCCGAGCACGTTGCGGATGCGGTCACAGTTACCCACCGCAAACGGAATATCAGACGGCCGCAAGCGCTGTGGGTCGAGCTCCACGGAAATACTGGCGGCGCTCTGACTGATCATCTCATCAAGAATATCGCGAATTTTGCGCGCCTGCCCCGATGCGATATTGAACAGCCGTGGATGATCACGACCATCGCTCAATTCCAGCAACTGCAAGTAAGCGGCACACACATCACGCACATCGAGAAAATCACGGCAAGCTTCAAGGTTGCCGACTTGCATGATAGGGGCCTGTTTGCCACTTTCGATCAGCGCAATCTGGCGAGCAAACGAAGCGGTCACAAAGTCGGGCGACTGGCCGCTGCCGATGTGATTGAAGGGCCTCGCAATGACACCTCGAACGCCCTGCTTGAAGTATTGCTCAAATGCCAACTCCGCAGCCAGTTTGCTGGCGGCGTAAGGGTTCATCGGCAAGCACGGGCTACTTTCGTCCAGCGCTACGCCGGCCTTAAAGACCTCTCCGTACACTTCCGAAGAACTGGCAAACACGACGAATGCATCCGGTGCCTTCTGCTTAATGGCTTCGAGCAGATTCAGGCTACCAATCACATTGGTATTCCAGGTCAGCAGAGGGTCGCGAAAACTGGTCGGCACATGGGAAATGGCGGCCAGGTGGATAATATGGGTTGGGCTTAACCGCTCCAGCGTCGCTGCACAAGCGCTTGGATCTCGGATATCCAATACAACCTGTTCGACACCTGCACGGGGTGACACGCTAGGCGTAGTACAAGCACAGCTTACTCGGTAGCCTGCAGCCAATAGTTGGTCGAGCAGTACTTTACCGACAAAGCCATTAGCTCCGGTCAACAGAACATGTTTCACCGCAATTCACCTTTGGCCTGAATAACATGAGTAGGACGGAGCGGGTTCGAACACGAACCCGCCCGCTTACAACGCAAGTGATTGCGCTTTTGGCCTTAGAACGAAAAGCCTTGTTCGTTACGGCGCAGGTCTTCCTGCACCATCATCCGGCACAGTTCCTCCAGATTGGTTTTTGGCTCCCAACCCAGTTTTGCCTTAGCTTTTGCCGGGTCGCCGATCAGCAGTTCCACTTCAGCCGGGCGGTAGAACTTCGGATTCACCTGCACCACCGTCTTGCCGCTTTCTGCGTCAATCGCGTGCTCTTGGTCACCCTCGCCTTTCCAATCGAGGTTGATATCGACAGCTTTGAAAGCCAGCGATACAAAATCACGTACCGTTTCAGTACGGTTGGTCGCCAGAACAAAGGTATCCGGTTCATCGGCTTGCAGCATGCGCCACATACCTTCCACGTACTCTTTAGCGAAACCCCAATCGCGCTTGGCGTCCATGTTGCCCAGCTCCAGGACGTTCAGCTTGCCCCGGGTAATCTTGGCCACGGAGTCGGTGATCTTGCGGGTTACGAACTCACGACCGCGCAGTGGCGACTCGTGGTTGAACAAGATACCGCTGGCACCAAAGATACCGTAGGACTCACGGTAGTTGATGGTCATCCAGTGCGCGTACAACTTGGCAACGCCATAGGGGCTGCGTGGGTAAAACGGCGTGGTTTCGATCTGCGGAATCGCTTGAACCTTGCCGAACATCTCCGAGGTAGAGGCTTGATAGAAGCGCACTTTCGGGTTAACGATACGGATGGCTTCCAGCAAGTTGACCGCGCCAAGACCAGTGATTTCGGCAGTGGTCACCGGCTGGTCGAAGGACACGCCCACGAAGCTTTGGGCCGCAAGGTTGTAAACCTCGGTGGCTTCGGTGGTCTGCAGCAGGCGAATGCTGGAGGACAGGTCGGTCAGATCGTATTCAACCAAGTGCAGGTTAGGGTGCTGGGTGACACCCAGCTCATCCATGCGCCAAAAGTTGACAGAGCTGGTACGGCGGTAGGTGCCGTAGACGGTATAGCCTTTTTCCAGCAAGAGCTGAGCAAGGTAGGCACCGTCTTGGCCGGTGATGCCGGTGATAATTGCTTTTTTCACGTGTAGCTCCCTATTAAGCCTGTATGTAACCTGAAATTCTGGATTTGTCCCCCTAACAGAGGGGGCATTTTCATAAAAATGCGAAGCATCATCACTGGAAGATGGAATGCTTCAGTTGATGGGCACTCTGCTCCCACGTAAGCCAAGGCATATTTACTGAGAGTGGATGTTCACCCGCATTAAAAAGCACTAACCACTCTCTTACGCACTGCGCCAATGCGTTTGGTGCGAGCCCTTCGAAATAGAAAGCATGATCACCTGCGACCTCTCGAAACACAGGGATATCACGTGCAATCATCGGCACGTGATGCTGTGCTGCCTCGATCAGCGGTAGACCAAAACCCTCACCTTCAGATGCGGCAATCAAGCAAGTGGATACGCCATAAACTTTTTCCAGGTACTCATCACTGATCCCTTCAAGCCAAAAAAGTCGCACGTTCAGAGCTGGGTGATTTTCGATTGCGCTGATCAAAGAGTCGACCAGCCAGCCGCGCTTCCCAACAATTACCAAGTTCGCGTCAACATCCTCAGCCCACAGCGTCTCAAAAGCAGCGATGGTCTGTGCATGCCCCTTACGGGGCTCAATAGTACTGACCATCAAAAAGCTGGGGCGTGCCTGCAACTGAGCGAGCACATTCTGAGCATTTTTTGGAAACCCAATCGACGGCATACTGCTAGCAATGTCGGCACCCAAATGGAAGCTTTTGACGTGAGGCCCACCATCACAACGAGCGGGTGGATTATTTGCAATCCATTCTCTTAACTCTTGGGCAACTGCCTCGGAAATGCAAATTAGCCCCGCTCCGACATCCGTTATTCGTTTTAGCCAATTTGTAAAATAATCCGCAGTCGGTGCCGGCCACCAATCCGGCCTCTGCACAAGCAGAAGGTCATAGACGATGAAGTTGACATCGACTCCGGCAGATCGCATTTGCGCATGCAGAGGATAAAGCTCGTCGGCCAAATGCATCGTCAGATCGAGCGACAAGTAGATATCGCCTTGCACATAATCAATCGGCGCGTCGGCCCCGCCTGCGCCGTCGGCACTTGCCGAAAAGACGCGAGCGACGAACTCATTGGCATAGAAATACCCACCCGCACGATAGAAAATTGGCCGAACAACAAGCCCTGCAGGCGGAGAATTAAACAGTTCCTGTAAAAGACTGCGAACCACTCGCTGTATACCCGACTTTGCGTCCGACTGAACGATGCTGGACACGTCTAAGAGCAGTTGCTTTTCAGCCCCTCCCAGCATGTTGAACGCTATACTTTTCGCTACTTGAACAAGTTGACTATCGGTGGGCCTAGCGTCAGGTAAACGCCCCAAGTTCTCAAGCAACGCCTGCTGTGAAAACTCATACTGTATTATTGGGTTTACCTCACTTACCACTTGTTCTAAAGCAGCGATAGCCTTGAGCGCGGACTCATCCCAGGAAAATTTTGCTGCTTGAATCTCGGCATGCTTTACCAACCTTTGCCGCAATGAGTCACTTTTCAGTACTTCACTGATCTTATCGGATATCGATGCTACCGACAGCGGATCAAAAAGCGCCTCGTCCAGACCAATAACCTCAGGCACACTGCTGCAATTGGAGCCAATAACCGGTGCTCCGCAAGCCATCGCTTCCAATACCGGCAGGCCAAAGCCTTCATGGGTGGAAGGAAAAACAAATAGCGATGTCAAGGAGTAGAGCGCGATCAGATCCTCGTCCTCAACATAACCTGTTAAGACCAGCTCGTGAATTTCGAACCCGAACTTCTCTTTGAGATCCAACAACTCGATCCGCTGCTGTTCATGCAACCTGCTGGCGATTACCAACTGATAATGCGATCTGAGCTCAGGTTTAAGCCTACTATAAGCCTCGAGCAAGCGAGCGAAGTTTTTCCGCGGATCAAAGCCGCCAGGCGCGTATAAAACAAACTTTTCTTGCACGCCCATTCGCTGGAGAAACTTATCAGCCTCTTGCTTCGAAAAAACCCGTGGATAAAATTGCGCTCCGATCGCAGCGGAAATATTCGGGACATTTTCTCGCGACACATTTAAATACTCTACCGCCTCATCGCTAGACGATTGAGAAATGGCAAGCAGAGCATCTGCACGCTCTAGCCAGCCAATTTTTTTGCTGTAATAGTCTCGGAGCGCCTGTGTCGGCAAATACACATCTTTGTTTAGCAAGGGTATTAGGTCATAAAGAACAACCGCCGTTTTGTGGCTGTTAGCGATCGCCCCTACGGACGTCACTGCGCCGGCACCCGGGTCTTCAAAGAGGCTGCTGATCAACACCACGTCGGGCTCAAGCGAGCGAATAAACTCTTCCCTGACTATCTCTGCTGCACATAGCACCCAGGGAGAGTCTAAGTCATCAGGCACGTCAAATATGCGAATTCGCTCTTTGGGAATTAGCGCCGAAAAAGCGTTCCGGATGTCCAAAATGCTTTCCGGCATCCTCGCGTTAAGAACGATCCATATTTCATGATCACCCGCGTTTTTAGCGATAGCTAATGCCAAAGAAAGCGAATAACGGCCAATACCACGAAACCGGCTTTCAGACTGAGCGCCCTGAAGATCAATAACTATCCTCATCAGTAAGTACCCTTACGCTCTATAACTGCTTTCAGCTCAGAATAAACCCTGGATACTCGAGGGCTCAGCGCTGCCACAGTGACCTCGACTGGCGTTGCAGACGTCGCTTGCACATTCGTTGACGGCTGCGGCGCTGGCCCTGCAACAAGTCCGCGATGTACTGCGAACTGCCTTAAATGTCCCCAGAAACGTGGATATTTCTTCACAACGTGGTTAAGCCGTTGATGAACAGCCGGCCGACGAAGTACGAAACGTAGCGCCCTCATCAAAACTGAGCGCACCACGAATTTTACGGCGCGAAAGGGCAGCTTGACCAACCAGGTTCCTGCTCTCATACAGAGGCGCAGCGGCGAAGTAACTTTCCAGGACGTGCTTTTGAGCAATGCATTCACGTGCTCTTCGTGTGCGACTGCTTTCAACCACCAGTGATGAGTATCGGTCATGGCAGCATCGAGGCGGTGGCTGAGCGCATGTATCTGGGCTTCAAGCTCGCGTACGCGCGCGCGATGGGAGTGGTGATCCGCTTCCAAGTGACGCTTGTGCTCTTCCGAACGCAGAAGCTGTTCAGTCAGGGTCTCCACCTGCAAACCGAGATGCCTGGGATGACCTTCCAGATATTCAACCTGCGCGTGAGCCCCTTCAGCGTCCACACGCAGTGAATCACGCTCCATCTCCAGTTCACCAGCGCGATGCTCCAGCCCCTTGATCTGATCCTCAAGGGCTATTCGGCGCTGTTGCTCCATTTCGTATTGCAGCGCAACCTGCTGATGCCCTTTATAAAGCTCCAGCAATTCGTTAGTTGCCTGCCTGGCTTGATCACGCAATACGTCGTTTAACGCTTCAGCCGACAGGCGCTTGAGTTCCGCCTGCGTTGCGCGATTTATACTCTCCCGCAATGCTATTTCAGTCTCCTGGCTGCGGCGCTCGGCTGATTGAATCCGAAACCCCGCCTCCTGGAGTTGAAGGCGTTGTTGCTCAGCAACGGTTTCGCTGTAGATCGCACGGCGCTCGAAATCCCTCACCCCCCCTTGGGCATCAAAAGCGATTTCGGCGACCTGCTCCAAGCGACTTCGCACTTTTTCAAGTTGCGCTTCCATTTCGTAACTATTCCCTAGCAATTTGCCATCTAAGTTTTTTATATAGCCACTGTGCTGACCAAGCGCTTCTTCAATCGCTTGCATCCAAAGATCTTCTGTCTTTTCTGCACTACCATCAGCGGATGCTTCACTTAAAGCATCCAGATGCTCAAGCATGAGTCGGAAGCTCCATTGCTGTACCGGCACCACCCACAATCCCGTTGCCCAGCTACGAAAAGGCTGCGGCAAGTTAAATGGCGCGATCGTGATTTGCCGGATAGGCGCCGGATCAACAACGTGCCCCGTTGCCAACTCATGTACAAAGACCATAAAGGACAAATAAATATTATGAGGCCAGACACAGTCTTTGAAATCTTCAGATATCGCACCATAGTCTATAACCCGCGCACCTGAATCCGGTGTGACGACGATATTCCAAGCACGAAAATCACTGTGATACAGCCCAGCAAGCTCAAGCTTTGTCAGTTGATCCAATACTTCTCTGAGTACCTTCTTTCGGTCTAAGGACGGATCATTCAATACATCGAGCAAAAGGTCGCCCTGGAACCTCTGCATGACCACCCAGCCTTCGCTTTCACTTTCAGAACTTGCAAAGACCTCGGCAACCGGGTATTCCAGCGGTGCGCTGGTCAAAAATGCTTTTTCTCGATGAAACTCGACACGGTTGTGTTCGGCACGCGTCCCGATGAAACGATAAAGTTTAACGACTTCTCGTTCGCTGAAAAAATAACGACGTGTTCCCTCATGCGTATTTTTTGCTAACGCGTGGGACTCGGTGCTCCACGTATCAAACTTCCCCGCTTTACCCTCCACGGTCCAGTAATGGTTACTGGCGAAATACAAAGGGCGCTGCACACTGGTCAAGTGGGTCTGACAGCGAGCCATTTCACGAACACAATGGACAGACTCCAACAACACCATAGGGTCTTCAGGCTGGGAAGTTGCCCAATACAAGTCGCCCTCTCGCAATGCAATCTCAAGAATCAGCGCACCACACATCTCAGCAGCACGCTGAAAAAGCCGCTTGACCTCGTCAATACCACGCTCATGAATGACGTGATGAAAAACACTCAGCCCCAACACGAGGTCGTATTGCCCAGACTCAAGACGGTCAATAACGTCCTCAACACGTCCTACTTCAAAAACGGCGTCCAATTCGGAATGCTCGTCTGAAAGCGCCGAACATACGTCGACATTCTTATCGAGAAAGTCCACACCTCGAACCGACGCGCCTCGGCTGGCAAGGCTAAGACTGAAGTAGCCTTGGGCACAGCCCAAGTCCAGCACTTTAAGGGGGCGGCCGAGATGGGCTTGCAGCGCCTCATAAATGCCAACGATAACGTCCAGCCTGTCTGCACACGGCCGTGACACATGATCAGAAAGGTCTGAATGGCCAAAGATCGGCTGATAAACTTCAGGTAAATCGGCTACCAATTGTTCAATCATTTACAACAACCTCAACGCCTAACGCATCCTGATACTCAACATTAAACGTTGCGCCCATATCAGAAATCCCCCAAAACTGAACAGCCCTGCTGATTTTCAACATAACCGAATCATAACGCCGATCCAACGGTATTAGGTCGCCTGCCAGCGGGTCACCGGACGACACACCAAACGACACGAGAAAGTCTCCGGCATTCAAATTGAGCGGGAGAGAAAACTTAAACATCCTGATATCACCGGCTTTCACTGAAATGACCGCCTGACCCCGGCTCGACACAAAGGAGTTAGTCCCGTACAAAAAGATGCCGTCCAGCGTCTTGATCAAAAACCCGGGCACGACACTTTCAAAATCCGCATCAAACTTGACCTTGAAATAAAAATCACCATTGGAGTTGCTTTCGATACGTGACGGAAAACGCTCACCGTCAACGATCAGCAAATAATCCAGAATCGAAGCACCGCCATGTCCCCATCGGTATTCAGATGGGTTGTACCCACCACGGCTGGCAAACACATCGCTGGTGTTCAAGAAGTCTTCATGAACGAGGCCTGGGCTGGCGACATCGGCTTGGTGCCCTGCGCCTTTTTTCTTGCCAAACAGCTCATCCAGGTAACGGTTAGTGACCTCCCGAGAAGGGCCGTCAAGCTCGACGTGGCCATTCTTCAACAAGATAGCTCGTTCACAATGCCGAACAATGTCATCAGCACTGTGCGAGACCAGAATCAGGGTCATGCCCTCATCGCGATATTGCTTGATGCGCTTAAAACACTTGGCTTGAAAGTAACTGTCGCCGACAGAAAGGGCTTCGTCGACGATGAGGAGATCGGGTTTGAACGCTGTCGCTACTGCGAAAGCAACACGCATTTGCATGCCGCTGGAATAGGTTCTCACCGGCTCATCAAAGTACTCACCGATTTCGGCGAAGGCCTCGATATCTGGCATCGCCTCCTCGATCTCGAATGCGCTGAACCCCATCAAGCCTGCTGAGTGATATACGTTCTGGCGCCCACTCAGTTCCGGAGTGAACCCCATGCCTAATTCTAAAATGGCAGCGATACGCCCATTGATCTGCACACTGCCCTCTGTGGGTTGCAGTGTACCGGTGATCATTTTGAGCAACGTGGATTTACCCGCACCATTCTGGCCCACAATGCCAATAGACTCGCCAGGGCGTATTGTAAAATTCACCCCCCGCATTACCCAGTGCTCTTCACTGGGTTTTATTGGCAAGCCAAACCAACGACCGATGCGTTGAAACTCTGAGGCATAAACGCGGTAAGCCTTGCCCAGGTTGCTGACACTTAAAAGGCTCATAGCACATCCACCATTTCTGGCGCAGCACGCCTGAACATCATTAAGCCTAACAACATCAACAAGATCGCAATAACCGTAGGAACTATCAGCCCATCGAGGTTCGGCATCCGCGCGTGTACCAGCGCGTCATGGTAAGCAGTGACAACGGGGTACATGGGGTTGTAGTCCATCAAGCCTTTGAAATCGTCGGGAATAATGTTGTCCGGGTAAACGATCGGGGTAAACCAGAACCAGGCCTGCAGGACAATAGGCACAACTTGGCCGGTGTCGCGTACAAATACATTCAATATACCAAGCACCAGGCCAATACCCACCGCTAAGGCAGTGACGACGACCGTCAGCGGTATGACCCACAGAATTTGCACGCTCAGTGACTGACCGAGGAGCGCAAAAACCAACAACAATGCCACGAAGAGCAGCCCGTAGTTGAGCAAGCAGGAACCCACCGTAATCACCGGCAAAGTGATGCGCGGAAATCGCATTTTCTTCATCAGGTTTCCCTGATCGATGAATAGCGTCAAGCAACGACCGATGATTTCAGAGAACAGGCTCCAGGCCAGAACGCCGGCCATCAGATAAAGCGCATAGGCATATTTATTATCAATACCCGGCAACTTCGCCGCCAGCACGTTGGACAGCACCAGCGCATAAATCGCAACCTGCGCCAGCGGGTTAATAATCATCCACAGCCCGCCCAAACGACTTCGGGCAAAACGGGCAACGAACTCATTACGAATGGACGACCAGACGAAGCCGCGGTACTCCCAAAGGCTTCTAAACAACCCCAACATCGCTGACTCCTGAAAAAAAGGTCAGGCGTACGCCTGACCTACTGCAACACCTACCACCGGCTCCAAACCCTCATGCTTCAAGCATTAAGAGTGCAAAACACGAGCCACTAGCCATATCTCTTCGGGCGCCTGATCAGCCAGCAACCCGGCCGTAGATATCCTCAAACCGGACGATATCGTCTTCACCTAGATAATCGCCGCTCTGCACCTCGATCAACACCAGATCGATAACACCTGGGTTCTCCAGGCGATGGGTATGACCTGCCGGGATGAACGTTGATTCATTTGTGTTGAGCAAAAATTCGCGATCGTTGTTAACAACGCGCGCCATGCCGCTCACCACAATCCAATGTTCGCTCCGGTGATGGTGCATCTGGAGTGACAGCGATGCTTGGGGCTTGACCACAATGCGCTTGATCTTGAAGCGCTGGTCTTCTTCCAGTGTCGTGTAAGCGCCCCAAGGACGGCGGACCGTGGTGTGATCGAGGTGCGAGCAATGCCCGTTCTGCTTCAACTGCGCCGTGATCGCTTTGATGTCTTGTGCGTGGTCTTTGTGTGCGACCAGCAGTGCATCCGGCGTATCGACGATGATCAGATCCTCAACCCCTACCAACGCTGCCAGACGACGCGGGCTACGCACGTAGTTATTGGAGGAGCCGTGAAAAATGACTTCACCCTCAACACGGTTACCTTGCTCATTAGCTGGCGACAGCTCGCTCATGGCGTTCCAAGAGCCGATATCACTCCAGCCGATATCACAAGGCACCGTTGCTACCTTGCTTGAGCGTTCCATCAGTGCGAAGTCGATGGAAATATCCGGAACCTTGGCAAAGCTCTCGGGCTCCAGGTGCAGGCTGCGATGGCTGGTGCCAGTCATCGTGCCGGAACCTGCCAGGCACAGGTCTACGGCACTGGATACATCCGGTGCGCAGAGGGCCATTTCTTCAATCAGGGTACCGGCGCGGAAACAGAACATGCCGGAGTTCCAGAAGTACTCACCTGACGCCAGATAGCCTTGGGCAGTTTCCAGGTCTGGCTTCTCGACGAAGCGCTTGACCTTGAAGCCTTTGCCGAGGGGGCTGTCGTTGTCTTTCTGGATATATCCGTAACCGGTTTCCGGAAACTCCGGCTTTACGCCAAACGTCACCAGCCAGCCATCTTTGGCCAACGCGGAGGCGGTAGAAACCGCATCGGCAAACGCCGCTTGATTTCCGATCAGGTGGTCAGCTGGCAGCACCAGCATGATGGCATCTGCCCCGTGAGTGCGCGCAACTTCTTGAGCAGCCAGCGCAACGGCCGCTGCAGTATTACGCCCAAAGGGCTCAAGAACAAAACTGAGGTTCGTGAATTGAGGTGCTTGTGCGCCGTATTCATCGAGCGTTTTGAAATAGAGATCACGATTGGTGATCGTCAGCACTTCGCTGACTGCGTCCAGCGCCAAGGCACGCCCGTAGGTTTTGCGAATCAGATTTCCGCCATCCGGCAATTCGATGAATGGCTTAGGATGCGCTGAACGAGAGACAGGCCACAGGCGGCTGCCCGCACCGCCGCAAATAATAACTGGAACAAATGTCACTTTTTGTAGCTCCTTTACGTACTGCAACTTCATGTCGACTGCCGCTCTCGCCCCCTCGGCGCGACAAATTCGAAAACAAAGTAGCGTAGAGACTTTC
Source organism: Pseudomonas sp. MF6747 (assembly GCF_963890955.1). Taxonomy (NCBI): domain Bacteria; kingdom Pseudomonadati; phylum Pseudomonadota; class Gammaproteobacteria; order Pseudomonadales; family Pseudomonadaceae; genus Pseudomonas; species Pseudomonas sp. MF6747. The sequence goes on from NZ_CAWPSZ010000012.1 coordinate 47,633, forward strand.
AGCTATATAAGGTCAGATCGCAGAGGCGCTTTGGGGGAAATAGAGTATTTTTCGTACAAATTAGCCTTAATATTCTTAATTATATTGTCATTTATGTCTAGGACAACACGGATTAATCCGACAGCTAAAGCTATTTTTCTTCTCCATAAAAACGCTTTCTGCCTGAAACGTGTCACTTTTCTTCCCGACACGCTTATTCACCCGCTCAACCGGCGTCGAAACCTTTAGCCCACCCTGGTACAGACCTTTCGCAGATGCTGTCGTTTTTCAGTGTGCGACTCTGACTCCACCGCAGCTCAGAAAATTCCCTCAATAATTACCGAAACGTGCCGATACCCCATCAAAGCCTTGCGGATTGAACAATCATGCGTAATAACCAACCCGTTACCCAGCGCGAACGTACCTTCCCCGCTCAGCAACGGTTGATCTCCACCACAGACGCCAAAGGTGTGATCACCTACTGCAACGACGCCTTTGTCGAAATCAGTGGGTTCACCCGTGACGAGTTGATCCGTGCCCCGCACAACCTGGTGCGTCACCCGGATGTGCCGTCGGCCGTGTTCGCGCACATGTGGTCCACGCTCAAACAAGGCTTGCCATGGATGGGCATCGTCAAGAACCGCTGCAAGACCGGCGATCATTACTGGGTTAACGCCTATGTAACGCCGGTTTTCGATGGCAACCAGGTGATCGGCTACGAATCGGTGCGCATCAAGCCCACCGCCGAGCAGATTCGCCGGGCCGAAGCGCTCTACCAACGCATCAACCAGGGCAAGTCGGCCGTGCCTCAGCGCGACAAATGGCTGCCGGTGCTGCAAGACTGGCTGCCTTTTATTCTGGTCAGCCAGCTCAGCTTCATGATCGGTGCGTCGCTCAACTCCCACTGGGGCTTTGCCCTGGCGGCGGGGCTGTCGGTGCCACTGGGCCTGCTGGGCCTGAGCTGGCAGCAACGCGGCCTCAAGCGTCTGCTGCGCCTGGCGGAGCAGACTACGTCCGACCCGCTGATCGCGCAGATGTACACCGACAGCCGTGGCGCACAAGCGCGGCTGGAGATGTCGATTCTCAGCCAGGAGGCGCGTCTGAAGACGTGCCTTACTCGCTTGCAGGATACGGCCGAGCACCTCAACGATCAGGCAGCGCAGTCCTACACCCTGGCGCACAACAGCTCCAGCGGCCTGGAACGCCAGCGCGTGGAAACCGAGCAGGTCGCCACCGCCGTCAACCAGATGGCAGCGACAACCCAGGAAGTGGCCAGCCACGTGCAGCGCACGGCGGACGCTACCCAGGAAGCCAATCGCCTGACCGGTCGCGGTCGCGACATCGCCGGGGAAACCCGTGAAGCGATCCAGCGCCTGTCGGTCGCCGTGGGTGAAACCGGTGTAACCGTCACCCAGCTGGCCAAGGACAGTGATGAAATCGGCGGCGTGGTGGACGTGATCAAAGGCATCGCCGACCAGACCAACCTGCTGGCATTGAACGCCGCCATCGAAGCCGCCCGTGCCGGCGAAATGGGCCGTGGCTTTGCAGTGGTGGCTGACGAAGTCCGTCAACTGGCGCAGCGTACCGCCGAGTCCACCGGGCAGATCCATGCCCTGATCGCCAAACTGCAGCAGACCGCCGCTGCCGCCGTGCAAACCATGGACGCCGGGCATCGCCAGGCCGAAGAAGGTGTGGCGCGCGTGATGGAGGCGGATCAGGCGCTGGTGGGCATCAGTGAAGCGGTGGCCAACATCACCGACATGACCACGCAGATTGCCGCCGCCACTGAAGAGCAAAGCGCCGTGGCCGAAGAGATCAGCCGCAATATCAGCACGATTGCGCTGTTGGCGGATCAGACCTCGGAGCAAGCGATGAACTCGGCGCAGTTGAGTGAAGAGCTGACGCATACCGCAAATACCCAGTATTCGCTGGTGGAGCGTTTTAACCGGTAAACCGCTATCGCGGGCAAGCCCGCTCCCACATTGGATGGGGTTCACATATTTCTATTTGTGAATACATTCAAATGTGGGAGCTGGCTTGCCGGCGATGAGGCCCTAAAGGCCGGCGAGAAACTCGGAGACCTTCAGCGCCGCAGCCTCCAAATGCTGCTCATGACTAAACCCCGAAGCCTTCAACGGCTTCAAATCATGATCCCCCGCCACCAGCCACATCACTTCGATGCTCGGCGACAACGCATACCCCTCCACCGCCGCCCGATTGCCCAGCGCATCGCGCTCACCCTGCACAATCAACGTCGGCGTCTTCAGACCGGCCAGATGCTCAGTGCGTGGTTTCTCGGGTTTGCCCACCGCGTAAAACGGATAACCCAGGCACACCAACCCGTCTGCACCCAATTCATCCGCCAGCAAACTGGCCATCCGCCCGCCCATGGACTTGCCGCCAACGGCCAGTGGGCCAGCGACATGGCGTCGCACCTCGGCATACACCTCGCGCCAGGCTTGCAATAGTTTCGGCGCCGGATTCGGCGGACGTTTGCCGCCGTCCAGGCGGCGCTGGGCCATGTAGGGGAATTCAAAGCGCAATACGTTCACGCCATGCCCGGCAAGGCGTGCAGCCATGTCGTTCATAAACCCCGAGTCCATGGGCGCACCGGCACCGTGGGCCAGGATCAGCGTCACCGGCGCACGCGCGCTGGTGCCCGTCGCCGCATCCCACAACCAGCCGCGCTCGCGCACACACTGCGCCCATTGATCCCCGTCAATACTGGCCTTGTGCTCTTTGCCCATGCTTGCCTCGCTTTTTAGTCTGCCTATAACTCCAGCCCAAGTGCCGCATTGGCTTGGGTTGAACCGTGGATGGGGAACCATGAACACTACTTTAAGTACCGCCTATAACTACAAGGTGGTCCGCCAATTCACCATTATGACGGTGGTGTGGGGCATCGTCGGCATGGGGCTCGGGGTTTTTCTCGCCGCCCAATTGGTTTGGCCTGCACTCAACTTCGATTTGCCCTGGACCAGCTTCGGCCGCTTGCGCCCGCTGCACACCAACGCGGTAATCTTTGCCTTCGGCGGCTGCGCGCTGTTCGCCAGCTCGTTTTACTCGGTGCAGCGCACCTGCCAGACACAGCTGTTCGCGCCGAAAATCGCCGCGTTCTGCTTCTGGGGCTGGCAGCTCGTCATTCTATTGGCCGCGATCAGCTTGCCGCTGGGCTACACCAGCTCCAAGGAATATGCCGAGCTGGAATGGCCAATCGACATTCTGATCACCATCGTCTGGGTGGCCTACGCCATCGTGTTCTTCGGCACGATCATGAAGCGCAACACCAAGCACATCTACGTCGGCAACTGGTTCTTCGGTGCGTTCATCATCACCGTGGCCATTCTGCACATCGTCAACAACCTGGAAATCCCGGTCAGCCTGACCAAGTCCTACTCCCTCTACGGCGGTGCGACGGATGCCATGGTGCAGTGGTGGTATGGGCACAACGCGGTAGGCTTTTTCCTCACCGCCGGTTTCCTCGGGATGATGTATTACTTCGTGCCCAAGCAAGCCGAACGTCCGGTGTATTCCTATCGCCTGTCCATCGTGCACTTCTGGGCGCTGATCACCCTGTACATCTGGGCCGGCCCGCACCACTTGCACTACACCGCGTTGCCGGATTGGGCGCAGTCACTGGGCATGGTGATGTCGCTGGTACTGCTGGCGCCGAGCTGGGGCGGCATGATCAACGGCATGATGACGCTGTCGGGCGCCTGGCATAAGTTGCGCAGCGACCCGATCCTGCGCTTTTTGGTGGTGTCGCTGGCGTTCTACGGCATGTCGACCTTCGAAGGGCCGATGATGGCCATCAAGACGGTCAACGCCCTCTCCCACTACACCGACTGGACCATCGGCCACGTACACGCCGGCGCGCTGGGCTGGGTGGCGATGATTTCCATCGGCGCGCTGTACCACATGATCCCCAAAGTGTTTGGCCGCGAGCAGATGTACAGCCTCGGCCTGATCAACGCGCACTTCTGGCTGGCCACCATCGGCACCGTGCTCTACATCGCCTCGATGTGGGTCAACGGCATCGCCCAGGGCCTGATGTGGCGTGCGGTCAACGAAGACGGCACCTTGACCTACTCCTTCGTCGAAACCCTGGTGGCCAGCCACCCTGGCTACATCGTGCGACTGGTGGGCGGTGCCGTGTTCCTCAGCGGCATGTTCCTGATGGCTTACAACACATGGCGCACCGTGCGCTCGGCGCCATCGCTGCAAGCCGCCGAACCCGCCACCGCCGCGCAAATGGCCTGAGGAGTCCGTGATGAAACACGAAACGATTGAAAAGAACGTCGGCCTGCTGATGCTGCTGATGGTGCTGGCCGTGAGCATCGGCGGCCTGACCCAGATCGTCCCGCTGTTCTTCCAGGACGTGACCAACAAGCCGGTCGAAGGCATGAAGCCCTACACCGCGCTGCAATTGGAAGGCCGCGACATCTACATCCGCGAAGGCTGCGTGCAGTGCCACTCGCAGATGATCCGCCCGTTCCGTGCCGAAACCGAACGCTACGGCCACTACTCGGTGGCAGGCGAAAGCGTGTGGGACCACCCGTTCCTGTGGGGCTCAAAGCGCACCGGTCCGGACCTGGCCCGCGTCGGCGCGCGCTACTCGGACGACTGGCACCGCGCGCACCTGTACAACCCGCGCAACGTGGTGCCGGAGTCAAAAATGCCGGCCTACCCATGGCTGGTCACGGCACCGGTCGACAGCAGCCACACCGAAACCAAGTTGAAAGTGATGCGCACCCTCGGCGTGCCCTACACCGACGACGACATCAGTGGCGCCGTTGCCAGCCTCAAGGGCAAGACCGAGATGGACGCGCTGGTTGCGTACCTGCAAGTGCTCGGCACTGCCATCAAGAGCAAGAGGTGAGCCATGGGATTTGAATTTGACGCGGGCACCATCCGCGGCCTTGGCACGCTGGTGGTCGCCATCGCTTTTATCGGCCTGTCGCTGTGGGTGTTCAACAACCGGCGCAACGCGGAATTCGAGCAGGCCCGCCTGCTGCCGTTTGCCGATGAACCTACTCCATCCGACGCTCAAGAAGAGCCTGCAACAAGGAGCACTCGCCCATGACGACCTTCTGGAGTACATGGATCTGCGTATTGACCCTCGGCAGCCTGATCGGCCTGACCTGGCTATTGATCGGCACCCGCAAGGGCGAAACCAAGGGCAGCGTCGACCAGACCATGGGCCACGCCTTCGACGGCATCGAGGAATACGACAACCCGCTGCCGCAGTGGTGGTTCATGCTGTTCGCCGGCACCCTGGTGTTTGCCGTCGGCTACCTGATCCTCTACCCGGGCCTGGGTAACTGGAAAGGCGTGTTGCCGGGCTATGAAGGCGGCTGGACCCAGACCAAGGAATGGGACAAGGAAATGGCCAAGGCCGACGCCAGGTTCGGGCCGATCTTCGCCAAATTCGCGGCCATGCCGGTGGAAGAAGTCGCCAAGGACCCACAGGCACTGAAAATGGGCGGCCGCCTGTTCGCTTCCAACTGCGCGGTGTGCCACGGCTCGGATGCCAAGGGCGCGTATGGCTTCCCCAACCTGGCGGACAAGCTCTGGCGCTGGGGCGGCTCGGCGGAGGCGATCAAAGCGACGATCATGAATGGTCGCCATGCGGCGATGCCGGCCTGGGGTGAAGTGCTGGGCGAAGACGGTGTGAAGAACGTCGCCGCCTATGTGCGCCACGACCTGGCCGGGCTGCCCTTGCCGGCCAACAGCACCGCCGACCTCGCCGCCGGGCAAGCGGCATTCAGCACCACCTGTGTCGCCTGCCACGGTCCGCAAGGCCATGGCGTGGAAGCCATGGGCGCGCCGAACCTGACCGAGCCTGCCGGCTTTATTTACGGCACCAGCCTGGCGCAGCTGCAGCAGACCATCCGCCACGGCCGCCAAGGCCAGATGCCCGCGCAGGACGTGCTGCAAGGCAATGACAAAGTGCACCTGCTTGCGGCCTATGTGTACAGCTTGTCCCATAACGCTGATGGCGCAACGCCAGAAAGCCCAGCCGAGTAACCGCAGACTGCCGCCCCAACCTGGGGCGGCAGCCCTGTGTCTCTAAGCGACCAAGTGTCGCACCCCTCCCCGCCCCAACTTTCCCCTGCTGCCATTCGGGTCTACGCTTGCCCAACAGTGACCGGTTTTGGCGTATCAGGCGACTGCCGTTGCGACCTGAAAAAATTCCTGTCCACTCGATCAGCTTTCGATTTCTGATTTTGTCCTTACGCCAAACATGGAAAGGGCGCAGAATCTGGCCCGGAACGCATTGATACAGGTCAGCCATTGCGTTGCAATGGCCCCTCGGTTTGTCCATACTTGCGGCCGATTTCAACTATAAAAAAACCTAAACCGTGGAACCTTAGAATGAGCACAGCAATCAGTCCGACTGCTTATAACTATAAGGTAGTCCGCCAGTTCGCCATCATGACGGTGGTCTGGGGGATCCTTGGCATGGGGCTCGGGGTGTTCATCGCCTCGCAACTGGTTTGGCCGGAATTGAATTTCGGTTTGCCATGGACGACCTTCGGCCGCCTGCGCCCGCTGCACACCAACCTGGTGATTTTCGCCTTCGGCGGATGTGCATTGTTTGCCACCTCCTACTATGTCGTGCAGCGAACCTGCCAGACGCGACTGATCTCCGACGGCCTCGCCGCCTTCACCTTCTGGGGCTGGCAAGCCGTGATCCTCGGCGCCATCATCACCCTGCCGCTGGGCTACACCACCACCAAGGAATACGCCGAGCTGGAATGGCCCATCGCCATTTTGCTGGCCATCGTCTGGGTGACCTACGCCGTGGTGTTCTTCGGCACCATCGTCAAGCGCAAGACCAAGCACATTTATGTGGGTAACTGGTTCTACGGTGCCTTCATCCTGGTCACGGCGATGCTGCACATCGTCAACCACGCGTCCTTGCCGGTGAGCTGGTTCAAGTCCTACTCGGCCTACGCCGGGGCGACGGACGCGATGATCCAATGGTGGTACGGCCACAACGCGGTGGGGTTCTTCCTCACCACCGGCTTCCTGGGGATGATGTATTACTTCGTGCCCAAACAGGCCGAGCGTCCGATCTACTCCTATCGCCTGTCCATCGTGCACTTCTGGGCGCTGATCACTCTGTACATCTGGGCCGGCCCGCACCACCTGCACTACACCGCGCTGCCGGATTGGGCGCAGTCGCTGGGCATGGCGATGTCGATCATCCTGCTGGCCCCAAGCTGGGGCGGCATGATCAACGGCATGATGACGCTCTCGGGCGCCTGGCATAAATTGCGCACCGACCCGATCCTGCGCTTTTTGGTGGTGTCGCTGGCGTTCTACGGCATGTCGACCTTCGAAGGGCCGATGATGGCGATCAAGACCGTCAACTCGCTGTCCCACTACACCGACTGGACCATCGGCCACGTCCACGCCGGCGCGTTGGGCTGGGTGGCGATGATCTCTATCGGTGCGCTGTACCACATGATCCCCAAACTGTTCGGCCGTGCGCAGATGCACAGCGTCGGGCTGATCAACGCGCACTTCTGGCTGGCCACCATCGGCACCGTGCTCTACATCGCCTCAATGTGGGTCAACGGCATCACCCAGGGCCTGATGTGGCGTGCGATCAACGATGACGGCACGCTCACCTACTCCTTCGTCGAAGCGCTGCAAGCCAGCCATCCGGGCTACATCGTCCGCGCCCTGGGCGGTGCGTTCTTTGCCAGCGGCATGCTGTTGATGGCCTACAACGTCTGGCGCACCGTGCGTGCCTCCGACCCTGTAGAGGCTGAAGCCGCCGCCAAGATCGCCGTTGTGGGAGCTCACTGATGAAGCATGAAGTAGTCGAGAAGAATATCGGCCTGCTGGCCTTCTTCATGGTCATCGCCGTGAGTATCGGCGGCCTGACCCAGATCGTTCCGCTGTTTTTCCAGGACGTGACCAACAAGCCGGTCGAAGGCATGAAGCCGCGCACCGCGCTTGAACTGGAAGGTCGCGACGTCTACATCGCCAACGGTTGCGTGGGCTGCCACTCGCAGATGATCCGCCCGTTCCGCGCCGAAACCGAACGCTACGGCCACTACTCGGTGGCCGGTGAAAGCGTGTGGGACCACCCGTTCCTGTGGGGTTCCAAGCGCACCGGCCCGGACCTGGCCCGCGTCGGCGCACGTTACTCGGACGACTGGCACCGCGCGCACTTGTATAACCCGCGCAACGTGGTGCCGGAGTCGAAAATGCCGGCTTACCCGTTCCTCGTGGAAAACAAGCTCGACGGCAAGGACACCGCGAAGAAGATGGAAGTCTTGCGCACCCTGGGCGTGCCCTACACCGATGAAGACATCGCCGGTGCAGCCGCAGCCGTGAAGGGCAAGACCGAAATGGACGCACTGGTGGCCTACCTGCAAGGCCTTGGCACCATCATCAAAAGCAAACGGTGATCTGCATGGATATCGGGATGATTCGTGGCCTGGGCACCGTTGTGGTGATGGTGGCCTTTATCGGCCTGGCGTTGTGGGTGTTCAGCCCCCGCCGCAAGTCGGAGTTTGACGACGCGACCATGTTGCCTTTTGCGGATGATCCCGAAGCCATCAAGCACGTCGAGCAAGCGTCTAGGAGTAACAAAGAATGACTACGTTCTGGAGTCTGTACGTCACAGTCCTCAGTCTGGGTACCATCTTCGCCCTGACCTGGCTGCTGCTGTCGACCCGCAAGGGCCAGCGCACCGAGCAGACGGACGAGACCGTCGGCCACTCGTTCGATGGCATCGAGGAATACGACAACCCGCTGCCCAAGTGGTGGTTCATGCTGTTTGTCGGCACCATCATCTTCGCCCTCGGCTACCTGGCGTTGTACCCCGGCCTTGGCAATTGGAAAGGCCTGCTGCCGGGCTACAACTACCTCGACAACGACAAGCAAACCCCCTTCGCCAACGGCCAGACCGGCTGGACCGGCGTGCACGAATGGGAAAAGGAAATGGCCAGGTCGGATGCCAAATTCGGCCCAATCTTCGCCAAATTCGCCGCGATGCCGATTGAAGACGTTGCCAAGGACCCGCAAGCCTTGAAGATGGGCGGCCGCCTGTTCGCCTCCAACTGCTCGGTGTGCCACGGCTCCGATGCCAAGGGCGCCTACGGGTTTCCCAACCTGACCGACGCCGATTGGCGCTGGGGCGGCGAGCCGGCGACCATCAAGGAAACCATCATGAAAGGCCGCCACGCGGTGATGCCGGCGTGGGCCGAAGTCATTGGCGAGCAAGGCGTGGCTGACGTGGCGGGTTTTGTGGTGACCAACCTCGACGGTCGCAAACTGCCGGAAGGCGCCAAGGCCGATGTGGCCAACGGCGCGAAACTCTTCGCCGCCAACTGCGTGGCCTGCCACGGTCCTGCCGGTAAAGGCACGCCGGCGATGGGCGCGCCAGACCTGACGCACCCGGGTGCATTCATCTACGGTTCGAGCTTCGCGCAGCTGCAGCAGACCATTCGTTATGGCCGTCAAGGCCAGATGCCTGCGCAGGAGTTGCTGCAAGGCAACGACAAGGTGCACTTGCTGGCAGCCTATGTTTACAGCCTGTCCCATGGCGACAAGCCGGCTGAAGAGCAGTAAGACACACAAGCAAATGGTACGAGGGGCTTGCCCCCGATAGCGGTGGTTGAGTGACAGTTGTATCAACTGACATGCCGCAATCGGGGGCAAGCACCCTCCCACATTTGGAGCGCACTGCACTGCCTGCAAATCTGCAACACAGCCAAAACCGACCATACTTCACAAGTCAATTGATCCAGATCACTTACACCATCAATTGATTTCCCCCAACGCGACCAAAGGTCGCACCCGTGCAACACTGCCGCAGGCGTATCATTACGCCACTGCAAGAGCCTATTTTTGACCCCGGTTGGCACGTACTGGCCGAGGCAAATCTCCACCGCCGTGGGATGCAATGATGAGCAACCAAATACCGGTACATGACGTTACCCCGCCTGCCAAAAACGCCAGTCAGTCCGTCGACCTGTATGCGTCGCGAGAGAAAATCTACACCCGCGCCTTCACCGGCTTGTTCCGCAACTTGCGCATGCTCGGCGGCGCTGGTTTGTTCCTGCTGTACTTCGGCACCGTGTGGCTGAACTGGGGCGGGCACCAGGCGGTTTGGTGGAACTTGCCGGAGCGTAAATTCTTCATTTTTGGCGCGACTTTCTGGCCGCAGGATTTCATTCTGCTGTCGGGCATTCTGATCGTGGCCGCCTTTGGCCTGTTCTTTATCACCGTGTACGCCGGTCGCGTGTGGTGTGGCTATACCTGCCCGCAAAGCGTGTGGACCTGGATCTTCATGTGGTGTGAAAAGGTCACCGAAGGCGACCGCAACCAGCGCATCAAGCTCGACAAAGCGCCGATGGGCGCCAACAAGTTCCTGCGCAAATTCAGCAAGCACACGCTGTGGCTGTTGATCGGCTTTGTCACCGGCATGACTTTTGTTGGCTATTTCTCGCCGATCCGCGAACTGGTGTTCGACTTCTTTACCGGCCAGGCCGATGGCTGGTCGTATTTCTGGGTCGGCTTTTTCACCCTGGCCACCTATGGCAATGCCGGCTGGCTGCGCGAACAGGTGTGCATCTACATGTGCCCGTACGCGCGCTTTCAAAGCGTGATGTTCGACAAGGACACCCTGATCGTTTCCTACGATCCACGCCGTGGCGAAGTGCGTGGCCCGCGCAAAAAAGGCACCGACTACAAGGCCCAGGGCCTGGGCGACTGCATCGATTGCACGATGTGCGTGCAGGTGTGCCCCACCGGCATCGACATCCGCGACGGCCTGCAAATCGAGTGCATCGGCTGCGCTGCGTGTATCGACGCCTGCGACAACATCATGGACAAAATGGAGTACCCGCGCGGCCTGATCAGCTACACCACCGAGCACAACCTGTCGGGACAGAAAACCCATAAATTGCGCCCGCGCCTGATCGGTTACGCGCTGGTATTGCTGGCAATGATCAGCCTGTTGGTCGGTGCATTTTTCATGCGCTCGCTGGTCGGTTTCGACGTCAGCAAAGACCGTGTGCTGTTCCGTGAAAACGCCGAAGGCCGCATCGAAAACGTCTACAGCCTGAAGATCATGAACAAGGACCAGCGCGACCACACCTACGTGCTCGACGCTTCGGGCCTGCCGGACCTCAAGCTGCAGGGTCGACGCGAGATCAAAGTGGCGGCCGGGGAAATCCTCAGCCTGCCGGTCGAGCTGTCCAGCGCACCAGAGCAACTGCCGTCGAGCACCAACGAGGTGACCTTCACCCTCAAGGATGCCGATGACGACAGCGTCCACATTGAAGCCAAGAGCCGATTCATCGGCCCACAAGTTCGTTAACTAGAGAGCACGACAATGCCCGCAGCTACTGCCGCAAGCCCTTGGTACAAGCACCTCTGGCCGTGGATCATCATTGGGATCCTGACCTGTTCGGTGACCTTGACCTTGTCCATGGTGACCATTGCGGTGAAGAACCCGGACAACCTGGTCAACGACAACTACTACGAGGCCGGCAAAGGCATCAACCGCTCCCTGGACCGCGAACTGCTGGCCCAGACTCTGCAACTGCGCGCCGCGGTGCACCTGGACGAACTGACCGGTGAAGTCGACCTGCACCTGACCGGTAACAGCAACCCGACCACGCTGGAGCTGAACCTGATTTCTCCGACCCAGCCGGAGAAGGACCGCAAGATCAATCTGGCCCGCAGCGACAGTGAGCCGGGCCGCTACATTGGCCAGGTCACCGACAAGGTCGAAGGCCGGCGCTTTGTGGAATTGCTCGGTGTCGAAGGCGACAGGACCTGGCGCCTGTTCGAAGAGGAACAGGTCAGCCACGACAAGGACTTGCTGCTCGGTGATGAGCCGTTGCAGGGCGCTGAAGACCTGAAGAAGTAATAAGCCTGCGCTTCGCGCATCGCGGGCAAGCCGCTCCCCCACTGGATCGCGATTCCTTGTGGGGGCCGGGCTTGCCCACGATGAGGCCCTCTCAGCCGACTAAGATCTAAACCCATGAGCACCCCAACCCCCTGCTACCACTGCGCCCTGCCCGTCCCGGCCGGCAGCCGGTTCACCGCCGTGATCCTCGGCGAGCGCCGCGAACTGTGCTGCCCGGGCTGCCAGGCGGTGGCCGAAGCCATTGTGGCCGGCGGGCTGGAAAGCTATTACCAGCACCGCAGCGAAGCCTCGGCCAACCCCGAAGCGCTGCCGGTGCAACTGGTGGACGAGTTGGCCCTGTACGACCGCGCCGACGTGCAAAAACCCTTTGTGCGCCATGACGGTGACCTCGCCGAAACCACCTTGTTGATGGAAGGCATCAGCTGCGCGGCCTGTGGCTGGCTGATCGAAAAACACCTGCGCAGCCTGCCCGCGGTGGCCGAAGCTCGGCTGAACCTGTCCAACCACCGCCTGCACGTGCGCTGGGCCGACGCGCAATTGCCGCTGAGCCAGCTGCTCAGCGAGCTGCGCCACATCGGCTACGCCGCCCACCCTTATCAGGCTGACCGCGCCGCCGAGCAGTTGGCCGGCGAAAACCGTCTGGCCTTGCGCCAATTGGGGGTCGCGGGGTTGCTGTGGTTCCAGGCGATGATGGCGACCATGGCCACTTGGCCCGAATTCAATATCGACCTGAGCCCGGAGCTGCACGTGATCCTGCGCTGGGTGGCGATGTTTCTGACCACGCCCATCGTGTTCTACAGCTGCGCGCCCTTCTTCAAAGGTGCGCTGCGCGACCTGCGCACGCGCCACCTGACGATGGACGTGTCGGTGTCCCTGGCGATAGGCGGCGCGTATCTGGCTGGCATTTGGACCGCCATCACCGGCGCCGGCGAGCTGTATTTCGACGCGGTGGGCATGTTCGCGCTGTTCCTGCTGGCCGGCCGCTACCTGGAGCGCCGAGCGCGGGAACGTACGGCCGCCGCCACCGCTCAACTGGTCAACCTGTTGCCCGCCTCGTGCCTGCGCCTGAAAGCTGACGGCCAGAGCGAACGCATTCTGCTCAGCGAATTGGCCGTGGGTGACCGCGTGCTGGTACACCCCGGCGCGGTGCTGCCGGCAGACGGCGTCATCCTCGACGGCCAGTCAAGCATCGATGAAGCCCTGCTCACCGGCGAATACCTGCCGCAGCCACGCCACGTGGGCGATGTGGTGACTGCCGGCACACTCAACGTCGAAGGAGCGCTGAGCGTTGAGGTCCGCGCCCTGGGCCATGACACGCGCCTGTCCGCCATCGTGCGCCTGCTGGAGCGCGCCCAGGCCGAGAAACCGCGCCTGGCACAAATCGCCGACCGTGCCGCGCAATGGTTTCTGCTGTGCTCGCTGATCGCCGCGGCGTTGATCGGCCTGCTGTGGTGGCAATTGGATCCCTCGCGGGCGTTCTGGATTGTGTTGGCGATGCTGGTAGCGACCTGCCCGTGCGCGCTCTCTTTGGCCACGCCAACCGCCCTTACCGCCGCCACGGGTACGCTGCATAAACTCGGGCTGTTACTGACCCGCGGGCATGTGCTGGAAGGCTTGAACCAGATCGACACGGTGATTTTCGACAAGACCGGCACCCTGACCGAAGGCCGCCTGGCGTTGCGTGCGACCCACCCTTTGAGCGCGCTGAGCAGCGATGATTGCCTGAGCCTCGCCGCAGCCCTGGAAAACCGCTCCGAACACCCGATTGCACGGGCTTTTGGCCGTGCGCCGCTGGCCGCCGAAGAAGTCCTGAGTTTCCCCGGCCTGGGCCTGGAAGGCCGTGTGGGTGAGCGCCAACTGCGTATCGGCCAACCGGGGTTTGTCTGCGAATTGAGCGGCTGCCCGACTCCCGCCTCGCCGGGCGACGCGGGCCAGTGGCTGCTGCTGGGCGATCGTGACGGCGCGCTCGCCTGGTTCGTGCTGGATGACCGTCTGCGCAGCGACGCGCCAGCCCTGTTGGCGGCATGCAAAGCGCGCGGCTGGCGCACGTTGCTGCTGTCAGGTGACAGCTCGCCGATGGTGACCAGCGTTGCCTGTGACCTGGGCATCGACGAAGCCCATGGCGGCCTGCGCCCCGACGACAAACTGCAGATACTGCAACAGCTGCACAAGGAAGGCCGCAAGGTGCTGATGCTCGGCGATGGTGTCAACGATGTGCCGGTGCTCGCTGCGGCCGATATCAGTGTGGCAATGGGCTCGGCCACGGACCTGGCAAAAACCAGCGCCGATGCCGTGCTGTTGTCCAATCGACTCGACGCGTTGGTGCAGGCCTTTACCCTCGCGCGGCGCACCCGTCGGGTAATCCTCGAAAACCTGCTGTGGGCCGGGCTGTACAATGGCCTTATGCTGCCGTTTGCCGCGCTCGGCTGGATCACGCCGATCTGGGCGGCGATCGGCATGTCCCTCAGCTCGTTGACTGTGGTGCTCAACGCCTTGCGCCTGACTCGCCTGCCGAGCGCGCCGACTGCCAGCGCCCCCTTAGTAACCCGCCCGCTGCCGGCTTGAGCCGCGTGGGCATGGAGTGCAGATGCCAGCTCTATACGTGATGATTCCAGCGGCGCTGCTGTTAGTCGGCGTCGCTATCTACATCTTCTTCTGGGCGGTGGACAGCGGCCAGTACGACGACCTCGACGGCCCGGCCCACAGCGTGCTGTTCGATGACCAGGACCCAAACCACCTGGCGGCTGTCGACGAAGCCAACGGGCCCGAGCAACCGCCCAAAGACCCGCCCCATGCTTGAACTGGCGCCGCTGCTGGTCTCCGCGCTCATCCTTGGCCTGCTCGGCGGCGGCCATTGCCTGGGCATGTGCGGCGGGTTGATGGGCGCACTGACGCTGGCGATCCCCAAAGCGCAACGCAGCCGGCGCTTTCGCCTGCTGCTGGCGTACAACCTGGGGCGCATCCTCAGCTATGCCGCCGCCGGCTTATTGATAGGCCTGGCCGGCTGGGCGGTGGCCAACAGCCCGGCGGCGATGTTCATGCGTGTGCTGGCAGGCTTGTTGCTGATCAGCATGGGCCTGTACCTGGCCGGTTGGTGGAGCGGCCTTACGCGCATCGAAAGCCTCGGTCGCGGCCTGTGGCGCTACCTACAGCCCGTCGCCAACCGTTTGCTGCCGGTGTCCAGCCTGCCGCGCGCGTTGCTGTTGGGCGCGCTGTGGGGCTGGCTGCCGTGCGGCTTGGTCTACAGCACGCTGCTGTGGGCGGCGAGCCAGGGCAATGCGGCGGACAGCGCGTTGCTGATGCTGGCGTTCGGGCTCGGCACCTGGCCGGTGTTGCTGGCGACCGGGCTGGCCGCTGAACGCGTCACCGCCGTGCTGCGCAAACGCAGTGTGCGTGTCGCTGGAGGCCTGCTGGTGATTCTATTCGGCCTGTGGACCTTGCCCGGTCCGCATCAGCACTGGCTAATGGGCCATTAAATCGCCATGTGGCATAGCGCCGCTCCCCGTTGATGCAAATCAACATGCCCTGCCCGGCGCGCCCCTAGACTCGGCCCACTAGCCAATCCGGGGGACCGCCCGCATGCTCGACGCCATTCGTTGGGACACAGATCTGATTCACCGTTACGACTTGGCGGGGCCGCGCTACACGTCCTACCCCACCGCCGTACAATTCGACAGCCAGGTCGGCACTTTCGACCTGCTCCACGCCCTGCGCGACAGCCGCAAGGCCGTGCGCCCCTTGTCGCTGTATGTGCATGTGCCGTTCTGCGCGAACATTTGCTACTACTGCGCCTGCAACAAGGTCATCACCAAGGACCGTGGCCGCGCCCAGGCTTACCTGCAACGCCTGGAGCAGGAAATCCAGCTGGTGGCCTGCCACCTCGACCCGAAGCAGCCGGTCGAGCAGTTGCACTTCGGCGGCGGCACACCGACGTTTCTGAGCCACGACGAACTGCGCCAGGTCATGGCACGCCTGCGCCAGCACTTCAATGTGCTCGACGATGATTCTGGCGACTACGGCATTGAAATCGACCCGCGTGAAGCCGACTGGGCAACCATGGGCCTGCTGCGTGAACTGGGTTTCAACCGTGTGAGCATCGGCCTGCAAGACCTCGACCCCGAGGTGCAGCGTGCGGTCAACCGCCTGCAGAGCCTGGAAGAAACCCGCGCTGTGATCGATGCGGCGCGCACCCTGCAATTTCGCTCGATCAATATCGACCTGATCTACGGGCTGCCCAAGCAAACGCCGATCAACTTCGCGCGTACCGTGGAGGAAGTGATCAGCCTGCAACCGGATCGCCTGTCGGTGTTCAACTACGCGCATTTGCCGGAGCGTTTCATGCCGCAACGGAGGATCAACACTGACGAGCTGCCCTCCCCGGCGGAAAAACTGCTGATGCTGCAAACCACCATCGAACAGTTGACCCGCGCGGGCTATCGCTACATCGGCATGGACCACTTCGCCCTGCCGGATGACGAACTGGCCGTCGCCCAGGAAGAAGGGACGTTGCAGCGTAACTTTCAGGGCTACACCACCCATGGGCATTGCGACCTGATCGGGCTGGGCGTATCGGCGATCAGCCAGATCGGCGACCTGTACTGCCAGAACAGCAGTGACCTCAATCACTACCAGAACGCCCTGGCCGGTGCGCAACTGGCTACCAGCCGTGGCTTGGTGTGCACCACGGATGATCGGTTGCGGCGCGAGGTGATTCAGCAGTTGATCTGCACCTTCAGCCTGAAATTCGAGCAGATCGAACAGGCTTTCAACATCGATTTTCGCGGCTATTTCGACGAGCTATGGCCGCAGCTGCAGACGATGGCCGCCGATGGCCTGATCGAGCTTGATGCTCAGGGCATTCGCGTATTGCCCGCCGGGCGCTTGCTGGTGCGCTCGGTGTGCATGGTGTTCGATGCCTATCTGGAGCACCAGAACAGGCAACGATTCTCGCGGGTCATCTAGGCCTGAATTATTTCGACAGCAGCGTCATTGCTTCCATTTGAGCCTCAGGCGATTCATCTTTCAGCGACTTGGCCAGCTGCCCTTGAGCGGTCATCAACCCGGACTGAATTGAAGCAATATCCCCCTGCAAACCGGCGACTTTCGCCTGGCGTGCCTCCGGGCTCAGGGCCGTATCATTCATGGCTGCTGAAAGCTGAGCCATCTTCTCGGCAAGCTGCTTCCTGAGTTCGCGGATCATTTTCAGCAGCTGTTTGATGTTGTCTTTCAGGTTGCTGTCGTCGATGTCCTTATTGGGGTTGCTACCGGCTTGAGAAGCCTTCATCCCTGCCCCGGATATCGTGACCACCACACCTTCACCGGGCGTGGGTGGCGGCGCAGGTTTGTCATCGACCTTTTTGCCCGCAAGCGCATCAGCGGCCGTCAGCACCTGAGGGGCTTTCGTAGTAATGACAGGGTTATTGAAAGGGATTACCGACATGACCTGAGCTCCAGCTCATAGGGATTCACCTGTGTATCGGCATCGATACAAAAACCTTTATCCACGTGCCGCTTTTTTGTACACGCTGGCCTGATCCACCCTCGGTGCGTTACCCTTACGTCTTATGTGTGTTTTCCCACAAGGATTTAAGAAATGTCCGAGCCAGTCAAACTGCGCGCTCACAGCCAGGCTCACTGCAAGGATTGCAGCCTGGCCCCCCTCTGCCTGCCACTTTCGTTGAATCTGGAAGACATGGAAGCGCTGGACGAAATCGTTAAACGCGGCCGCCCGCTGAAAAAGGGCGAGTTTCTGTTTCGCCAAGGCGACAAATTCGATTCCGTTTATGCAGTACGTTCAGGCGCGCTGAAGACGTTCAGCCTCAGCGACAGCGGCGAAGAGCAGATCACCGGCTTCCACCTGCCCAGCGAACTGGTCGGGTTGTCCGGCATGGACACCGAGATTCACCCGGTGTCGGCCCAGGCGCTGGAGACCACATCGGTGTGCGAAATCCCCTTCGAACGCCTGGATGAACTGGCCCTGCAATTGCCGCAGCTGCGTCGCCAATTGATGCGTGTGATGAGCCGCGAGATTCGCGACGACCAGCAGATGATGCTGTTGCTGTCGAAGAAAACCGCCGACGAGCGGATCGCCACGTTCCTGGTCAACCTGTCGGCGCGTTTCCGTGCCCGTGGGTTCTCGGCCAATCAGTTCCGCCTGAGCATGTCTCGCAATGAAATCGGCAACTACCTGGGCCTGGCGGTGGAAACCGTGTCCCGCGTGTTCACGCGCTTCCAGCAAAACGAGCTGATTGCCGCTGAAGGCAAGGAAGTGCATATCCTCGACCCGATCCAGCTGTGCGCGCTGGCCGGCGGCTCCCTGGAAGGTTGATCCAGCCGCTTGCGGCCGCGCCAATCGGCGAGGCCGCAGGTATACTTCGAGTCCGTTTTCCGCTCCCAGGACTCTTCGACGATGACCTTCGATTCGTTCGACATCAAATCCCTGATCCGCCCTGTCATCGACTTCCCCAAGCCTGGGGTTATCTTTCGTGACATCACCCCGCTGTTCCAATCGCCCCGTGCCCTGCGCCTGGTTGCCGACAGCTTTGCCCAGCGTTATGTCGAGGCCGATTTCACCCACATCGGTGCGATGGATGCGCGGGGCTTTCTGATCGGTTCGATCATCGCCTACCAACTGAACAAACCGCTGATTCTGTTCCGCAAACAGGGCAAGCTGCCGGCTGACGTGCTGGCCGAGGGTTATCAAACCGAGTACGGCGAAGCTTTTCTTGAAGTGCACGCAGACAGCCTGTGCGAAGGCGACTCGGTGCTGATGTTCGATGACCTGATCGCCACCGGCGGCACCCTGATCGCGGCGGCCAACCTGGTGCGGCGCATGGGCGCGAGGATTTTCGAAGCGGCGGCGATTATCGACCTGCCGGAACTGGGCGGCTCGCAACGCCTGCAAGACATGGGCATTCCGACATTTTGCCTGACGCAGTTTGGGCTGACGGAGCGTTAAGAGGCGTCTGTTAGGGCCTCATCGCGGGCAAGCCCGGCTCCCACAAGTGACCGCGTTCCAATGTGGGAGCTGGCTTGCCTGCGATGGCGTGCGAAAGACCACCACCAATCAAAGCCCCATTTGCTTGCTGATGATTTCATTCATCACCTCGCGCGTCCCCCCGCCAATCGACAGAATGCGATTGTCGCGGTACAGCCGCTCCACCAAATTGCCACGCATGTAACCCTGGCCGCCCAGGATCTGCACCGCGTCATAAGTCACGCGGTCGGCGGTGTCGGTGGCCAGGTTCTTGGCCATGGAAATCTCCTTGATCACACTTTTGCCGGCCGCCATCTTCGCCGCCTGGCGGTAGGTGAATTCCCGCGAAACCTCCACCGCCGTGGCCATTTCCGCCAGCCGGTGCTTGAGCACCTGGAATTTGCCGATGGGTTTGCCGAACGCTTCGCGCTGGGTGGCCCATTTGAGGCTCTCCTCCAATGCAAGCTGCGCGGTCATATTGGCCATCAGCGCCAGGGCCAGGCGCTCACTTTGAAAGTTGCCCATGATGCAGGCAAACCCCATGTTCTCGACGCCAATCAGGTTGCCCACCGGCACACGGCAATCGTCGAAGAACAACTCAGCCGTGTCTGACGCCCACCAACCCATTTTCTTCAGCGGCTGGCCGACCGTGAAACCGGGCGTGTCTTTCTCGATAAGCAATAAGCTGATGCCGCCAAAGCCGGGCCCACCGGTGCGCACCGCGACCGTGTAAAAGTCGGCACGCACGCCACTGGTGATAAAGGTTTTGCTGCCGCTCACGCGGTAATGCTCGCCATCGCGGATGGCGCGCGTTTGCAGGCTGGCGACATCGGAGCCGCCACCCGGCTCGGTGACCGCCAGCGCGCTAATCTTCTCGCCGGCAAGCACCTGAGGCGCAACACGCTCGCGGACTTCGGGCCGCGCCCATTTGACGACCGGTGGCAGGCCGATATCCAGCGAACCCAGGCCGGCCACCACGCCGCCGGAGCCGCAGCGCATCAGCTCTTCGCTGGCGGCGACCTTGGCGAACAGGTCACCTTCGTGACTGCCGCCCAGGCTTTCGGGGTAACCGATGCCCAGGATTCCTGCCGCGCCGGCCTTGAGGTACAGCTCACGAGGAAAGCTCTGTGCTTCCTCCCATTGCTCAATGCCCGGCAACATCTCGCGCTCGACAAAACGGCGCACGCTGTCGCGGACCAATTGGTGGCTGGGGTCGAAGTAGTCCAGATAGGCAGGCATCGGCAAGCTCCACGGTGGGGTGGAGCGAACTTACCAAGCGCTTGCTTGGTTTTCAAGATCCCACTTACACCACAAAACCACTGTGGGAGCTGGCTTGCCTGCGATGGTGGAGTATCAGGCGACATCAATGTCTCTGATCCACCGCCATCGCAGGCAAGCCAGCTCCCACATTTTGAACGCCGGTTTGGCTTAGAGGGCGATCGGCTTGCGGCCTGCAAACGAATGCGCCAGCGTCCCGCCGTCCACCAATTCCAGCTCACCGCCCAACGGCACGCCATGGGCGATGCGCGAGGTGATCAAGCCTTTATTGGTCAGCAGCTGGGCGATGTAATGCGCGGTGGCTTCGCCTTCCACCGTCGGGTTGGTCGCCAGGATCACCTCGGTGAACGTACCCTGCTCTTCAATGCGCGCCACCAACTGCGGAATGCCGATGGCTTCCGGCCCCAGGCCATCGAGCGGCGACAAATGGCCCTTGAGCACGAAGTAGCGACCGCGATAACCGGTCTGTTCCACCGCGTACACATCCATCGGCCCTTCCACCACGCACAGCAGCGTGTCGTCGCGACGCAGGTCGGCGCATTGCGGGCACAGGTCTTCTTCGGTGAGGGTGCGGCACTGGCGACAATGGCCCACACCGGTCATGGCCTGGCTCAAGGCCTGGGCCAACCGGGTGCCACCGCTGCGATCACGCTCCAGCAGTTGCAGCGCCATACGCTGGGCGGTTTTCTGACCGACACCCGGCAAGGTGCGCAGGGCGTCGATCAGTTGGCGAATCAGGGGGCTGAAGCTCATGAGCGAATGGTCCGACAAAACAACGAGACGCGGTTTATACCCGCGCCCCGGATTAGCGTCAAATGGTCAATCCTGCGCGACGCGTACCACCAACTTGCCGAAGTTGCGTCCCTCAAGCAAACCGATAAAGGCTTCGGGCGCCTGCTCCAGGCCCTCCACCACATCTTCGCGGAACTTGATCTTGCCGTCCCGCACCCACGGTGCCATGGCGCTGAGGAATTCGGGCTGGCGATCGCCATAGTCGTCGAACACGATAAAACCCTGGATGCGCACGCGTTTGGTCAGCAAAGTGCGTTGCAACGCGGGCAGGCGGTCGGGGCCGCTTGGGGCTTCATGGGCGTTGTAGCCGGCAATCAGGCCGCACAAGGGAATGCGCGCCTTGGGATTGAGCAGCGGCAACACCGCGTCGAAGACCTTGCCACCGACGTTTTCATAATAGATGTCCACGCCGTTGAAGCACGCCAGCGCCAGCTCATGGGCAAAGTTGGCGCTCTTGTGATCGATGCAGGCGTCAAAACCCAACTCGTCCACTACGTAGCGACACTTGTCCGCGCCACCGGCGATGCCCACCACGCGCAAGCCCTTGAGCTTGGCCACCTGGCCCACCACTGAGCCGACTGCGCCGGATGCCGCCGCGACGACCAGGGTTTCGCCGGCCTGGGGCTGACCGATATCCATCAACCCCATGTACGCCGTCATGCCCGGCATCCCCAGCACACCCAGTGCCATCGACGGGCTGGCCAGGCCATTGGGCACCGGCATCAGGTTGCTCCCGTCGCAGATGCTGTGGCTCTGCCAGCCCGTGGAACCGACGACCAGGTCGCCCACTTCAAATTTCGGATTACGCGACTGCTCGATACGGCTGACAGCGCCACCGGTCATTACCTCGTCGATTTCCACCGGCGCGGCGTAGGACGGTGCGTCGCTCATGCGGCCGCGCATGTACGGGTCGAGCGACAGGTACAGCGTTTTCAAGAGCACCTGGCCGTCTGCCAGCTCCGGCAGGTTCACGCGCTCCAGGCGAAAGTTTTCCGGGGTTGGCGCACCTTGCGGGCGCGAGACCAGAACGATGCGCTGGTTAAGAATGGGTTCTTGAGGCATGAGGGGGGTCCTTTATCGAATGCGTCGGTATAGGGTGCAGACCATGCTTGCCACGCCAGGGTTCGATTGGATCGGCACAAACAAAAATGCCAGGCACTGGGCCTGGCATTTGATGCTAGCCAAGGCTAGACCATCAGAACGGCATCTTCATGCCCGGTGGCAGCTGCATGCCAGCGGTCACGCCGGACATTTTGTCCTGGCTGTTGGCTTCGATCTTGCGCACGGCGTCGTTGACGGCCGCTGCAAACAGCGCTTCAAGCATTTCCAGATCATCTTCGCTGGTGCCTGGCAATACGCTTGGGTCGATGCTCACGCGCTTGATGTCGTGACGACCGGTCATCACCACGCTAACCATATCGCCACCGGCTTTACCGGTGACTTCGGCGTTGGCCAGTTCTTCCTGCATCTTGGCCATCTTTTCTTGCATCTGCTGTGCCTGCTTCATCAGGCCGGCCATGCCACCTTTCATCATGGGAATCACCTCAAAAGTACGTGGATCAATTAATAGCCCGGTGTCATGACGCTTGGGGCACCGGGGCTTCGACAGGTTCAATAGTATCGTGACGCACGACCGCACCGAACTGTTGCATCATTTGCTGGATGAGCGGATCAGCCTGGATCGAGTGCTCGGCATCACGCTGACGGTTGATGCGTCGGCGTGTCGCGGCCTGGGCCGGGGTTTCCTGCTCGGGCTTGATCAACTCGATGGTGATGGTCAGCGTGCGCTCATGGTACTGGTTCAATGCATCGTTGAGCCGGCGTTGCTGGGTCGCGTTGAACAGCGCGCTGTGCGCCGGGTCCAGGTGCAACAGCCAGTGATCGCCATCGATGGCAATCAAGGTGCAGTTGGCGGCGATGCTGCCGGTCATGCCGGAGATCGGCAACTTCGGAAACAACTCCAGCCATTGCAGCGCCAGGCCGGTGGCCGGGGCCGCAGCGGGTTCCGCCTCGGGCTCGGGTGCAGGCTCAGCGGTGTGTTCGCTGGCCAGGTCATCGAGGTAGCTGTAGGCCGAATCCATGTCCGGCTCGATGTAATCTTCGTCCAGCGGCGGTTCGTCATCGAGGTCGATGCCGGGTGTCGCGGCCTCAACCTGGGCGACGGTCGGCTCTGGAACCGGGGCAGACACCCACTCGGGTGCGTCCGGCACCGCGCTGTCGGGGGTCGGCGTCGGCATCGGCGTCAGTTCGGGCTGCTCACCGCTGGTTTCCAGCACGGGCTCCACGGCAGGTTGCAATTCGACGTCGGGTTCGGCGTCTACCGGGTCATTCCACGGCAGGTCGACCACGGGCTCGGTCACCGGCGCGATGGCCGGCTCAGCCATCACCGGCTCGGGCGCAGCCACTACGGGCTCAGGCGCGGGAGCCACGGGCGCAGGCGCAGCAACTACTGGCGCGACCACTGCCGCGCCAGCCACTGGTTTGGCGGAATCAACTGTGGCCTGGCTGATCCCCACTGGCTTTAGCGGCTGTCTCGGCGCGTCGGCCGAATCCGCCGGTCGGAACGCCAGCATCCGCAGCAGGACCATTTCAAAGCCACCGCGCGGGTCCGGCGCCAGCGGCAGGTCGCGGCGCCCGATCAGGCCCATCTGGTAGTAGAACTGCACATCTTCGGCCGGCAATGCCTGGGCCAGCGCCAATACGCGGTCGCGGTCGCCATGGCCGTTGTCGACACCTTCAGGCAGCGCCTGGGCGATCGCAACGCGGTGCAAGACATTAAGGATTTCCGACAGCACGCCGTTCCAGTCCGGACCTTGTTCCGACAAGTGGCGCACCGCTTCAAGCAACGCCTTGGCGTCGCCCTCGATCAGCGCGTGCAGCACGTCGAACACCTGGCCATGGTCGAGGGTACCGAGCATGGCGCGCACGTCGGCGGCCATCACCTTGCCTTCGCCAAAGGCGATGGCCTGGTCGGTGAGGCTCATGGCATCGCGCATCGAACCATCGGCCGCGCGGCCAAGCAGCCACAGCGCGTCGTCTTCGAACGGTACTTTCTCGACACCCAGCACGTGGGTCAAATGCTCGACCACACGCTCGGGGGTCATGTTTTTCAGGGAAAACTGCAGGCACCGCGACAGGATCGTTGCAGGAAGTTTCTGCGGGTCGGTGGTGGCCAGGATGAATTTGACGTAAGGCGGCGGCTCTTCCAGGGTTTTCAACAGCGCGTTGAAGGAATGGCTGGAAAGCATGTGCACTTCGTCGATCAGGTAGACCTTGAAGCGGCCACGGCTCGGCGCGTACTGCACGTTATCGAGCAACTCGCGGGTGTCTTCGACCTTGGTGCGGCTGGCGGCGTCGATCTCGATCAGGTCGACAAAACGCCCTTCATCGATCTCGCGGCACACCGAACACGTGCCGCAAGGCGTCGAAGTGATACCGGTTTCACAGTTCAGGCATTTGGCGATAATGCGCGCAATGGTGGTCTTGCCCACCCCTCGCGTGCCGGTGAACAGGTAGGCGTGGTGCAGCCGTTGGCTGTCCAAGGCATTGATCAGAGCCTTGAGCACATGGGTCTGGCCGACCATTTCGCGGAACGAGCGCGGACGCCATTTACGTGCAAGAACCTGATAACTCATCGAAAACCGTCGCAACTGGGAAGCGGAATCCGGTAATGCTAGCGGAGCAAGGGGGAAATTGCATCCGGCACGCTCGTCTAATCTGACTAAGCTCTGCTCAATGGCCCCGCAAAGGCCTGAACCCGGAGAGTGTATGCGCGTAGTCCTGGGCGCCTTATGGATGATTTCCCTGGCCAGCCTCGCGGCACCTGCGCCGTTGCGTTTCTCGGTTTCCGACAGCTGGGCGATGCCCATGGCCCAAGTGGAGGACAGCCAGCCCACCCAGGGTATTTTGTATGACTTGATGGTAAGCCTGGCCACCCAGGTCGGGCGCCCGGCCGAGTTTCACGTGCTGGCGCGGGCACGCATCGCCAACGCCATGGCCCATGGCGACATCGATGTGCGCTGTTATGTCGCCCAGACCTGGGTCGACAGCCTGTCCGGCGACTACACCTGGAGCGTGCCGCTGATGGTGCAACGCAATGTGCTGGTAGGCCGCCACACGGCGCCGCAGCCTGCAGACGTGGACACGCTGACGCCTCAGCCGATCGGCACGGTGCTCAACTACCGCTACGCTGTCCTCGACCCACTGTTTGCCACAGGCCAGCTCACCCGTGATGACTCGCGCAGCGAAGCCTTGGTGCTGCAAAAGCTGGTCGCCGGGCGTTTTGAATACGCCGTCATTAACGAATGGATACTCGAGCGTTTCAATTTGAACCTGGCGCCGAACGAGCGGCTGCAAAAGGTCGCAATCATCGACGAGCAAAGCCTGGGTTGCATCGTGCGCAACGACCCGAACGTGCCGGTACAGCGGATCTTGCGTACGCTGCTGCGGATGAAGATGTCGGGGGAAATCGACGACATCATCAGCCTGTACACCGGTGAAGGTGCGCGATCACCGCTCACTCCTGACAAGAACTGACAGGGCATCCCCTTAGACTGGGCGCACTTGACCGCCCATTTCCAAGGAGCCTGCATGCCCACCGTCGCCCATTACTTCCTGCTCTACGTCGACAGCCCGGCCACCAGTGCCAACTTTTATAGCCGCCTGCTGGATAGCCCGCCGCTTGAACTGAACCCCACCTTTGCCCTGTTCATGCTCGACAACGGCGTAAAGCTGGGGCTGTGGTCGCGGCACACGGTGGAGCCAGCGGCCCGGATGACCGGCGGCGGCGGCGAAGTGGGCTTTTGCCTGCCAGACCAGGCCGCCGTAGAGGCCCTGCACGCTCAGTGGGTGGCGCGTGGCGCAACCATCATTCAGTCACCGACCCCTTTGGATTTCGGCTACACCTTTGTCGCTCAGGACCTCGACGGCCACCGGCTGCGCGCGTTCTGCCTGAGCGACTGACCGCCAGCGGCCCTCCAGGCCGATGGCCGCCACGCTGGCCAGTACCATCACACCGCCCAGCATCACCTGCACGGCAATGTGCTCGCCCAGCAGCGTCGCGGCCATCATCATGGCGACCGGCGGGATCAGGTACATCGCCACCGACGCTCGGCTGACCTCGACGTGTTTCAACACATAGGCCCAGGCAAGGTACGCCAGGGCGCTGGGGAAAATGCCAAGTATCAGCACCGCGAGGTTTTCCGGCGCCGGTGCCTGCTGCACGGCATCAGCCAGGCCTGGCAAGTTCACGCACAGCATCAGAGTGCCCGCCCACACCATGTAACACGCCATGGTCAGCGGGCTGTAGCGATGGGCATAGTGCTTCTGGATGGCGAAATACACGCTCCATGACACCGCCGCCAGCACAATCAGCAAACCGCGCGGGTCAATATCGCCCACGCCATGATCGCCCCAGATCACCACCAGCACGCCAAGCAGGCCCAGCAACACACAACCCCAGCGCCAGGCACTGACGCGTTCTTTCAAACACAAACTCGCGATCAGCACGCTGAACAGTGGCGCCGACTGCGCCAGCACGCTCGACGCCGCCGCCGTCACCCATTGCTGCCCATAATTGAGGCTGGTGTGGTGCAAAAACACGCCGAAGAACCCCAGCACCAGTAACCACGGCAGATCGTGCAGACGCGGCCGGCCAATGCCCACCACCCATGCCACACCGCCCATGAACACCGACGCAATCAGAAAGCGCAGCAACGCCAGTTGGCCGGGGCTGTAACTGCGCAACCCCATGTGCACGCCAATCGGCGAATAGGCCCAACAGAGGATGACGCCGGCGATGACTAGCGTAAGCTTTGCGGGTGACGGGGTATTCATCGGCGACGTCCGGCAACTGAGTAGGATGCCGTCAGTCTTGGCCCAGGCAAGGCGCAGGACAATTAAGCGTTTCTGACTTCTGAAATCACTGGAACTGAGCAATGGAACTGGCCCAACTGAAAATGATGCGAGCCGTGGCGCAAACCGGCAGCGTGGCCCAGGCCGCCCTGCAATTGCATTGCGTGCCGTCCAACATCACTACGCGGATCAAGCAGTTGGAAAGCGAGTTGGGCACGCCCTTGTTTATCCGTGCCGGGCGCGGGCTGGCGATCAGTGCCGCCGGGGAAATCTTCCTGGACTACTGCGAACGCATTCTGGCGCTGGTAGACGAATCCAAACGTGCGGTGGATGCCGACGCCATCCCCCGCGGCACCTTGCGCATCGGCGCAGTGGAATCCAGCGCCAGCGGCCGCCTGCCGCCCTTGCTGGCGGAATACCATCGGCGCTACCCGGACGTCTCGCTCGAACTGGTCACCGGCGCCTGGGCGCAGTTGCTGGACGACCTGCAACACCATCGCCTCGACGTGGCGCTGGTGGCCTGTGGTGGCAAACGCGCCAAGCTTGAACACAGCGTGGTCTACAGCGAACGCCTGGTGCTGATCGCCAGCGCGTCCAGCGCCCCGATCACCAGCGCCGAAGACCTGGCCGGTCGTACGCTGCTGGTATGGCCAGCGGGTTGCCCGTATCGGGCGGCGCTGGAGAACTGGGTCAAACCGCATGCTTTCAAACCGAGCATCGCCAGCTATGCCAGCTGGGGCACGATCATCGGCTGTGTCAGTGCGGGAATTGGCGTGGCATTGGCGCCGGAAGGCATCCTGGCCCGTTATGAGCAGGCCAATCAGTTGGCCTCCTACCGGTTTGAAGAGCTGCAGGCCGTGGACAACCTGCTGTTTTGGCACAAGGACACCCAGCGGCACTTGGCGCGGGACGCGTTTGCCGGGCTGCTGCGGGAGACTTTTGGCTGACCCGAGCAGCGAATTTCAGTATTCTTCCGCGAAATTAATTCAAAATGTAAGGGACTACCATGAATTACTTCCGCGTGCTGATGGCGGCGGCTGCGCTGAGCCTGTCTGCCCTACCTGCCTTTGCTGCCCCTGCGCCCACGCCCGCCGAAGCCAGCGCGCCGGCTGAAACGGCTGAACACTTCCTCGCCTCACTCAAGCAGAAGACCGGCACGGTCACGCTGCCCAGTGGCATTGCCACGCTCAAGCTCAACGACGAGTTCTACTACCTCGACCCCGCCGATACCGAGCGCCTGTTGACCGATGGCTGGGGCAACCCACCCGGCTTCAAGACCCTGGGCATGATCGTGCCAAAAGCAGTCAGCCCCTTGTCGGAACGCGGCTGGGGCGTGATCGTCAGCTACAAGGCTGATGGGCACGTTTCCGACGAGGATGCGGCGAAAATCGACTACGCCGAACTCCTCAAGCAGATGCAGGAAGAAGATGAGGAAGACAACCAGCAACGCCAGAAACAAGGCTACGCCGGCCTGCACCTGCTGGGCTGGGCCGAACCGCCGCGCTACGACGATACCACTCACAAAATGTACTGGGCCCGCGAGCTGAAAGCCGACGACGCCCAGCAGACCACCCTCAACTACAGCATCCGCGTGCTGGGCCGTGAAGGCGTACTGGAACTCAACGCCGTCGCCGCCATGGCCGACCTGCCCACCATCAAGCAGGAAATGCCCAAGGTGTTGGCCTTTACCAACTTTACCGACGGCAACCTGTACACCGACTTCAACCCCAAGACCGACAAGCTGGCCACTTACGGCCTGGCGGCCCTGGTGGCCGGCGGGATAGCGGCCAAGGCCGGGTTGTTTGCCAAGATCGGCATCTTCCTGCTGGCGGCGAAGAAGTTCCTGGTGGTCGGCGTTGTGGCGCTGTTCGCTGTGATCCGCAAGCTGTTCAACCGCAACAAGGCCTGAACCCCGGGCATAAAAATGCCGCAACGTGCATGACACGTTGCGGCGCAGGGGTTGGCTCAGTGCTGCGCAGCAGGCTCTGGCTGCTGCGCGCCCGAGCAAGGGTTGACGATCGCAAACTCATCCACAGCCGCCATCCCTGGTTTGTAGCCCGGCACCGTTACATAACGCAGCGCCCTGGATACCGGTGAACACCTTCTGCTGATGGCTCAACAGGTAATCGAATACCTTGCCTTTCATCGGGACGTTGAGTGCGCCACGCGGCGTGATCGGGGCAAGCATGAAGGCATCATCGTGGGTAAACACGTAGAAGGTTTCGGGTTTGCCGCGGCCCTGCGTCACTTTTGCGCACATCACCTCATCGACGCGCAGGGTTCTGACCGGCAGGTAGGACTTTCCCTGGTAGAGGGTCGCGGTTCAGCTTTTGGGCGCAGTCAGGCGGCTGTATTGATCCTGGCGGATCCAGCCGGTGAACGAGCGGTCCTTGGCATTGGTGAATTCAACCTGGGCCCAGCCATCCTTGTAAGCCAGTACGCCGACCACATCGTCCTTGACGATATACGGATGCTTGCCCGCGTTGTCGCCAGGGGTTTTGAGCAGGTAAGCCTTGTCGGCAGTGACCGTCACCAGGCCGATCCACTGTTTGCGGGCGGTTTGGGTCAGGTCCAGCCCGGTGGCGATTTCCGGCATCAGCACGCTGAGACAACCGGGGTGCTGGCGGCCTTGTTCCACGGTCAGCGTCACGCCGTCGGACGAGGCCGTCACGCTGCCAGGGTAGGCGTCATCGACCCAGGTCGTCAGCGCGTCGGGCGCGCCTTGCAGGTAAAACGTACAGGTGCGGGTTACGCCCTCACCCAACTCCTCCGAGTAGAAACCTTCGACTTGATGCTCAGGGGTGACCGCCAGCATCAGCCCTTCGTACTTGCCTGAGTGCAAGGCTGTTTCGTCTGCACATGCAGGCGCGATAGCGCACAACGACAAAACACCCACTGCCAGAAAACGCATCATCTTATTTCTTCCCTTCCAGTGCTTCGTAGGCCTTCTTGATACGGCGGTCATAGTCGCCGTAATCCTCGCCGTTATAGTTGCGCGCCATGGCCACGTAGTCTTTGTCTTTCATGGCTTTGATCAACGCCGGGCTTTTGCTGCAAAAACCGAGGAACGCCTTTAATTGGTTGCCGGCATTGATCTTTAATGCCGCGGCGAATTCAAACACGGTCTTGTAACCACAGGAGGCATAGTTGAACCCCATGATCTGGAACATGCCCCAGGACGCCGACATCAAGGCCGCTTCCTGATCCAACGCAAAGGCGGTGGCCATGGTTTCCCAGGCCTTGGCCTGGTCCTTGTTGTTGACTTGCCACTGTGGCCCGGCCTTCCTCACGTAGATATACGACAGCAGTGGGTGTGCCTGGTCATAGATGTGCTTGGTGTACTTGCGAAACAGGTGCCCTTCAAAAGCGATCACCGGCAACTTGGCCGGCCCGAAACCGGAACGCCCGCCGGACTCCACAGTGGCGAACGCCTTGATGATATTCACCGAAATACCGCTGCCCAACTGCGTGGCGGCGTTCTGGAAGTCGGTTTCGGTGAGCGTCATGCCGCCGTCGCACGTGGGCTGGAGCATCAATTGCCGGTTGCGGCGCTCGGCCTCGACCATCGCACGCATGCGGTCCAGGTAGACATTGACGGTGGCCTGCACCGCATCGGCGTTGTTATTGCCGAACGCGTTGAGAAAGCTTGGAATGCGCATCGTCGGAGACGCCTTCACCGGCACTTTCACCGCTTCTTCGATCAGGCTGTTGAACGTACGGCCGGTGGGGTCGATCACCCCATCAGGATGCGCGTATTTAAGGTGGCGAAACTGATACTGACTGATGCACTGCACCAACTGGCCGTCACACTTGCCGTTTTCGGCCAGCGGAAAACCCATCTTGGGAATGATCAAATTGAATAAATACTGGATGCACTGAACATCGGCAGGCAAGTTGCGCGCTTTACCCGGCGCGCCCACCGAAGCACTGATAAGACGGGGCAACCCTTGCAGGCTTTTCATCACTGACATCCTTGTAAGTTAAAGAAGTGGTGGCACTTCAATATCAATGCAGCGCTCTTGTTACACCTTGAAACAAGCGGCTGGCGGAAACTAACAAGATGGTTTTGGGTTGTCCAGTGGGCGCTTTGCACGTTGTGAAACAACCGTCATGCACGGCTACTTTTTCCTCTCCAGCGCCTCAAAGGCCTTCTGGATTCGCTTGTCGTAATCGCCATAATCCGCCCCATTGTATTGGGCGGCCATGCCCGCGAAGTCCTTGTTCTTCATGGCCTTGAACAACGTCGGGTTCTTGCGGCAAAAGCCGACGAACGCCATCAGTTGCTGGCCGGCGTTGAGTTTCATCGCGCTGACAAAATCGAAGACGCTCTTGTAACCGCAGGCGGCGAAGTTGAAGCCCATGATCTGAAACATGCCGTACGACGCCGACATCAACGCCGCCTCCTGATTTAACTTGAACGCATCGGCCAGGGTCTGCCACGCCACCGCCTGGGTTTTGTTGTTGGCTTTCCATTGCGGGCCGGCTTTCTCCCGGTAGGCGTATGACAGCAGGGGATAGGCCTTGTCGTACTTCTGCTGGGTGTATTTGCGAAAGATGTGGCCTTCATACGCGATCACCGGCATCTGGGCCGGGCCGAAGCCGGATCGCCCACCCGATTCCACAGTGGCGAAGGCCTTGATGATGTTCACCGAAATACCGCTGCCCAGTGCTGTCGCGGCGCTTTGAAAGTCAGCGTCGGTCAGCGTCACACGTCCATCACAGCTGGCTTTTGTAACCAACTGCAGTGTGTCTGCTGGGGCGGGAGCAGGCGCCGGAGGGCGTGGCGGGGTTGGGGCGGCAGCGGCACCGGCCGAGTCGTTGGCCGGGGTCACGGGAGTTGCCTTGCGCGCGTCTTCGAGCAGGGTGCTGAACGTTCGGCCTGCCGGGTCAATCACGCCGTCGGGGGTGGCGACCTTCAGACGACTGGATTGGTAGTCCTTGATGCGCTGGACCAGCAGCGGGCCGCACTTGCCATCCACCAGCAAAGGCGACGTGGGTTTGGGGATGATCAGGTTGAATAGATTCTGAATGGATCGAACATCATCAGAATCATTGCGGGCCTTGCCGGGGGTGCCGACGGAACCGCTGATACGACTGGGTAAACCTTGGAGGCTGTGCATGGCAATCATCCTTTCTGATTGAAGGAGTGCCATCACTTCTTTACTACTCCAGCACCACGGTCATTTTTTGAAAAAAACGCATGATTGACGCTAGCAGACGGTCGAAGGTTGTCCAGCAAAAAGCCGTCATCGCTGCACACTACAGATGGGCAGATGACTGAAGAGACATTTTTTGATTTGAAACAGAGGGCGTTGCGGGAGAGCGTTATGGAGGCAACCCCACCAGCCACACCCCGGCACACAATGTTCCCGCTGTGGCTGCTGCCTTCCGGCTCTGACCAGATGGCATGCAAGCATGCTCGGGTATCGTTGAAAGCCATATGGGATAAGGGTGTCAGGCATTTGAGGTTGTCTCTAATCTTCCGTGCCAACACCCGGTACGGACAGTCAGAAATCGGGGTGTAGCCAGCACTGTCACACACAGCTGTCACACATCGGTGTCACACATATGGCCTACATAATCCGTCGCGGAGCTTTCTACTATCTGAATCTGCGACTGCCTAAGCATCTCTTCCCGAGCTGTCACACATTGCGCTTAAGCTTGAATATCAGCACCCGACAACCGGCAACCTTCCTTGCGTCCTCGCTGGCCCAACGAGTCCATCACTACCTGACAGAACATCCCACAGCCGACCTTGAGATGCTTCGCTTGCTCTGTTCTCAGTGGCGTGACACTAGCCCTACACCTTCAATTCCTGAGCGCCCAAGCGGCTCCACAGAGCCTCAAAAGCTTCGCAGAAAAGGTGGGCCGACTCTCGCTGAGCTCGCGAAGAAGTACATCAAGGAAGGCAAGGCTGGGGGGACATGGCGAGAGGTCAGCACTCACGAAGTTGAGCGCGCATTGCGGGACCTGTTCGAGCTGATGGGCGACATGTCCGTTTCCGCGTTCGACGCGCAGCAAGCTCGCCTACTGAAAGATCGTCTAAGCCTTTGCCCTCAGTATTTCGCCCTCCTCCCTCAGTTCAAGGGCAAGACGTTAGCTGAAGTCATTGAAGCAGGCGGCACGTACAAAACCATCACCGCCGTGACCGTGAATAACCGTCTACGCAAGCTCTCGGCATTCATGAATTGGTGCAAGTCGAATGGTTACGTTACCGAGAATCCATTGATGGGACTCAAGGTGATGACGGGATCAGCCAAGGAAGCACGTCTGTCTTTTGAACAACATGACCTAAGAACCCTGCTCAATCTGGAAGCACTCAAGACTGAAGCCCTCAAACATCCTTGGCGGTACTGGTTGCCGCTCCTCGGAAGGTTCACAGGTGCCAGATTGGAAGAACTCTGTCAGTTACACGTTGCTGACTTCATCAAGTTGCATGGAGTCGATTGCATTCGGATCGATGATGGTCACGAGTCTCAGAAGCTAAAGAACAGTAGCAGTCGGCGAACCCTACCAATCCACCCCGCATTGATTCAACTCGGACTGCTCGACTACGTGGACAATCAGCGAAATCAAAACTCAGATCGTTTATTCCCAGAGCTGGAACCTGTACGTGGAAAACTGGGGCACGCACCGTCAAAATGGTTTAGCCGGTATCGGGCCAAAATGGGGATCATCGACCCCAAGAAAACCTTTCACAGTTTCCGTCACACAATGATTGATGACCTACGTGATGCGGGCGTACAAGACTCACTGATCAAGCGCATCGCTGGTCACGAAGACGCCGCCGTAACATTCGGTGTCTATGGCAGCCGCACTCCTATCAAAGCGATGGTCGAAGCAATCAAAAACCTCAATTTTTAGTTAAGAAATAATTTAAGAAAGTGCTTGACTAACCGACCAACAGTATTGACAAAAAGCACTAATTAGTGTATGATTATAAAACTTAGGAGAAAAACTAATTCTGCGCATGCTCAGTATTCTCGAATGTCCTTTGCCCCCCCACTGACGATAGATTTTTCTTCTAGATATCAGTGGCTGTATTAGTTTTTATCCACCAAATTCAAAAGGTCTTACTTCACGGCTAGACCTTTTTTATTGTCTAAAAAATGATTTAACAACCGCAAAAATTTATTACCACCAACTCAATGGAGGATTAACTATGCCTGAAACAAAGAAATGTTCCAGTTGTGGAACCAGCTTAGCTAACAAAAGAAGTCACACACGAACTTGTTCAAATACTTGCCGCTGGCGAGTGTGGCAAGCTAAGCAATCATTTAGAGTGCAAGTTAAGCTGATGTTTAGCAAAGCCAGCTATGAGCTTATTAGAGGTAGCGCCGAAGCTGTTGGCGAGTCTGTCACTGACTATCTACAGGCTCAAACAATTGCAGGCTTTAAATAATGCGAATTCAATTGAATGATGAGGCAATCAATCAGCTTGGCTTTATTATGGATCGTGCTGGTTATTCAAATCAGCAACACTGTCTTCAGGTTATGATCAGTTCGGTGGCGAACAACTTAAGGCGTGCCGAATGCAAGAAAAAAAACAAGAGGATTCAACGCAATGAGTAATATAGATTACTTTATGGCGGGTCTATCACGAGCTGTCGTGCGAGTAAATGAGCGGAGAGATAAAAAGGCGCAACATACGCAGAAAATAGAGAGCAAAGGCGAGTTTAGTGGTGACGCCGCCTTTAGTAAGACTAAGATAAAGCCATCTGTCTTCAAACTGACTGACGAGCAATACAAAACAATCATTACCTCAAAAATGATTTCACATATTAAAAAGAAAGGAGCTATGAATGACTATTCGTATCACGGGCGCCCCTCGCCAATTTAATCAAGCCGAGCTTGAACAGCGCCAAGCTGGATACCACCATGCATACAAGGCCACTAATCAGTGTTGTGAGTCTGTGCGTGACGATATCGCGCTTGGGTTCATCAACAAAATCATTGAGTTAAATTCGCAGGGTTATGTGCTTTCAATTAAGTACCCGATCACGACAGATCCTCTGTCATACCATGCTGCAATGATCAAGCCTGAACACGTACAAGCTCTAGACCTTGAGGTAATAAATGAACGTGTAAAGCAAGAATACATCGCTGAACTGCAAGCTGAGCATGCCCAATATAAAGAGCTCTTAGAACGACAGCTGCTTGAGAAGGCAGAGAAGGCAGAGCAAAAGAAAGTAGCAGACAAGCAAGCCAAGTTGATTGAGTCGATCCGGAAAGAGGTTAATGAAGCCTACGGAGGAGAATTGATCATTCCCTAATGATGATTGTTAATCCTTAAGGCGCTGAAAGCCTCTGTGAGCGATTTAAAATGACGAGCAATACCGCATGGCCTCGGCAGCGTATCAACGCTGTGCGGGGCTTTTATGCGCTCTCAAGAAAGGCATGAGGTCGGCACGAGCAACATCTCGTTCTTAGTTGGTTGCTCATTGTTTAATGACTAAGCAACCAACGCGCAAGTCGAGAAAGCAAACAAGAAACTTCTCGACAAATGCGAATCATTCGCGTATAAAGCCACCCTTACAGATAGCACGCAAAAGTATCAAATCAAGCCTCATGCACTCGTTTGGCTCATCCCAGACTAGGATCGCATGGGTTTTTGTGCGTCTGTGATTTACCAAAACCAATGGCAGCTACCCCGAGAGGAATGCCTATGAACTAAACAAAGGAGACTAATCCATGCATCATGCCGTCCCGTGCCAGCACCACAACGCTGCTTCGCCACTTACGTTGGCAGAGCTTCGTCAAGTCCGCGATGAAAACCAATCTATTCGCTGCGGCGATTCGATAATTGATAAGAGAACGGGCGAGATTATTGGTTGCTATACCCGCAAAAAGCTACTACACGAGCCACACATTCACCCCACTAAAATAGGGAAGAAGGTTGCTCAAGGGTCACGCTATACGATCAGTGATGACGGCACGCCAGTTAGGGTTGACTCGACGCCAGAGATTGCACCACAAGGCTCAGCAGAAATTATCGAGTTTCCCTCACAATCGACCTCAAAAAAATCCAATGCTGGGGCGAAGCCAAGTGTACTTACAAATCCTATTTCGGGATTCTTGCAGTTTTTCAGATTTGACGGCCATGCCACCCATTGGATTGATGATTACATCACAGGGGCGTGCGGCTCACAGGTAGAGCATGAAGGTAGTGACTCGCTGACTACTGGTCGATTCAACGTGGCTCCTAGTGATGTCAGAAGAGTTCTATACCTACCCAAAATTTCCACCGAAGCGGCTGCCGAGGTTCTTTGCAATCATAACTTAATGCCTATGGGTGTCCGTCAGGTTGAACGTGTCGTACAGGCTGCAAGAATAGCACTTGGAGGTTTAATGTTTCACCTCGACAGACATCCGAGCCTGCTAGAGCAGTTTGACTGCAAGATCGATTTTGACCAGTTCTGGTTTGAGCGCAAGGCGCAACTCTCGGGTATATCCATTGAGCAGATCGAGGCAATGAGCCTGTTCAAGCAAAACAAAACCATGTCGATCCAAGATGTGGCTAGGCGGTTTGGAGTGAATAGAAATACGGCAAGCAGATGGAAGAAGGTTGCGATGCACAATTAACGACAGATTATATAAGAGAGCAAAGCGAACGATGCTTTGACTCTCGGGAGATTGTCCCGATGAATGCTCAGTTTTCAGGGAGGTCATCCCCGAAGCTGTGTCCTTGAGAAAGTTAAAAGAAAGATGGGATAAAACCCATCAAAATAAAAAGGAGGATGACCATGTCGTTACCACGACATAGATGTATATTTCTTAGTATATAATCACTATCGTAGTTACGATAGAAGTAAAATTCTGAGTAAACTCAGGAGAAAATCAAGAGCCGAGAGGGCTTGCGCTCACCCTCTCCTCTGAAAGCATTCGCCTTCGGCTCACTTGCTGACACTTATTGTATTGGAAAGTTAAAACTCTATAAGCAATTTCTGATTTGCAATCAGACATGTAAGCAATCACCTCTGTGTACACACAGAACAATTAGATATCACTGTGCATTGCACAGAAGAAGATCAAGAGCTAAGAGGGCTACGCTCATCCTTTCCTCTAAAAGCATTCGCTTCGCTCACCTGCTAACACTGGTTGTATTGACGACCTACAAATCTCTAGAGCTCACTTCTGATTGTCAACCAGAATATGTAAGCAATCTCCTCTATGTACACACAGACAATTAGATGTTGCTGTGCGTCGCACAGAAGACGAAACTACGGATTCCTAGCTTTTAAACAAGTCTTAATAGCTAAGCATCGAGCTCCAATTTACTACCACAATGCTTGCACTTAATCGCCTCCGCTCTTACAGGCTCAGCACAGAACTGGCACTTCTTCATGCCTCCGAAGCTTCCAATATCAGCAGCCATTTGCTCTTTGTTTTTAGCCATTATTGCCCAAAAAAAACCAACAACTGGGCAGAGGAAAGCAACAACCCACATTGCAAATGGCTTAGCTTCCATGTTATTTCCTAGAGAAAATGAAGCTATCATCATCAGCGGCACCGCAGGGGCAACCATAGAGAAAAATAGAAGTAAACCAGAGCGTCCTTTTTTGTTTGCAATAAACGAGATAAGAACGCATAGAATGATAAATACAATAAGCCAGTGTATAGGTTCCATTTGAATTTCCCTAAATCTAAAAATATTCTGTTTGTCGCGTTACGCTTTGTTTTACTGAACTAAGAATCCCTATGTTTGCTGAGGGCTTATTTTCGCTTTTTAATAGTGTGCTGCCTGCATCATTTTATTTCGCCTATGTATGACTGTAGGGAGCGTCCCGCACATCACCATCTGCGATTGACCCTTACTTGCCATCAAGTATGCAGATACTGGGCAACGGTGAACAACGTGATCATCCAAGGCTTTATCAGGTGCTTTATCAGGGGTAATAACTGAGCCAATACACCGATATTCTTGAGACAGAGCGGCTGTGCACCTGATTGTACGCAGCCTTTAGCCAATCCTGACTAAGCAGCGGTCATGTCCTCTACGAAATCTTAAAATTTAAACAACTCAGCACAGGCTTTCAAAGTTTTGAAGCATTTTCGTTTACTTTTCCACGCTCACCTCTCAAAGCTTCTACAGCGACAGATTTATTTATTACTGATATGGAGCTAGTATCAATATTATCGCTATACTTTCTCAGGATAATTTGTACTTTCTTACCTTCCCAATATGATTTTTCATTTTGGAACGTGGCACCAACCTTCGTCTTCACCATCTCCGTCTTTTGACTTTGTGGACCCCCGTATTTTTGAGTGAGTAAAACGACCACCGCATCGTAATCATCTATCTTCGTGTTGAGTACAATTTCTCGGATCAAGGAGTCATACGTCAACACGCCAGCTGTATAGCCATGCAAACCTAGAGAAGGCACGGCAAACAGAGGGTAGTAACCTTGAAATGGACGTTGATAACAAATTTCGGCAGGAACACTGTAGTCCGCTGGGCACTGCTTCATCTGATAAATCAGTTTCTCATCAAACTTAATGCCTAAAAATGTGGTGGGCTCTTGAACCCATGGCGTAGGTTCAGCATTTTTCTTAGCCCCATACGCCGAAGCTGCCAAACAAAGAATTGCCAATGCCGTTGATAGCTTTGCGTTCATTACAAACGTCCCCTTGCAAGCCTTCATAAACTGCCCTCATGTATCATTTAGTGTGTCAACATTTGGTGTGTTCACGATTAGAGCACAGACGCCCATCATTCGGGAATGCAGACAAACCAAAATCTCAGAAAGACCTTCGGGCAACGTGTGCGTGAGCTACGCAGCAGTCAGGGCTTCAGCCAAGAAGCATTTGCTGATAGGTGCGGCTTTGTACGAACGTACATGTCGCGAATCGAGACAGGCACAGCGAACCCCAGCCTTGAGGCCGCCAAAGTGCTTGCCGACGGTCTGGGTCTCTCCCTCTCGGAGCTGCTACAAGGGCTCTGACGCCCATCTCCCATGGTTCACGGATGACAAACATGCAAGACAACATAGCCACAGCAGATGTACTAACCCTTCTGTGGGAAGGGCAACTGGCCTGTGCGGCAGCCATTGAAGAATTGGCATTGTGGGCGAGGACGACAGGCTCACCTGATGCTCATGAAAAAGCACTACACGCACTCGAAACTCTAGATGCGAACGCTTCCGCCATTTGCGCCGGTATTCTCAAGCTTCGGGCATAGAAAATAGCCGAAGAATAAATATTACAAACCTAGAACGACCTATCACGATATGTTATATTCAATGCCAGAGATATCCTCAAGAGCCAATTCATGACCAGCCACGCAGCCAACACAATCAAAGTAGTGAGCTACTACCGTGTGTCGAGCTCATCACAAGGGGAGAGTGGATTAGGTCTTGAGGCTCAACGTGAGTACATCCAACGTGCTGCCCAGCAAAACGGCTGGAACATTGTCGGTGAGTTTGTTGACGTGGCGTCGGGCAAGCTGGCAATCGAGGATCGTCCCGAAGGTGCCAAGGCTCTGATCCTGTGCAAACAGGCGAAGGCTCAGTTGGCAGTAGCCAAGTTGGATCGTCTATCTCGCTCCGTCCATCACATCGCCCGTCTGATGGAACAGACAGAGTTCAAAGTGGCAACCATGCCTCACGCTAAACCTTTTGAACTTCACTTGTTTGCAGCACTGGCTGAGCAGGAGCGATCCTTCATCGCCAGTCGTACGAAAGAAGCTCTAGCTGCCCTACAGGCTCGTGCTGATAATGGTGACCCACAGTCGGTTGAGAAGATTGCACGCCGTACTGCGGCACTGGAGAAAGGTCGTACCGCTACTAACCGGGCTAAGGCTAGCGAGGCAATTCAAGAGCGCGTGATCCACTGGCAAGAATCTGTGCGTGATCCGATTGATCTGTGCATCCGCAAGGGCGGTCGTACACTTCAACAGGTTGCTGATTGCTTGAATGGTAAAGGGATAACCACTAGCCGGGGCGGTGAATGGTCTTCGATCCAAGTAAGTCGAGTAATGAAGAACCTTGAACTTCAATTCTAGCCGAAGTAAATCACCTACCCCTCCTAAGACAAAGATAAGCGCTTAGAGCGCATGACACTAGCATTCATCTAACACCTCCTAAACGCGATCCTGCGCGGGCTCACAGCTATTTACTTCACCCCCACCCACTCTCGGATTCTGATATTCATGAGGCGCCCCCCACCGTATATGCCAGCTATGGTCGAACACTATCCCCCAATATCCATCGGATTCCAGCACCACTATTGAGCAGTCGCAGTTCGGGTTGCCGACTCTGATTTTCAGGGGGGTTTAACGAGCAGGTCGGTGAGTTTGAACGATATTTGGAAGATAATTGAAGGAGTGGCTATCGCCACTGGCTGAAGCTGGGCTTTCGTAGCGTGCACTACTGAAAAATACGTGCCATTTGCACTCAAGAAAAACCACTTTGCTCGAGCCTTCTAAGCAACAGTGAAGCAAACGCAAGATGATCCAAGCAGGTGTCAGGATCGTCACTGAGGTTTATCTCGTGACCTCGGGGGTTCCGAATGGCCATGACCGCCCCACTGAAAAGGAAGCTGTAACCTTTCTGCTCGTCTCGGCCGCTAGTGGTTGATAAGTCAGCAAGAGTGAGCATCGGTTTGGTTTCGTTGAAGGCATTCATCATAAGCTTAAAACCCGACTCATCCACTTGGCATAGCCGCTGCACAAGCTTGTCAATTAGCTTAAATGCTTCGAAGGTAGATTCTGCACAGTGACCGTTGTCAAAAAGTTTTTTGACCTTACCATAAAAACTTTGATGAATATTTCTTAGCTCAAATGGATGCAGGGCAATGTTTTTGGCATCACTTCCGCCATCAACTACCTCTTTTGTCCTGCGGACTATCTCTTCGAAGAGATTAAGAGACATTGCCATTCAGGAGGTTCTCTCTGATGCTCTTAAAGATACGGTCGTAAGTCTCTTGATCGCCACCAGCAGGTAGGTTGATCTCTACCCTAACAGTGAGCGCCATAGCAGAAGATTGAGATGCAGGCTGAGCCGAATAAATAGGCAATATAGCTTCGACTTTCGGTTGCTGCGGAGTAGCTTTGGAACGTGAAGCGCGCGGAGGAGCGGATGTATCTGTTGCCTTAGACTTGAGTGAAGGCGATCGCACTGTACCGTCTACTTTTCCAGAAAGCATGCCAAGCGCTTGAAAAGTCGCGGCCTGCTTCTTACCTACGACGTCGCTCGTATTGTCGGTATGCCTGAAGTAAGCAATGAGTTTAGTTGTCGGAAGCGTCCAAGCATCTTCCCCATACAACCCAAAGAGCTCGCTATATGCTGAAGAAACTATGTCAGCAAAGCCTCGCTGGAACTCGTTATCATCATGCTGGCTAAAGACTGAACCGACTTTTTGACCTTTTTTACCATCTTCACCTAACACGCCAAGAAATCGCAGCGTGCTCAACACATAGCTTTCGTTATTAGGTGCTATTCCGAGCTTTTTCATCGTGTCCGCCCCGAACTGAGGAGGGAAAGACTTTCGAAGCTGAGAAACGGTCTGTGTTAGCCCTGAAATTCCGGAGTACGGGTGCTTATCTGCCATGATTTTGTCCCTATCATTTAGACCCAGCGTCTGAAGCTACCGTTAACTACAGCGGGTGTCTAGTGGATTCAAGAGACCGCTCCATCAGCCCAGCCTGATCGATACCCCCCCAGGCCGCCAGTTAAGCGAAAGGAGTTCGACTAGTTGTAAATGACCTACCTACCAAGCACATTCTGGTTGAAGCCAAAGAACCAATCAGATCGATCATAGATGAGACCAACAACATCTCGACACCTCTCAAAATTAGAAGCTAACTCACCCGCCCTAAATCAGTGTGGAACTCACCTAAGTCACATTCGAGCGAACGAAGTGACTGATTAGGTCACTTCTGAGCTACACTCCCTTCTTCAAGTCTGTCGAGTGTGGACTCATCATTGCCAGGCTCATCACCCTCCTCCCAGTCTTTGTATTCCCCTTTTTGAATCGCTCGAAGCTGCACAAGCATGGAATCCCCAAAAGGTGTAAGACTCCAATAAGTTCGAGTATCCTTTACACTACGAGCTTTTTTGCTCTGCTCAATAATCCCAAGGGCACGAAGTTGAATTTTTATAGTTTGCACATCACGCGGCTCTACCACAAAATTTCGAAAATTTTTGTACTCCGCCAAATCCTCATGAAGATTAAGATTCTCAAGGAGCTGAGACTTCACAAGTTGACAAACCTCCACCCGAAATTGGTCATCATCAATCTCGTCCAGCATAAACGGGCCAAGCCCTTCTAGCAGTTCGTTCCAAGATAAAACGGTTTGACGGTTAAAACTCCACACTTCCCCATCAGCATCGCGCGCTTCAAACTTGAAATCAATTGGATATACTTCCTCCCCCTGGGCCAACCCCTCACTTCCTTTAGGTGCAGAAAAACGGCTTTCAGCAAGTTTGGCTTGAAGATCTTCAATAGTTTTACGAAGTCGCAGAACTTCAGTCGCTGCTACAGCATCCGCTGCCTTATCAGCTCTTATCCATCCAGGCATTGGATGAGTGCCAATCAACCGAACCAAGCTACGACTCACAGCAGAGCCAAGATCAGATGGACTCTCCCAGTACTTACAGACCTTCTTTTGAGCTAACTCTCTGAAGCTCTTCAGCAACTCAACAGATGCTGGAATTGACTCAGACTTACCAACCGAAATATTTACTGGCGCCTTATGCAAAAATGCGATCACCGGCTTTCCAGACTCGACTGCATATCGATATTCTTGCTCAGTGTAACTGATCCCCTTAGGGCCAATTGAACCGTATCGCCCAGCAATTATGACAATATAGTAATCACACTCATCGATCACTCGCTTTATAAGCGTCCATTGATCATCATCAGTCGCAGGAAACAACTCCATTCCAGCAGGAATACAATCCAACTCCAAAAGAGCTTGCATTATTTCCTGCCGTTCCTCTCTAAGATCCTCATAAGTCGAACTGACAAAAACTTGATAACGGCGATCATTAGACATAAATACTTCCGTGTTGATTTTTTGCATTCATTGGGGTAACTGAGCAGAAGCATAAAACCGCAAAACAATTATGAGCACTCACTCCAAGCACTCTGACTATTCACTCCTGATCGCCTGTATTCCCGCAAGGAGCATATCATCAACAGACGTGTAAATAAAAAATGGTTTCTTCTATCATTACAGCAAACTATTTTGGTGAGTCAATGGCTTGTTACTTTGCTCATCAGCTTTATCCTCTTCTGAGCTTTTATCATCCCTACCGGAAGGAGCCACATTATCGATATCGAGAATCTCCGAATCTTTAGTTTGCGCCCCGTGCCCCACTTCCACTGGCGGCGTTACCGTTTTATTCGAGGAAGTTTCTAGCGAGCCCAACAATGGCTGCAAAAGCATGCTTGGATAATCATTTTTCGTACGCAACACTATTATATTATTCAAATGCTCTCGCTTGCACTTCAGCAAGTTAGCCTTATCAACCCACTCACCTTCAGCAATGAGTAAATTTGCCATAATTTTTGACTCTTTGTTGTTCCTGTCAATAGATGTCGGCAGTGGGATGGCGAGCCAACGCTCATAATCAAGAGCAGCACGCGAAGCATGCAAACTACCTCCCTTTACATCAGACTGGATCATCACTACACCTTGAGCCATTCCAGCCTGAGTTCGATCACGCTTTACATACTGTTGTGAAAAAACTTTTCGGCCAAAAGGATACTCCGAAATCAACGCCCCTCCACCTTCAAGAATATCTTCGGCAAGCTTTCTATGTTGACTTGGAGCAATCATTTGCAGGCCATGCGCCAATACGGCAACGGTATGGCCACCAGAATCGAGAGCGGCCTTATGCGCTAAGCCATCACATCCTAGAGCCAAGCCACTTACTACACTCCATTGATTCTCAACAAAATATTCCGTTACTCGTCGTGTAATTACCTCGCCATGAGGCGTAGGCTCTCTTGTACCTATGATAGCAACTGACCGCAGAGGGCAAGCATAAAGCTCCCCGCGAACATATATAATAAACGGATCATCTTTAGTTGCCGCAAGCAAATGTGGATAATCATCATCTAGAGCACTTATAATCTTAGATTCGTACTTGCTTGCCAAACTAACCTGAGCATCAGCCTGCTCATACGCAAGCTCCCAAGCCTCAGATGAAGCAAGTACTTTTCTCAATGGAACACATACATTCGCAATTTCATCAACCGACAAAAACTCAAAATTTGGCACGCTCGCAACCTTCTTCAAAGCCGCAGGTCCGATACCGGCAAGCATTGAGAGCGCTAAAAGCTTTTTAGTTGCGACAGAAACCTTCATCCATTACCTACATTTTTGGTCAAAGCGAGTAGTGTGACACTAGCTGCACCTGCCGCTCGCAAATAAATATCTGAGTAAATTAAAGAGGCACCAGAAGTAACTACATCATCAATAACCACGACATGCTTACCAGCAACCCCTGACGCCGGACTTGCTCTTAGAAAATCGCGAACATTCTCAAACCTTTCAACTCGATTTAACCCATTACCAT
Organism: Pseudomonas sp. MF6747; assembly: GCF_963890955.1. Classification (NCBI taxonomy): domain Bacteria; kingdom Pseudomonadati; phylum Pseudomonadota; class Gammaproteobacteria; order Pseudomonadales; family Pseudomonadaceae; genus Pseudomonas; species Pseudomonas sp. MF6747. The sequence continues at coordinate 91,932 of NZ_CAWPSZ010000012.1, forward strand.
GATGGGACTGTGCCCCTGGCAGATACATTAAGAGGTTCGGATTGAACTCTATGTTTTCGATACCCATTGAAACCGCAGCATGAGAATTAGCGATCTGAGCTACCATTGCCTCCAAACGCTGCACACGCCCAGGCTTAGCTGGCACCACGGTTATCACTAAGGTCCCTATACCACAAGCTAGCAGAGGGATATTTTTCAATATAATGCTTCGAATAAATGATCGGACTGCCTCTATCCAGTAATCGGGAACCGCCATCACGTTTTTCATATGATGGATATCATTCGTCACAGCATGCCAAATCACCCTCTGCTGTGCGTCTTTGGAAAAGTGCCGGCCCAACGAGTAAATTTGCGTTGCTTGTCCATCTTTCAATAGGGCATTGAAATGCCCCGTTTTTCCAAATCTATGAGCTCTCTCACCGTCAAGCTGACCATTGAGCGCTTGCAATCGCTCTGCGACAAGGAGGTAATCAAATGGCCTTACAAGAACCTCCATCAACTCGTCAGCGGAGTGAATAATAGCGTCGGGAAAACGTTCCAGCGCGTACCAATCGTCTTTTCGGCGTGGGTTTGGCCATGTGCTTTGATCAAGCACGCACCAACAACCCGCATCGTAAGCTGCCTGTATATCGGACTTACCATCCCCAATCAGCCATACGTTTTGTGATGCAGCTACCCCAGCTACGCGCATAGCGAGTAGTACGCCCTCACCGCTCGGCTTGGTACGCGTTACACATTCGTGCGCAACTAAAGTCGTCCAATGAGTATTCGGGTATGCCAATGCCAAAAGGGTTTCCGCGTAATGCCTAGGAGACCTTGTAAATACACCAAGACAAGCTCCAGGAAAACGCTGCTGTAGCGCCAGCAGGTGCTGCTCACTGTAAATTGCCCGACCGGGCAGCATTCGAAATTGAGCGCTGAGCCTCTGAACATACTCCGGGGATTGCCTATTCAGAAATTCACGCCCTCGATAAGGCTCAAGATCACCTGTACGAAGGAGGGTGTCGTCAAGATCAAACAGAATCAGCTCGACTGGCATCATTCATCCTTGATAAATGCTAAGAAAAGCAGAAGCTATCAAAAAGCCATCGATACCAGCAAGAAACATTGGCGACGTGATGCATTTAGCACCGTAATGCAAAAGAAAAAGATTATGAAATTTAAGAGTCTTCGAATACGCTTGCACATGAATGCACCACTACGGTGTACATATACGCTGTCACGCTTCGGCTTTTTTGACTGAGAATTCCTTGAGAATTCAAGGACTTACGTTATGGAGGCAACCCCACCAGCCACACCCCGGCACACAATGTTCCCGCTGTGGCTGCTGCCTTCCGGCTCTGACCAGGTTCACGGGTAATCGTTGCGGGGGGACCGATGGGGTCACCATAACGACGCTCGCCTCTCGGCAAGCCGCGCCATTGTACCGATCTCATCGGAAGTTACAACCGTTGGTTCAGGATTAAAAAATCAAGGGGCTCAAGCACTTGTGCCGTTACAGAATCACGGCTTCATCTGCCTTGCCGCCCTCTTCCTGGATGACCAGGTGAATAAAGTGCAGCTTGGCGATCACTGCCGGCGGCAGCACAAAGGGATAAAAATCCGGCTGGCCCATGCTGCGCGACAGTTCGTTGAGCATGCCGGCCAGTTCGATCCAGGCGTTGACGAACGACAGGAACGCCGCACCGCCTGGGTGCTCAGGGTCGTAAAGGGTGCTGAGGGGAAACGGCTGGTAATCCAGGTCCATCTCACGGGCACTCATGCCAAAGCCCAGGGCGGTGTCGACCGCGTCCATCATGTGCAGGTAGTGGGCCCAGGTTTCGGCCCAGTCTTCCCAGGGGTGCATGGTGGCGTAGGCGCTGACGCAGGTTTGCTGCCAGTCGGGGCGCGGGCCGTTCTGGTAATGATGGTCGAGGGCATCGGCGTAGCTGGCGCGTTCGTCGCCGAACAAGGCGCGAAAAGGTTCGAGCCAGTGGGTATCGGCGATCAGGCGGTCCCAGTAGTAGTGGCCGACCTCATGGCGAAAGTGCCCAAGCAGCGTGCGGTAAGGCTCGCGCATTTGTACGCGGACTTTCTCACGGTGGGCGTCGTCGGCTTCCTTGATGTCGAGGGTAATCAGACCGTTGGCGTGGCCTGTCATTGGAGCATTGCCTTCCAGGTCGACGCCGACAAAGTCAAAGGCCAGGCCGTTGTCTTCATCGACGCTCTTGGGCACCACTTGCAGGCCGAGGCTGATCAATTGCGCGACCAAGCGGCGCTTGGCGTTTTCGACTTTGCGCCAGCGCTCATGATTTTGCGCAATAGAAAGGTCGGGAATGGTGCGGTTCAGACTGCACGCCACGCACAGCGGCGCCGTACTGTGCGCCGGGATCAGCCAGTTGCAGGCGGCGGGAGTGTCGAGGTTGGCACAGCGACGGAAGGCGCCGGCGTCAAGGTTGTCGTCTTGCAGCCAGGTCCCGACAACCGGGCCCGGCCGTAAAGACGATAGGCGGCTTTGCTGCGGCTGATAACCGAGCAGCGCCTGGCACGCCAGGCACTGGCTGTTGCGAAAGAACAGGGACTGGCCACAGCGGCACTGCCAGACTTTGCTGTTACGAGATGCGCCCGCCGTGAAGGGTGCTGCGATGCGTGAACTGAGTTGCTCAAAATAGCGGAACATGGCGATCTCTCCCTGGGTGACCAAGACTAGATCATTTCCCGTGAGAGATCGTTCCACAGGCGAGGCGGCGGCTGCGCAGCCCGACGCGGGGCAAGCCCGCTCGCCACAACAAGAAGCTCACTCCCCACACGCGCCATCAGACCGTGATGTTGTGCTTGGCCAGGAATGCCACGAACGCTTCTTCGTCCAACACCTTCAAGCCCAGCTCGCTGGCCTTGGCCAATTTCGAGCCGGCGCCCGGCCCGGCCACCACGCAGTGGGTTTTCGCCGAGACCGAACCGGCCACCTTGGCGCCCAGACTTTCGAGTTTGTCCTTGGCCACATCGCGGCTCATCAGCTCCAGAGAGCCGGTGAGTACCCAGGTGTGCCCTGCTTCGGGCAAGCCTTCGACGACCTTCTTCTCGCTCTGCCAGTGCATGCCGAAGTCCTTGAGCTGCTGCTCAATGGCCAGGGCATGGTTGGCATTGTCCTGGTTATCAAAAAACTCGCGCACGGCCTTGGCCTGCTTTTCAGGCAGTGCCTGACGCATGTCCAGCCAGTCAGCCTTGATCACGCCTTCCAGAGAGCCGAATTTATCCGCCAGTTTCTGCGCAGCGCCCGGCCCAACGCTGGGCACGTGCAGTTTGTCGAGCAAGCCGCCCAAGGTGGTGCTGGCGGCGAATTCGGCACTCAGGTCGCCCTGATCCTGCAATTGCAGGCCGCATTGCTCCGGCGACAGCAGCGCGCCAATCACCTCCTGGTTATGGCTGTCTTCAAAGAAGCTGTGAATCTCGTGCGCCACTTCCAGGCCCACGTCCGGCAAGTACGTCAGCACTTCCGGCAAGGCCTTCTGCACACGCTCCAGAGACGCCAGGGAGCGCGCCAGCACCTTGGCAGTCTCCTCGCCCACATCCGGGATGCCCAAGGCGTAGATAAAGCGCGCCAGGGTCGGGGTCTTGCTGTTTTCGATGGCCGTGATCAGCTTCTTGCTGGAAATATCGGCAAAGCCTTCCAGGTCGATGATCTGCTCGTACTTGAGTGTGTAGAGGTCGGCCGGCGAACCGATGAGTTTTTCGTCCACCAGCTGCTCGATGGTCTTGTCGCCCAGGCCGTCGATGTCCATGGCACGGCGCGAGACGAAATGGATAATCGCCTGCTTGAGCTGCGCGCCACAGGCCAGACGCCCGACGCAGCGGTACACCGCGCCTTCGCTGACGGTTTCCTTGCCCTTGCTGCGCTTGATCAGTTGCGTGCGCTCCACGTGGGAACCACACACCGGGCAGCTTTCGGGGACCTGCACCGCGCGGGCGTTTTCCGGGCGGCGTTCGGTGACCACCGAGACGACTTGCGGGATCACGTCACCGGCGCGGCGGATGATCACCGTATCGCCGATCATCAGGCCCAGGCGCGCGACTTCATCCATGTTGTGCAAGGTGGCGTTGGACACGGTCACACCCGCGACCTTGACCGGTTTGAGGCGTGCAACGGGGGTGACGGCGCCGGTACGACCGACTTGAAATTCGACGTCGAGCAGTTCAGTCAGCTCTTCCATGGCCGGGAATTTATGCGCGATGGCCCAGCGCGGTTCACGCGCGCGAAAACCCAGTTCACGTTGGGCCGCAATGCTGTTGACCTTGAACACCACGCCGTCGATCTCATAAGCCAGGCTGTTACGCCGCTCGCCGATATCGCGGTAGTAGTCCAGACATTCCTGGATACCCGTGGCCAGCTTCAGTTCGTGGCTGATCGGCATGCCCCACTTCTGCAACTGCTTCAAGTTGCCGATATGGGTGTCACTGATGTCTGCGGTGACCTGGCCAATGCCGTAGCAGCAGAACTCCAGCGGGCGGCTGGCGGTAATCTTCGAGTCCAGCTGGCGCAGGCTGCCAGCCGCCGCGTTGCGCGGGTTGGCGAAGGTCTTGCCGCCGACTTCCAGCTGCGAGGCATTCAGGCGCTCGAAACCGGCCTTGGACATGAACACCTCGCCGCGCACTTCCAGGGTCGCCGGCCAGCCGCTGCCGTGCAGCTTCAGCGGGATATTGCGCACAGTGCGCACGTTGACGCTGATGTCTTCGCCCGTCGTGCCATCGCCACGCGTGGCGCCGCGCACCAGTTCGCCCTCCTGATACAGCAGGCTGACCGCCAGGCCATCCAGTTTGGGCTCACAGCTGTATTCCACCGCCGCGCCACCGCCAAACAGATCGCCCACCGGCAGGTCGAGGCCTTCGGTGACCCGGCGATCAAACTCGAGCATGGTGGTTTCGTCAAAAGCGTTACCGAGGCTGAGCATCGGTATTTCGTGCTTGACCTGAGTGAACGCCGACAACGCCGCACTGCCGACCCGCTGCGTCGGTGAATCACGCGTTACCAAATCCGGATGCTCGGCTTCCAGGGCTTTGAGCTCGTGGAACAGCCGGTCGTACTCGGCGTCCGGAATGCTCGGCTCGTCGAGCACGTGGTAACGGTAGTTGTGCTGATCCAGTTCAGCGCGCAATTGGAGGATGCGGGTATGGGCGGCGGTCATGGGTGTTCTCTCAGAAAGCAAAAGAGCAGCCGAAGCTGCTCAATATGTTAGTGCGCTTATTCTACTGACAACGCTGAAGACCAATCCTCAGCGTTTCTGTGTCAGGGCGCGACGCTCGAACTCGACGATGCGCTGACGGTAGTGTTCGATGGTCTGGGCGGTCAGGACGCTGCGTTGGTCGTCCTTGAGCTCGCCGTTGAGTTCCTGAGACAGCTTGCGGGCCGCGGCCACCATCACGTCGAACGCTTGTTTGGGGTGACGCGGGCCTGGCAGGCCGAGGAAGAAGCTCACCGCCGGGGTGCTGAACAGGTCGATATCGTCCAGATCGAAAGTGCCCGGCTTGACCGCGTTGGCCATGGAGAACAGCACTTCGCCGTTACCGGCCATGCTTTCGTGACGGTGGAAAATATCCATCTCGCCAAAACGCAAGCCGCTTTCCAGGATGTTCTGCAACAGCGCCGGGCCTTTGAAACCGGCGGCGTCGCGGCAGATCACGCTGATCACCAAGACCTCTTCCGCGGCCGGCTGGTCATTGACTGACTGGCGTGGCGCGCTTTTGGTTGGGGTCTCGTCGGGGAAATCATCATCACGGCTGCTGAAGCTCGGGCCATCATCGACGTCAAGGTTCAGGTCGCCCTGATGCGGCTCGGCAACTGCGGCGCTGCCGCGTTTGCCGCGCTTGGAAGACGGTTCACGGGCTTCACGCACCGGCGCGCTCATCGACGGCAAGTCGTGTTCGTCCAGTTGCGGCTCTTTATGGGTATCCAGCACGCGAGGCGGCCCCAGCAGTTCGGCGCTGCCATCATCGTCAGGCAAGTTGGACAGGTTGCGGTCCAGACGGAACTTAAGCTTGCCCTTGCCACCGCGCATGCGGCGCCAGCCATCAAAAAGAATACCGGCAATGACAATAATGCCGATGACGATCAGCCACTCGCGCAGACCGATTTCCATGTAATCCCGTGCCTCTAATAAAAAATGCTGAAAAATAAGGGGTTTAGCAACATCCAAACCGCTTTAAAACGTGGCGCCAACTCTATGTTCTGACTGACGTTTTGCCCACGCATACGAGGAATTGACAATAAACTAGCACGACCTTCGATAACTTTACACAGTTGGCGCGAAATGTGTCGATTTGCCATGTTTCGGCCACCTGGAAGAACTCTTGCGCCAGCCGTCAACTGTGAGCCTCAAGCTGCAAGCTTTAAGCCTCAAGCACTTGTAACTAGCAACTCGCCGTTAGGCGTCCACCAGCGCCATCGCCTCTTCCACATCCACCGCCACCAAACGCGAACAGCCGGGTTCGTGCATCGTTACACCCATCAATTGATCGGCCATTTCCATGGCGATCTTATTGTGGGTGATATAGATGAACTGCACGGTCTGGGACATCTCTTTAACCAACCGAGCGTAGCGTCCAACGTTAGCGTCATCCAGCGGGGCGTCAACTTCGTCGAGCATGCAAAACGGCGCCGGGTTCAACTTGAAGATCGCAAATACCAGTGCCAATGCGGTCAGTGCCTTTTCGCCACCGGACAACAAATGGATGGTGCTGTTCTTCTTGCCCGGAGGCCGCGCCATGATCGTTACCCCTGTATCGAGTAGATCTTCGCCCGTCAGTTCCAAGTAGGCGCTGCCTCCACCGAAAACTTTCGGGAATAACGCCTGTAAACCGCCATTAATCTGATCAAAGGTATCTTTGAAGCGATTACGGGTTTCCTTGTCGATCTTGCGGATCACGTTTTCCAGGGTGTCCAGGGCTTCCACCAGATCGGCGTCCTGGGCATCCAGATAACGTTTGCGCTCGGACTGCTGCTGGTACTCGTCGATGGCCGCAAGGTTGATCGCGCCGAGTCGCTGAATACGCGCGGCAATCCGTTCAAGTTCTTCTTCGGCTTCTTTCTCATTGGCCTGGGCGGTCAACGTATTAAGCACGCCGTGCAGGTCGTAGCCGTCTTCCAGCAACTGGTCCTGCAGGGTCTTGCGGCGAACCGTCAGGGCCTGCCATTCCATGCGCTGCTGTTCGAGCTGGCCGCGAATCAACTGGGATTGCTGTTCGGCCTGGGTCCGGCGTTTTTCCGCATCGCGCAGTTCGCGGTCGGCGTCTTCCAGGGCGATTTGCGCAGTCTTGAGTTCCTCGTCGACGGTCATGCGCTTGTCGAGCAATTCTTCGAGCTTAAGGCGCAACTCTTCCAGCGGCGCTTCGCCCTCCTCCAGGTTGAGGCTCAGTTGCTCGCGCTTTTCGGTGAGGCGTTCGGATTGCATTTCCAGGCGCTCAAGGGCCTGACGCGTGGACGCGTGCTGAGCCTGCAATGAACCGAGGCGCACCGCCAATTGGTGAGCGTGATCTTTGTGCTGGCGCGCTTCCTGGCGCACGCGGTCAAGGCGTTCGCGCAGGCTGTCGCGCTGGGCCAGCAGCAGTTCGCGCTGCTCGGTGTCCAGCGCCATGCTATCGAGGGCTTCCTGCAGTTGCAGGCGCGCCTCACCGATCTGTTCGTGCTCGAGGGCGCGTTGCTCGCCCATCTCCGCCACTTCTTCGTCAAGACGGGTGCGGCGCAGGGTCAATTGCTCGACCTTGGCCTTGCTCGCCGACAGCTGGGCCTTGAGTTCACCTTGCTGGCGCGCTTCGTCCTGCAACAGGCGGCGCAGGTGTTCGCGGCCGGTCTCTTGCTGGCGCTGGGTGGCGCGCAGGGTTTGCAGTTCGGTTTCCAGGCGTTCGAGGGTGGCTTCGCGTTCTTCGCGCTCGGCGCTCAGGTTGACGATTTCCTGTCCACGGGCCAATACGCCGCTTTCCGCTTCGCTGGCACGGCGCACACGCAGGAAGTGCCGGCCGACCCAGTAGCCGTCGCGGCTGATCAGGCTTTCGCCCGCGCCCAGTTGGCTGCGCTGCGCCAGGGCTTGCTCCAGGGAATCCACCGGTTTGACCTGCCCCAGCCAGGGCGACAGGTCAATCGCCGCCTCGACCTTGTCCAGCAGACTGCCCGGCACGCGCGTGCCATCGGCCGCCGGGCTGAGCAAACGCAGGTCGCCCTGAGTAAAGCCGGCCAGGTCAAAGCCACCAAAATCGTCGACCAGCACAGCCTGCAGGTCGGCGCCTAAAACGGTCTCTACCGCCAGCTCCCAACCCGCTTCAACTTTTAACCCTTCAGCCAGGCGCGGCCGCTCGGCCAGATGCTGGTCGCGCAGCCACTCGGCGGTGCCGGTGCCGGGGTCCAGCGCGGCTTGCTGCAAGGCCTCCAGCGACGCCAATCGGCCGTTCAGCCGCTGCAAATCGCCCTGGGCCTGCTGCTGCGATTGGGTCGCCTGTTGCAGTTGCTGACGCAATTGCTCCAGGCGCTCCACTTGTTGTTCTTCGCTGGCTTCCAGCTCTTCCAGCGTCATCTCGCTTTCGGCCAGTTGCTCGCTCAACGCCATGATCGCCGCGTCTTCCGGGTCGGCGGCGAGCAACACGCGCTCTTCCTGCAGACGCCGTTGACGCTCGGCCAAACGCTCCATGCTGGTTTCCAACTGCTGGATGCGCGACTGCTGCACCTCAGCCTGGCGGCGCGGCTCGGCGGATTGCAGGTTGAAAGCGTCCCACTGCTCCTGCCAGCCGTGCATGGTGGTTTCGGCTTCTTCCAGGGCGGCGGCGGCTTCTTCGGCGGCGGCGCTGGTGATTTCCTGCTCGGGGGTGAGCATGTCCAGCTCTTCGCCGAGGGTCAGCAGCAAGGTGCGGTCATGGCCCAGGTGCGATTCGGTCTCCAGGCGGGCGCGCTCGGCTTCCTTCAGATCATCTTGCAACTGGCGCAGACGCTGCTGGCCATGCTGAATGCTCTGCTCGACACGGGCAATGTCGCCGCCCACCGAATAGAAGCGCCCCTGCACCAGATTGAAGCGCTCGGACAGGTCATGGTGACCGTCACGCAGGCGCTCGATGCTGGCGTCGGCATTGCGCTGTTCGGCCACCAGCGCTTCAAAGCTGATTTCCTGGGTGCCGATGATCGCTTCGCGCTGGCCGACCTGATCGTTCAGCGCCTGCCAGCGCAGGGCCGAGAGTTGAGCCTTGAGCTGGCGTTCTTCGCCCTTGTATTCCTGATACTTCTCGGCAGCCTGGGCCTGGCGGTGCAGGCGCTCCAACTGGCGCTCCAGCTCTTCGCGCAGGTCGGTCAGGCGGGCGAGGTTCTCGTGGGTGCGGCGGATACGGTTTTCGGTCTCGCGGCGGCGCTCCTTGTACTTGGAGATGCCGGCCGCTTCTTCAATGAAATTACGCAGGTCTTCGGGCTTGGCTTCGATCAGCTTGGAGATCATGCCCTGCTCGATGATCGAGTAGCTGCGCGGGCCTAAGCCCGTGCCGAGGAAGATGTCGGTGATGTCCCGGCGCCGGCACTTGGTGCCGTTGAGGAAATAGCTGTTCTGGCTGTCGCGCGTCACTTTGCGGCGAATGGAAATTTCCGCGTACGCCGCGTATTCGCCGATCAGGGTGCCGTCGGAGTTGTCGAACACCAGCTCGATGCTGGCCTGGCTCACCGGTTTACGGCTGGTGGAGCCATTGAAGATGACGTCGGTCATCGACTCGCCGCGCAGGTTTTTTGCCGAACTCTCGCCCATCACCCAGCGAACGGCGTCGATGATGTTCGACTTGCCGCACCCATTGGGCCCCACCACCGCCGCCATGTTACTGGGGAAGTTCACCGTGGTCGGGTCGACGAAGGATTTGAACCCCGCCAGTTTGATGCACTTGAGCCGCACGTTTAGGCGTCCGCCAACGCAGCGATGACCAATGAACAACTGCGCTGGCCGTAGGCGGACAGCACCAGGCGAATCTGCGCCAGGTCACGCGCCAGCACGGCAGCGAGCAGTTGCTCGAACAGCGCCAGGTACTCGCTCATAGACGCTTTGCGTTGATCCAGCGCCAGGTAATAGGCGCGGTTCATCGCCGGCTGCAGGTTCTCGACGGTTTCCTGCAAATACGGGTTGTTGGCAAAAGGGTACGCGGCGCGCATCACGTTGAAGCTTTCTTCGACGAAGGCGCGGATGTCCTGACGCTCAAAACTATTCACCAGACGCTGCTGGATCTGCAGGAACGGCGCCATGTCGGCCTGCACCTTCCAGCCCTCGGCCACCGCATTGCCGAGCAGAATGTACAACTCGCCCATCAGCGTGCACAGGCTCTGCACCTTGTGCGCGGTGAGCTCGGTGACGTGGGCGCCACGGCGCGGCAGGATCGCGATCAGGTGACGGCGCTCGAGGATCAATAAGGCTTCACGCACGGAACCACGGCTGACATTGAGCGCCAGCGTGACTTTCTGTTCCTGGATCCGCTCCCCAGGCTTGAGATCGCCGCGAATGATACGTTCGGCGAGGTGGTGAGCAATTTGCTCGGCGAGACTGTCCGGCGCCTTGAACGTCATGTTTTCCCTTCAGAATCTTCTATCAGTACAAGCGCGGCAGTGTAGCGCATTGGCCCGCTGATGGCGCTACGCCCACAGTGGCGAATTTGGCATGAAATAAGCAGCGATGAAAAGCCAGAAGCCGCCAAAAACAACGGTTCCAGAAGACTGGACCATAATTGAAAGTGTTGTGACCGCAATTTCTTGACCTTCTGGTCAGAAAATCGTTGACCGAAAAGTCAGACATGACTAGATTCGGCGCAAAGCGGTTAACAACAATAATGAGTCTGCGAGGCCTTCCGTGATCCAGTTTTTACTCAACCAGGAACTCCGTAGTGAGCACGCCCTGGACCCCAACTTGACCGTGCTCAACTATCTGCGTGAGCACCTGGGCAAATCCGGTACCAAGGAAGGCTGCGCCAGCGGCGATTGCGGGGCGTGCACCGTGGTGGTCGGCGAATTGCACCACGATGAACAAGGCGCCGAGCAGATTCGTTATCGCAGCCTCAACTCGTGCCTGACCTTTGTGTCGTCGCTGCACGGTAAACAGCTGATCAGCGTTGAAGACCTCAAGCACCAAGGCCAATTGCACAGCGTGCAAAAAGCCATGGTCGAGTGCCACGGCTCGCAATGTGGCTTTTGCACACCGGGCTTTGTGATGTCGTTGTTTGCCCTGCAAAAGAACAGCGACGCGCCCGACAGCCAAAAAGCCCACGAAGCGCTGGCCGGCAATTTGTGCCGTTGCACCGGCTACCGCCCGATCCTGGCCGCCGCCGAACAGGCCTGCTGCAACAAACCCGTAGACCAGTTCGACAGCCGCCAGGCCGAGACCATCGCCCGCCTCAAAGCCATCGCGCCAACGCAGACCGGCGAACTCAACAGTGGCGACAAACGCTGCCTGGTGCCGCTGACCGTCGCCGACCTCGCCGACCTCTACGACGCGTACCCGCAAGCCCGGCTACTGGCCGGCGGCACTGACCTGGCGCTGGAAGTCACGCAGTTTCATCGCACACTGCCGGTGATGATCTACGTCGGCAATATCGACGAAATGAAGCGCATCGAACGCTTCGATGACCGCCTGGAAATCGGCGCCGCCACCGCCCTCTCCGACTGCTACACCGCGCTGCACCATGAATACCCGGACTTCGGCGACTTGCTGCACCGCTTCGCCTCCCTGCAAATCCGCAACCAGGGCACCTTGGGCGGCAACATCGGCAACGCCTCGCCGATTGGCGATTCACCGCCGCTGCTGATCGCCCTGGGTGCACAGATCGTGCTGTGCAAAGGCAACGTGCGCCGCACCCTGGCGCTGGAAGACTACTTCATCGACTACCGCGTCACCGCGCGTCAGGACAGCGAGTTCATCGAGAAAATCATCGTGCCCAAGGGCCACACACTGTTCCGTGCCTACAAGGTGTCCAAGCGCCTGGACGATGATATTTCTGCGGTGTGCGCCGCCTTCAACCTGAAGATCGAGAACGGCGTGATCAACGAGGCGCGCGTCGCCTTCGGGGGCATGGCCGCCACGCCCAAACGCGCGAAAAGCTGCGAAGCCGTGCTGGTTGGCGCCACCTGGAACGCCGCCACGGTGGAGAAAGCCTGCGCCGCCCTGGCCGCGGATTTCACCCCGCTGTCGGACTTTCGCGCCAGCAAGGAATACCGCCTGCTCAGCGCGCAAAACCTGCTGCGCAAATACTTCATCGAACTGCAAACGCCGCACATCGAGACTCGGGTGACCGCTTATGTCTAACCATCACGCCGTCGTTAAAACCCAGGCCGAACTCGCCGAGCTGTTCGCCCAGGACCTGACCTGCGGGGTCGGCCGCAGCGTCAAGCACGACAGCGCCGCCAAGCATGTGTCCGGCGAGGCGCAGTACATCGATGACCGCCTGGAATTCCCCAACCAACTGCACCTGTATGCGCGCATGTCCGACCGCGCCCACGCCCGCATCCTCAGCATCGACACCGCGCCTTGCTACGCCTTTGACGGCGTGCGCATCGCGATCACCCACGAAGACGTGCCGGGCCTGAAAGACATCGGCCCACTGATGCCCGGCGACCCGCTGCTGGCCATCGACACCGTGCAGTTTGTCGGCCAGGTGGTGTTGGCCGTCGCCGCCCGCGACCTGGAAACCGCACGCAAAGCGGCCATGGCGGCGGTGATCGAATACGAAGACCTGGAGCCGGTGCTGGACGTGGTCGAGGCCTTTCGCAACAAGCATTTCGTGCTCGACAGCCACACTCACCAGCGCGGCGACTCGGCGGGCGCGCTGGCCACGGCGAAACACCGTATCCAGGGCACGCTGCACATCGGCGGCCAGGAGCACTTCTACCTGGAAACCCAGATCTCGTCGGTGATGCCCACCGAAGACGGCGGCATGATTGTCTACTGCTCCACGCAAAACCCCACCGAAGTGCAGAAGCTGGTGGCTGAAGTGCTGGACGTGTCGATGAACAAAATCGTCGTCGACATGCGCCGCATGGGCGGTGGTTTCGGCGGCAAGGAAACCCAGGCCGCCAGCCCCGCGTGCCTGTGCGCGGTGGTTGCGCGCCTCACCGGCCAGCCGACCAAAATGCGCCTGCCACGCGTCGAAGACATGCTGATGACCGGCAAGCGCCACCCCTTCTATATCGAATACGACGTAGGCTTTGACGACACGGGTCGCCTGCACGGGATCAATCTGGAACTGGCGGGTAACTGTGGCTGCTCGCCGGACTTGTCGAACTCGATTGTCGACCGCGCGATGTTCCACGCCGACAATTCGTATTACCTGGGCGACGCCACCGTTAATGGCCATCGTTGCAAGACCAACACAGCCTCCAACACCGCGTATCGCGGCTTCGGTGGGCCACAAGGCATGGTCGCCATCGAGGAAGTGATGGACGCCATCGCTCGGCACCTGGGTCTGGACCCATTGGCGGTGCGCAAGGTCAATTACTACGGCAAGACCGAGCGCAACGTCACGCACTACTACCAGACCGTCGAGCACAACATGCTCGAAGAGATGACCGCCGAGCTTGAAGCCAGCAGCCAATACGCCGAGCGCCGCGAAGCCATCCGCCTGTACAACGCCCACAGCCCAATCCTGAAAAAAGGCCTGGCGCTGACGCCGGTGAAGTTCGGTATTTCATTTACCGCCAGCTTCCTGAACCAGGCCGGTGCGCTGATCCACATCTACACCGACGGCAGCATCCATTTGAACCACGGCGGCACCGAGATGGGCCAGGGCTTGAACACCAAGGTCGCGCAAGTGGTGGCCGAAGTGTTCCAGGTCGACATCGACCGTGTGCAGATCACCGCCACCAACACCGATAAAGTGCCCAACACCTCGCCCACCGCCGCGTCCAGCGGTGCCGACCTGAACGGCAAGGCTGCGCAGAACGCCGCCGAAACCATCAAGCAGCGCCTGGTGGAATTTGCTTCACGCAAATACGACGTGAGTGAAGCCGATGTGGAATTTCACAATGGTCACGTACGGGTACGCGACCAGATCCTGACCTTTGAGAGCCTGATCCAGCAGGCGTATTTCGCCCAGGTCTCGCTGTCGAGCACCGGTTTCTACAAGACCCCGAAAATCTTCTACGACCGCAGCCAGGCAAGGGGCCGGCCGTTCTATTACTTCGCGTTCGGCGCGGCCTGCTGCGAAGTGATCGTCGACACCCTCACTGGCGAATACAAAATGTTGCGCACCGACATCCTGCACGACGTGGGCGCCTCGCTGAACCCGGCCATCGACATCGGCCAGGTGGAAGGCGGCTTTATCCAGGGCATGGGCTGGCTGACGATGGAAGAGCTGGTGTGGAACAACAAAGGCAAGCTGATGACCAACGGCCCGGCCAGTTACAAGATCCCGGCCGTGGCTGACATGCCCCTGGACTTACGCGTGAAGCTGGTGGAAAACCGCAAGAACCCGGAGGACACGGTGTTCCATTCCAAGGCCGTGGGCGAGCCGCCGTTCATGCTCGGGATTGCCTCGTGGTGCGCGATCAAGGATGCCGTGGCAAGTGTGGGTGAGTATCGCCATCAGCCCAGGATTGATGCACCGGCCACACCCGAGCGGGTGTTGTGGGGGTGCGAGCAGATGCGCCAGTTGCAGGCGGCAAAGGCTGTTGAAGCTGAAACCGAGATGGCTTCGCTCTAGGAACGAGGTGCTGCCATCGCAGGCAAGCCAGCTCCCACATTTGATGGTGTTCACACATCAAAATGTGCGAGAGGGCTTGCCCCCGATAGCGGCCTGACAGACGCCACAAGAGGTGACTATGAACAACTGGATCAGCGCCCTCGCCGACCTGCAGAACCAGGGTGAACCCTGCGTGCTGGTGACCATCATCGAAGAGCTCGGCTCCACGCCGCGCAATGCCGGCTCGAAGATGGTGATCAGCGCCGCGCAGACCTTCGACACCATTGGTGGCGGGCACCTGGAATACAAGGCGATGCAGATCGCCCGCGACATGCTCGTGCGCGGCCAGCAAAACACCCATCTGGAGCGCTTCAGCCTTGGTGCAAGCCTGGGCCAGTGCTGCGGCGGTGTGACGGTGCTGCTGTTCGAACCCATGGGCCAGGTGCAGGCGCACATTGCAGTGTTTGGCGCCGGCCATGTCGGCCGCGCCTTGGTGCCGCTGTTGGCGAACCTGCCATGCCGGGTGCGCTGGATCGATTCCCGCGACCAGGAGTTTCCGGAACACATTCCCCAGGGCGTGCGTAAAATCGTCAGCGAGGAGCCAGTCGACGAAATTGCCGACCTGCCAGTGGGCAGTTACTGCATCGTCATGACACACAATCACGCGCTGGACCTGGAACTGACCGCCGCGCTGCTCAAACGCAACGACTTTGCCTACTTCGGCCTGATCGGCTCGAAAACCAAACGGGTCAAGTTCGAACACCGCCTGCGTGATCGCGGCTTCGACACCGCGCAACTGCAACGCATGCGCTGCCCGATGGGCCTCACCGAGGTGAAGGGCAAACTGCCGGTGGAGATCGCCATCTCCATCGCCGGCGAAATCATCGCCACCTATAACGCCAATTTCGGCCAGCACACCGCGAGCGCCGAACCCATTGCCAAACTGCTGCCGGCCTCGCGCCGCAGCCAAGCTATCAATTGAGATGAACATGCCTTTGACTCGCAAAGCCTACCGTGCCGCCATCCTGCACAGCATCGCCGACCCTGCTGAAGTGGGGATCGAAGCTTCCTATGAGTATTTCGAAGACGGCCTGCTGGTGATCGATAACGGCCAGATCAGCGCCCTGGGCCACGCCAGTGATTTGCTCCCGACACTGCCCGCCGATATCGACATTACTCATTATCAGGATGCGCTGATCACGCCAGGCCTGATCGACACCCATATCCACCTGCCGCAAACCGGCATGGTCGGCGCCTATGGCGAGCAGTTACTGGATTGGCTCAACACCTACACCTTCCCGTGCGAAAGCCAGTTCGCCGACAAGGCGCACGCCGAAGAAGTCGCGGATATCTTCATCAAGGAACTGCTGCGCAACGGCACGACCACGGCGCTGGTGTTCGGCAGCGTGCACCCGCAATCAGTCAATTCATTCTTTGAAGCGGCCGAAAAACTCGACCTGCGCATGATCGCCGGCAAGGTGATGATGGACCGCAACGCGCCGGACTATCTGACCGACACCGCCGAATCCGGCTACCAGGAAAGCAAGGCGCTGATCGAACGCTGGCACGGCAAGGGCCGTTTGCACTATGCGGTCACGCCACGTTTTGCCCCGACCAGCACCCCGGAGCAACTGACGCTGGCCGGGCAACTGCTGGGCGAATACCCAGACCTGTACATGCAGACGCACATCAGTGAAAACCTGCAGGAAGTGGCATGGGTGAAAGAGCTGTTCCCGGAGCGCAAGGGCTACCTGGACGTGTATGACCATTACAAATTGCTGGGTGAGCGCTCGGTGTTTGCCCACGGCGTGCACCTGTGTGATAACGAGTGCGCACGGTTGGCGGAGACGGGTTCGGCGGTGGCGTTCTGCCCGACGTCGAACTTCTTCCTCGGCAGTGGGTTGTTCAACTTGCCGATGGCCGAGAAGCACAAGTTGAATGTCGGCCTGGGCACCGACGTGGGCGGCGGCACCAGCTTCTCGCTGCTGCAAACCCTGAACGAAGCCTACAAAGTCATGCAACTGCAGGGCGCGCGGTTGAGCCCGTTCAAGTCGCTGTACCTGGCCACTTTGGGCGGCGCGCGGGCGCTGCGTCTGGAAGACAAGATCGGCACGTTGCAGCCGGGTACCGATCCGGACTTTTTGGTGCTGGATTACAACGCCACGCCGCTGCTCAGCTATCGCTTGAAGCAGGCCAATAACATTGCCGAAACGCTGTTTGTGTTGATGACGCTGGGGGATGACCGGACGATTCTGCAGACCTACGCAGCCGGCAATCTCGTGCACCAACGCTGATCTAACAAACGCCACAAAACAAATGTGGGAGCGGGCTTGCTCGCGAATGCGGTGTGTCAGTCAACAGATACTTAGACTGAACCACCGCCTTCGCGAGCAAGCCCGCTCCCACATTTTTGATCGGGTTTACAGTTTTACGGACGAGCGACCCGGCTTTTTCGTCTGCAACAAATGCGAGAACACCGCATGCAAATCATCCGACGCGCTTTCCTCATCGAGGTTGAGCTTGCTGTCGATGTGATCCATGTGGTGCATCATCAGATTCACCGCCAACGTTGCATCGCGTGCTTCGATCGCATCGATCAGCTGCGTGTGCTCATCGTAGGAACAGTGCGAGCGGTTGCCGCTTTCGTACTGGGCGATGATCAACGAGGTCTGCGACACCAGGCTGCGCTGGAAGCTGATCAGCGGCGCGTTCTTCGCCGCCTCCGCCAGCTTGAGGTGGAATTCGCCGGAGAGGCGGATACCGGCACCGCGGTCGCCGCGGGAGAAACTGTCACGCTCGTCGTTGACCATCTGGCGCAACTCGGCCAGCTGTTCGGCCGTGGCGTGCTGCACTGCCAATTCCGTGATCGCCCGTTCGACCAGACGCCGGGCCAGGAACACCTGGCGCGCTTCTTCTACACTCGGGCTCGCCACCACCGCACCACGATTGGGCCGCAGCAGTACCACACCTTCATGGGCCAAACGCGAGAGCGCGCGGCGAATGATGGTGCGGCTGACGCCGAAGATTTCGCCCAGTGCCTCTTCACTCAACTTGGTTCCGGGCGCCAGGCGTTGTTCAAGGATGGCCTCGAAGATATGCGCGTAGACAATATCGTCCTGGGTTCCGCTGCGACCGGCCTTGCCGGCTCGCGGTTGTTTCTTGAGAGGTTGCAACTGTTCGTTCATGGGCACTCGGGTTTGGAGAACGGCGGCGAATTAACGGTAATACGGCAAGCGCGGGTTGCTGGCAAGTATCACCTAAAAACAGGGCACATTGTACACAACCCAATGCGCCAACACACTGTACGGCTGTTTGCTGCGTTGGCTGTATTGCAACGAGTAGTTCCGTTTGAGTTTAGGCTTGAATCTGCGCCTTCACCGGCAAATACCCAGGTAAAAGGAACGCCTCTCCATGAACGACGCCACCCAAGCGCCTTTGCGCCCGTTGGCCGACACTTCTGCGTCGGCCGTCGTCGCCGGCTTCATTGCCATGATGACCGGCTACACCAGCTCGCTGGTCCTGATGTTCCAGGCCGGACAAGCCGCCGGGTTGACCACGGCGCAGATTTCTTCGTGGATCTGGGCCATCTCCATCGGCATGGCGGTGTGCAGCATCGGCCTGTCCTTGCGCTATCGCACGCCCATCACCATTGCTTGGTCCACACCCGGCGCGGCGTTGTTGATCACCAGCCTGGGCGGCGTAAGTTACGGCGAGGCCATTGGTGCCTACATCACCTGCGCCGTACTGGTGACGCTGTGCGGGCTGACCGGCAGCTTCGAGAAACTGGTCAAGCGCATCCCGGCGTCGCTGGCGGCGGCCTTGCTGGCGGGGATTCTGTTCAAGATCGGCAGCGAGATTTTCGTCGCCGCGCAGCATCGCACCGGCCTGGTCCTGGGAATGTTTTTCACATACCTGATCATCAAGCGCCTGTCGCCCCGCTATGCGGTACTCGCCGCGCTGGTGCTCGGCACTGTGCTGTCGGGGCTGATGGGGTTGCTGGATTTCAGTGGCTTTCACCTGGAAGTGGCAACGCCGGTATGGACCACGCCGCATTTCTCGCTGGCGGCGACCATCAGTATCGGCATCCCGCTGTTCGTGGTGGCGATGACCTCGCAGAACATGCCCGGCGTCGCCGTGTTGCGCGCCGACGGCTACACCGTGCCCGCCTCGCCTTTGATCACCGCAACCGGCCTGGCCTCGCTGGTGCTCGCGCCCTTCGGCTCCCACGGCATCAACCTGGCGGCCATCAGCGCGGCCATCTGCACCGGGCCGCATGCCCATGAAGACCGCAACAAGCGCTATACCGCTGCGGTGTGGTGCGGCGTGTTCTACGGGATTGCCGGGGTATTTGGCGCGACCTTGGCGGCACTCTTCGCAGCATTGCCAAAGGAACTGGTGCTGTCGATTGCAGCGTTGGCGTTGTTTGGCTCGATCATCAATGGCTTGAGCATCGCCATGAATGAGCCGAAGGAACGCGAAGCGGCGCTGATCACCTTTATGGTCACCGCGTCAGGCTTGACGTTGTTTTCCATCGGTTCGGCGTTCTGGGGGATTGTGGCGGGGGTGTTGACGCTGCTGATTCTGAACGGGCGCAAGGCATAAAAAAACGGCGACCCGAAGGTCGCCGTTTTTTCAGTATCACTTAGCCGCGTTGATCGGCTTTTCCGGATACCACACGTCCAGCAACGGGCTGACTTCAGCCTTGGTCAGCTCGGAACGGGTTTTCAGCCAGGCTTCAACGGCAGCACGCTGCTCTTCGGAGACCGAGCCACGCTTCTGCAGGCAAACCAGACCGTAGTCATCGCCGCCGACATAGCCCAGACCGTTGGCTTCCATGGCTTCTTTGATGAATGCTTCGAGGAAAGCGTCGATAGCTTCTTCACTCAGGCCTTCGTTGAAGTCCAGGTTCAGTTCGAAACCCAGCTCTTGAAATTCATCAACGCACAGTTTTTTGCGCAGACGCTGGGAACGGTTAGTCGCCATTGGAACAATCCTCATAAGTAATAACGGGCGGCACTTTAGCAGTTTAAGGCAAGGATTGCCCGACTCTCTGGGACAGGCGGCTATCTGTCTGCAAAAAAACGCGCAATACCAGCTATCGTTCAGCTACAACTGGATCCACCTTGGGGCATAATGCCGACACTTTCGTGACCAATGAGGGATTTTCTTCCATACCCCTCGCCTTTTTCACCCTTCTCAGCAGTAGGGTTTTATTCCTTATGATCAAATCTTTTCGTTGCGTGTTATTGGCCGGCTTTCTTCTTCCACTGGCCTTCTCCGCCGCTGCCGCCCCAATCAACAACACCCTGCCACCCAACGTTGCGCAGGCCCTGCAGAAAGCCAAGCTACAAAATACCGCGCTGTCGCTGGTGATGCTGCCCCTCACCGGCCCCGGTACCCCTACCGTGTTCAACGCCGACGTCTCGGTGAACCCGGCCTCCACCATGAAGCTGGTCACCACTTACGCTGCCCTGGAAATGCTCGGCCCCAACCATCAGTGGAAGACCGAGTTCTACACCGATGGCACGCTCAGCGGTGGCGTCCTGCACGGCAACCTCTACCTCAAGGGCGGCGGCGACCCCAAGCTGAACATGGAAAAACTCTGGCTGCTGATGCGCGACCTGCGTGCCAATGGCGTGCAGCAAGTGACCGGCGACCTGGTGCTCGACCGCAGCTTCTTCAACCAGCCGCAATTGCCCGAATTCAATGACGACGGCAATGACGAGAACAAGCCGTTCCTGGTCAAGCCCGACGCCCTGCTGGTCAACCTCAAGGCCCTGCGCTTCGTGACCCGCAACGATTCGGGCCGCGTGATCGTATCGGTCGAACCGCCGATTGCCAGCATTCGCATCGACAACCAGGTGAAAGTCTCCAACGCCAAGCAATGCACCGGCGACGTGCGCTACAGCCCGGTCACCGCCGCCGACGGCAGTGTCACCGTGACGGTCAGCGGCCAACTGGGCGATGGCTGCAGTTCGCAGACTTACCTGTCGCTGCTCGACCACGCCACCTACACCGCCGGCGCTGTGCGCGCGATCTGGCAGGAATTGGGCGGTACCATCCAGGGCCGCGATATCCAGGCGCCCGTGCCCAAGGATGCCAAAGTACTCGCCCGTGCCTTCTCGCCGGACCTGGCGGAAATCATCCGCGACATCAACAAATACAGTAACAACACCATGGCCCAGCAGCTGTTCCTGAGCCTGGGCGCGCAATTTCGCAACGATGCCGACGGCGACGACGCCAAGGCTGCGCAACGTGTGGTCCGTCAGTGGCTGGCGAAGAAGGGCATCACCGCGCCGCACCTCGTCATGGAGAACGGCTCCGGCCTGTCGCGCGCCGAACGTGTCAGCGCCCGCGAGATGGCGGCCATGCTGCAAGCCGCCTGGAAGAGCCCGTACGCGGCGGAATACATCAGCTCGCTGCCGATTGCCGGCACCGACGGCACCATGCGTAAACGCCTGAAGACCACCGCCATGCGCGGCGAAGCCCACGTCAAGACTGGGACCCTGAACACCGTGCGTGCCATCGCCGGGTTCAGCCGCGACAACAATGGCAACACCTGGGTGGTGGTGGCGATCCTCAACGATTCGAAACCGTGGGGCGCCTCATCAGTGCTGGACCAGGTGCTGCTGGACCTGTATCGCCAGCCGAAGCTGGCGGCGGCTGCGCCGGTGCTCTAAAAGGCAACACAGATCAAATGTGGGAGCGGGCTTGCCTGCGATAGCGATGTATCAGTCTGCGATTCGCTGACTGACACGCTGCAATCGCAGGCAAGCCCGCTCCCACATGAATGCGCAACGTCTGGAAAAACCTGTCAATCAAGCCCTAAGTCGCTCGGCCTCCACCCGGTCCCTGCCCGCCTGCTTGGCCACATACACCGCCGAGTCCGCCCGCAGCAGCAGCCCATCAATGCCTTCGTCGATCCGCCAGCTGGCCACACCGAAGCTGGCAGTCACGATGCCCACCGTGTCCATCGGCGCACTGCGCAACGACTGCCACAACGCCATCGCCAGGCTGTACGCTTGCTCGCAATCAGTGTGCGGGCACAGCACCACGAACTCTTCGCCGCCCAGTCGGCAAAAAACATCCGTGCGCCGCAGGCGCTGACTGATGCGCTTGCACACCTCCTGCAAAACCCCATCGCCTACCGCGTGACCGTACTGGTCGTTGATGCGCTTGAAGTGGTCGATATCCAGCATGATCAACGACAGCGCCCCACAGGCGCGGTTGAGCCTGAGCATCTCGGCCTTGAGGCGATCCTGGAAATAACGCCGGTTATGAATGCCCGTCAGCGAATCGGTGATGGACAGCGCGCGCAGCTCTTCCTCTACCCGCTTGAGGTCGGAAATATCCGACACGTAGCCATGCCACAGCGTACCGCCGCCCGGCAGTTCTTCAGGCGTGGCTTCGCCGCGAATCCAGCGCAGCCCGCGTTGTGGCAACAGCACGCGGTACTCTTCACGCCAATGGCTCAGCTGCAACGCCGACAAGCGTATCGACAGGCGGACCCGCTCGACGTCCTGGGGATGAATGCGTTCGAAGACCTTGCCCGCGTCCTGGTGCAACACGCCGGTTTCGATTTCATAAATGTCGCGCATGCCATCGCTGGCATAGATGAAACGCCCGTTGCCCTTGGGCTCCAGGGTGAACTGGAAGATCCCGCCGGGCACATGGGCACTGAGTTTTTTCAGCAAACGATCGCGCGCCGCCAACGCCTCGTAGGCGCGTTTCTGCTCGGTGACATCCAGGTAAATCGCCAGATGCCCGATCCACAGGCCATGGTCATCCAGCAATACGGTGCCGAGCATGTTCACCGTCAAGGGGCTGCCATTTTCGCGTAACAGGGTCCACTCGCGCGCCTGGTGCAGGTGGTCCGGGCTCTCCACCAGCATCGCCTGGCTTGGCGGGATGCGCTTGCCCATGGCCGCGCTCAAACGGGTGGCGCGCGCCTCGAGTTCAGCGGCCAGGTGCAGGCTTTCCAGGGTCATGCGCCCCAGCACCTGGTCGGATGTGTACCCCAGCATTTGCTCGGCCCCGGCATTGAACGTGTTGATCACCCCGCGCAGGTCAGTGGCGATGATCGCGACTTGGGTGGCCGCATTCAGCACGCTGCGCAATTGCCCGTGCGCACCGCGCAATTCCTGTTCACGCAGGCGCAACTGCACGGTGCGCTGCTCCACCAGTTTCAGCGCGCGCTGGCGTTGGCTGACCACCACATACAACAAGGCACTGAGCAGCAGGCTGAGCAAACCGCCCATGGTCAGGATGGTGCTCATCGAGGAATGGTTGGCCTGATCGAAGACCTGGCTGGCACGCAACGTGAGGGCATACACATGGTCGCCCAGGGTCAGACGGCGCGCGGCGCTGAGGTCGCTGGCGCCCACCGCATTGCTGGAGGCATACAGCACGCGCTGCTGGGTGTCGGAGGTATCGACGATCTGCATCACCAGGTTGTCGCGGTTCGGCTTGGGCAAACCGTCGGCCACCAGCTGTCGCATGCTGATCACCGCCATCACAAAGCCGCTGGGCTCGGCCTCAGCCAGCTTGCTCACCGGCGCCACCAGCAAAACCCCGGCCGCATAGGCCGGCTCCACACCCACCAATTGCATCGGCTGGGATACCGCGGGCGCACCGCTTTTTTGCGCACGCTCAAGAACCGAGCGGCGAAGCGGCTGGGCCAACAGGTCGAAACCGAGCGGCGAGCCCAGCAGGCTTTGGGTTTGGCTATACAACACCGGCACGTATTCATCGCGCTCGGCGGCAGGCGCCAACTCCCCTGACGAATTCAGTTCACGGATGGCAAAGGGCGTGCCGCGCTGGCGCGAGATCTCCTGTTCAAACGGCTTGCGCTGATCGCGAAAAATCCGCGGTGCCCAGGCATAGGCGCGGGCGCGCAACAGCAAGGGTTGAGCAAACCCATCGAACTCGGCGCGGGACACATCATTTGAGTTGACGAAGAAGCGCTGCAGGCTGGCCAGGCGTTGCTCCTGGTCTTCGAAGCGCTCCTGCAGGCGGCTGTAGCGTTCATTGACCAGCAGCTGAAAACGCTGGCGAACCTGTTGCTGATAGAGATCGGCAGCGGCCCAGGCAACAATCACCGTCAGCGCGCAACCTGCCAATAACACCACCAATGCCACCAGCCAAGCCGACGCCTGCTCACTGATAAAGCCTAGGATTTTTGGGCGTACGGCATGCATCGGCATAGGCAACACTCACAACGCCAGCGTGCGGGGCTGTCACTTTGGCTAGGGCTTAAGTTATAGCCATGAGGCCACTGTTTGACCAGCGCAAAAAAGCCGCAAGCCCGGAATACGCCAGGCTTGCGGCTTTTTTGTTCCAACTGTGTGCAGCAATCAGCGCGCGGTGATTTTCCACGCCCGGTGAATCTTCGCGTTACGTGCAAAATCCGGGTCGAGGGTCTTGTCGCTGATTTCCTCGACCGCATAGCGTTCGCTGAGGTTGTCCTCGAGCACAAACTTGCGGAAGTTGTTCGAGAAGTACAACACGCCGCCCGGTGCCAGACGCGCCATGGCCAGGTCGAGCAACTGCACGTGGTCACGTTGCACGTCGAAGATGCCTTCCATGCGCTTGGAGTTGGAGAAGGTCGGCGGATCAATGAAGATCAAGTCGAACTCATCGCGGCTGGCTTCCAGCCACGCCATCACGTCGCCCTGCTCCAGACGGTTCTTGTCGGAGAAACCGTTGAGCGAGAAGTTGCGACGTGCCCAGTCCAGGTAGGTCTTGGACAAGTCAACGCTGGTGGTGCTGCGCGCGCCACCCTTGGCCGCGTGCACACTGGCGGTAGCGGTGTAGCAATACAGGTTGAGGAAGCGCTTGCCGGCCGCCTCCTTCTGGATGCGCATGCGCATCGGGCGGTGGTCGAGGAACAGGCCGGTGTCCAGGTAATCGGTGAGGTTGACCAGCAGCTTCACGCCGCCTTCGTTGACCTCGGTAAACTTGCCCTGGGCACTCTGGCGCTCGTACTGCTTGGTGCCGCTTTGACGCTCGCGGCGCTTGACCACCACGCGGCTCTTGTCGACGTTCAGCGCCTGGGGAATCGCGGCCAGGGCGTCAAACATCCGTGCGGAAGCTTTTTCCGGGTCGATGGATTTCGGCGCGGCGTATTCCTGCACGTGCACCCAGTCGTGGTAGAGGTCGATGGCCATGGAGTATTCCGGCATATCGGCGTCGTACACACGGTAGCAATCCACGCCTTCGCGCTTGGCCCACTTGCCCAGCTGCTTGAGGTTTTTCTGCAGGCGGTTGGCGAACATTTGCCCGCCTTCGCTCAGGCGCGCCTGCTCAACTACCGGGGCCGGGGCTGGCTTGATCGGGTTACCGTTCTTGTTGTACTGGCGTTCGACCGGCTCGGTCGGGGCCTGATCGTAAGCAGCTTGCTCACGTTCGGCCTGACGCTGCTCCGGGGTGCGGCGCTCGCCAGTGACGAACTGGTCCGGGTTGACCTTGATCAGCAGCAGTTTGCACGGCAAGGCGCCGTTCCAGAACGAATACTGTTTGTGGCTGCGGATGCCCATGCGCTTGCCCAGGTCCGGCGCGCCGGTGAACACCGCCGCTTCCCAACCCATGCAGGCCTGACGCAGACGCTCGCCGAGGTTCTGGTAGAGATACAACAGACTGGCTTCGTCACCCAAACGCTCGCCGTACGGCGGGTTGCAGATCACCAGGCCTTTCTGGTTCTGGTCCGGGCGCGGCTCGAAAGTGCCGACTTCGCCCTGGTACACCTTGATCCAGTGGCTCAAGCCGGCGCGCTCGATGTTATTGCGCGCAGGTTGAATCAAGCGTGGGTCGGCTTCATAGCCTCGCACCCACAACGGCGGCTTGTTCATGCCGATGGCAGCCCGCTCGGTCGCTTCGGTGTGCAGCTTCTTCCACAGCGCCGGAACGTGGCCGAGCCACGTGGTGAAGCCCCACAGTTCGCGATTGAGGTTGGGGGCCATGTCGGCGGCGATCATCGCGCCTTCGACCAGGAAGGTACCCACGCCACACATCGGGTCCGTCAGCGCGCCGCCTTCGGCCGCAATGCGCGGCCAGCCGGCGCGAATCAAAATCGCCGCCGCCAGGTTTTCCTTCAACGGTGCCGCGCCCTGCTGCAGGCGGTAACCGCGCTGGTGCAGGCTGTGGCCCGACAGGTCGAGCGAAAGGATCGCTTCGCCGCGGTCCAGACGCAGATGAATACGCAGGTCCGGGTTGATCTTGTCGATGGAGGGGCGTTCGCCGGTCGGGGTGCGCAGTTTGTCGACAATCGCATCCTTGACCTTCAGCGCGCCGAAGTGAGTGTTGTCGATGCCCGAACCGTGGCCGCTGAATTCCACCGCCAGGGTGCCATCCGGGACCATGTGGTCGGCCCATTCGATGTCCAGCACGCCATGGTAAAGGTCTTCAGCGTCCTTCATCGGGAAGCGCTTGAGCACCAGCAACACGCGGTTGGCCAGGCGCGACCAGAGGCACAAGCGGTAGGCGGTTTCCATGTCGGCCATGCCGCGCACGGCCGAGGTGTGCTCGCGTGCGTCCTCAAGGCCAAGCCCGACGGCTTCCTCGATCAGCAGGCCTTCGAGGCCCTTGGGGCAAGTGAGGAAGAGTTCAAAACGGTCCGACATGGGGCATTCCAGGCTTTTCAGCAATAAATGAACAGGCGACGCATCGCCGGCTCGGTTTTTAATCAAGCACTTTTCTCGAAGAGTGCTCGCGTGGCACGAATGTGCCGTCCCACCCCGGCTGCCGGGCCTTTGGGCCAGAATTTCCGGGGCAGAGAAATAATTGATTGCAACAAAAAGAAATATTCCGACCCTTCGTCGAATAATAAACGACTGCAACGGGCGGACATTCTCACTAAAGGATTAAACCCATCCTCTATGCAGGGCACATCATAGCTGGCTTTGCCCAATAAAAGGGGCGAAAAGCCATCCCAGCTTATGGCTATAGCATCGTTATCGTTACGTGCTTATGACAAAACGATCATTGAATCCATGTGACCTATTGGTTAGAACTCAACACAGGTTGGCGCCGTAACGACGCCGACACGTTGGCTCGCCACGCCGGCAGCGAGCCCACCAACGGCAGAAAAACTCTGCCCGGCCTCAGACGAGGCCGAAGGATATCAAGACAGTCAACAAGTGAGGGAAACACCCTATGAGAAGACTTAAGCGTGATCCGTTGGAAAGAGCATTTTTACGCGGATATCAATATGGCGTTCATGGCAAATCCCGTGAGCTTTGCCCATTTACTCTACCGTCGGTACGCCAAGCCTGGATCAATGGCTGGCGAGAAGGACGCGGCGACAACTGGGACGGTATGACTGGCACTGCGGGAATCCACAGACTCAACGAACTTCACGCCGTCGGCTAACACAGGGCACTTAATCCGACACACCACCTTGAATATGTAACGACTTAACCACGCACGCCCCATCAGGGCGGCGGGCTTCGGCCCAGGGGCTCCTTTAGGGAGCCCTTTTTATTGCTCCGACGGCGACATGGCCTACACACTCACAGGTGTACTTTTGGCCTGCCATCGCCAACAAGCCGGGCCTACCTTTTTGGCAAAGCCGCAATCGCATCCACCGACTCGCGAATCAGCGAAGGCCCCTTATAGATAAAACCGGAATACAACTGCACCAGGCTTGCACCGGCGGCGATTTTCTCGGCCGCGTGCTTGCCTTCGGTGATGCCGCCCACGGCGATGATCGGCAAGCGCCCGGCCAACTCAGCCGCCAGCACCTTGACGATGTGAGTGCTTTTGTCGCGCACTGGTGCGCCCGACAGCCCACCCGCTTCATCACCATGCGCCAGCCCTTCGACACCCACACGGCTGAGGGTGGTGTTGGTGGCGATCACCGCATCCATGCCCGAATCCACCAGCGCCTGAGCGACCAGCACGGTTTCTTCATCGCTCATGTCCGGCGCAATCTTGATGGCCAACGGCACACGTTTGCCATGACGTACGGCCAGGTCTTCCTGGCGCTGACGCAAGGCTTCGAGCAGTTGCTTGAGCGAATCACCGAACTGCAGGCTACGCAGACCCGGCGTATTCGGCGAGCTGACGTTGACGGTGACGTAGCTGGCGTGGGCGTAGACCTTGTCCAGGCAAATCAGGTAATCATCGACGGCGCGCTCTACGGGCGTGTCGAAGTTCTTGCCGATATTGATGCCGAGGATGCCCTTGTATTTCGCGGCTTGAACCCGTGACAGCAGATGATCGACGCCCAGGTTGTTAAAGCCCATGCGATTGATGATCGCCTCGGCTTCCGGCAGGCGGAAGATCCGGGGTTTTGGGTTGCCCGGTTGCGGGCGTGGCGTCACGGTGCCAATTTCGACAAAACCGAAACCCAGTTGCGCAAACCCGTCGATGGCCGCGCCGTTCTTGTCGAGGCCGGCAGCCAGCCCGACCGGGTTGGGGAAGTCGAGTCCCATCACCGATACCGGCATTTTTGCCGGTGCCTTGCATACCAGGCCATTGAGCCCCAGACGACCACCGGCACCGATCAGGTCCAGGGACAGATCGTGGGAGGTTTCCGGAGAGAGTTTGAACAACAGCTGGCGGGCCAGGGTATACATGGGCGGGCTAGACTCGGATGGCGGCGAAAGGTGGCGCCGATTATAGCCGGGGTGGCGCGCCAGGTGCGAGGTGCGCCGTCCAATCGTCAATGACGTTGTGCCACCAACGCCTCATACCGCGCCCATATTTTTTCTGCGTAACGCAAACGCAACGCTTCACGCTCAGGTGCTGCGCCGGCGTTGTAGGAGCCCACGGCTGTCCAGTTGTAACCGAAACGCTGGACAAACCCGGCAAGAATCGAAGCGCCCACCTCGACCGACAAACAGGGCTCACTCAACAACCTCTCTTCGGTAATGCCCTGCTTGGCCAGGCGAGGCAAGTGCATGCTGTTGATCTGCATCAGGCCAATATCCCGAGAGCCATCGCTGTTGAGCGCGTTCACGGCGTGCGCACGGTAACCCGATTCCACGGCGGCGATGGCCTGTAAAAGCTCAGGTTCGAGGTCATAGCGGCTAGCCACCTCTTCCCAGCAATCGGCCCAGGCCTGATGGCTGCCCATCAACAGGCTAAACACCAACGCTTTGCCCAATCGACTAATCATGTGTCACCTGCCCACAAGCCGAGCAGATGCGTTGCACGCGCCCTGGCCCCGTCTGGAGAATTGCGCGCTGCTCGGCTTTCACGGCACAGGTAAAGCGATACCCCCTGCCGTAAATTGTTTTGATAAAGCCCTTGTCCTTCTTAAGCTGCTTGCGCAATGCGTAGATACAGCGCGTCAGCGATTCCTCTGCCACCTCCCCTCGGGGCCAGACCAACTCAAGCAGACGATCCTTGGTCATCAATGCTCCGTCAGACGCCAACAGCAGCCGCAGCACGTGCCACTCCTTGGGCGGCAACTGAATATCCGCGCCTTCGCCGATCAATCGGCCATCGCCCTGCAAGGTCCACCCGGCAAACACCCAGGCAGCCGTCAGCCCATCATTCACGAGGGTCATGCACACCTCTGCACCCGACTACTGACATTGAATTCCTTGTTTCCAGAAACGGCCGATACGCCAACATCACGACTATAAAAACCTGAGCCGCGAACAACGTTAGGAAAAAGCCCATGTAATCGAGGCTTTCGGCGGGCGCCACGTAGGACTTTTCGCAGTCGCCGCCCACAAGCGTTTCAGGGCTCTGACCAACGGGTTATGTCACTCAAGGACTTCACGGCTTTCGCGCACAAACGCACGCTGTACGCGCTCATATTGGCTAGGGGTCAGCGGCGGCGGGCCGACAGCGCCGGCCAACATCCGCGGCTCACTGCCGACCGCCCGCGCCTGGATCACAAAGAGCCGTACCTGCGCGCGTCGACCATGGCGGGGCGCCTCGCCCTCACGGTGGAAACCACCCAGCCACAAGCGTCTGCCTTGAGGTACACGCACCACAGAGCTGACGGCCATTCGCCCCACCGCCCCTGCCGAGCCTGGCTTGAATTGGCTGTCCATCTGACGGCCATCCTCGAGGTTCACCAGCATCTCGATCTGATGCGCTCCGGCAAAGCGCGGGAGCACACTGGCTTCAACGCCATAACGCACGGGCTGCCAATCACCCTTATCGTCGCCAGGCCGTGGCAGGTAAAACGTATGGTTATCCTGGAAAACCGCAGGCACGTTTTCCTGGGTAAGGATGATGGGAAAGGCGACGACCCTGGCCTTGCGCCGGCGCTCCAGCACACCGAGCTGTGCCATCAAGCGGTTGTCTTCCAAAGGTTCCAGTACGCGCGTCACGAAAGCCCCGGTATCGGTTTCCTGAGCCCAGGCTGCGCCCATCTTGGCGAATTCACTGCGCTCCACATCCACTTGCCACAGCGACACCTCAATCGGCCGCTTGGGCTTGTCGAGCTCCGCCACCAGTTCCTCGAGCACCTTCACCTGGGCAGGTTTGCCCTTGATCAACAGGCTGTTTGAATCCGGATAGGCCATCACCACCAGGCTCTTGTCGGCCAGTAAACCCGGGGGGCGTTGCGTGTCGTTCTTTTGCTCGCTGGCCAGCACGGCTTCGATCATTGAGGCCATACCCGGAACGTTGACCTGGTCGTCGCCCATCGAATACGTGCGATCCGCCACGTGGGTGTTGAACACCTGCACCACGCCGAAGGTTTGTGCGCCGACGCGTACCTCAGTGCGCTGCTTGTCCATCAGTTGAGTCAGGTGCAATACCTGGTCGACATAGTTAGGTGGCCCGGACACATAGAACATTCGCCCGCCGCTTTCCCTCAGGGGAAAACGCGATTCATCGAGCCCGGAACGGCGCATGAACCCGCGCAACCTGTCGACCGAGATATGCCGCAGCGCTACTGCCGAGCTTTTTGCTTCACCGGCGTCGTACAGGTACAGCACCTGCCCGTCGCTATACCAGATCAGGCCTTGCTGCTCGGCGACAGTTTCCAGCGTGTGCTGCGCCGCCCCCAGGTCGAATTGGCCGGTGATGGTTTTACGCGCCACCTCGCGGCTGACAACGACAGGCAAGCCCAAGGGCACCGACAGCGCGGTAAAAAAGGTATGCAGGCTTTCATCCCGCGCCTGATAGCTATCCCCCAGGGCGCACGCGTTTGCCAACAGCAATGCACCGCACACCAGCCAACGGCATAACCTGCGGTAACGGCTGATGGTTGGGGAATTGATAGACACCGTGGATGTTCCTCGCCGCCTGGCGCAAAGAGGCGGCCATACTGGAAGGCGGCTGAGTTTCAATCTTGATGGAAAGCTGACGGCGGACTGCGCCTGGATCTCCGTGGCATGTGCCTTGCTACGGGCTCTGTATCAAAGCCTGCACCAACGTCGGAGCAGGCTTACGGACAATGGCGTCGTTTCCCTGCAATGGCTTGCGCTGCCACCCGCGCAACCCTCAAGGGTTACGACGCTTTTTTTTGAGCAAAGGTGAGTGTTGATGAACGATTCGGTCGGCAACAACCCGGTGAACCATTCGCTGGCCTGGGTAAACGGCAGTGACGCCCCGGAAAAGAGCAGCCTCGACCTGGGCTTCATGGCGCTGACCGATTGCGCCTCGCTGGTGGTCGCCGCCACCCAGGGTTTCGCGCAACCCTACGGCCTGACGCTGAACCTCAAGCGCCAATCGTCCTGGGCCAACCTGCGCGACAAACTGGTCAGCGGCGAACTGGATGCCGCCCATAGCCTCTATGGGCTGATCTATGCCGTGCACCTGGGCATCGGTGGCGTAGCGCCGACCGACATGGCCGTTCTGATGGGGCTCAACCAGAACGGGCAGAGCATCAACCTGTCCCACGGCCTGCAACAGCAAGGCGTGATCACTCCTGAGGCACTGGACCGCCACGTGCACCAAAGCCGCACAAAACTGACCTTTGCACAGACATTTCCCACAGGCACTCACGCCATGTGGCTGTATTACTGGCTGGCGAGCCAAGGCATTCATCCGTTGCACGACGTCGACAGCGTGGTGGTACCGCCGCCGCAGATGGTCGCGCACCTGCAAGCCGGGCGCATCGACGGGTTCTGTGTCGGCGAGCCCTGGTGTGCCAGCGCGGTCAAGCAAAACCAGGGGTTCACCCTGGCGACCACCCAGGCCATCTGGCCGAATCATCCGGAAAAGGTTCTAGGTTGCACCCAGGCGTTTGTCGATCAATATCCGAACACTGCGCGCATCCTGGTGATGGCGATTCTCGAGGCAAGCCGCTTTATCGAGCAAAGCCAGGAAAACCGCCGCTCCACCGCACAATTACTCAGTGCTCGCGACTACCTCGATGCGCCGCTCGACTGCATCGAGCCACGCCTGCTGGGTGCTTATGACGACGGCCTCGGCCACCAGTGGCAAGACCCACATGCCCTGCGGTTTTTCGGCGATGGCGAGGTGAACCTGCCGTACCTTTGCGACGGCATGTGGTTCATGACCCAGTTTCGGCGCTGGGGCTTGCTGCGCGAAGATCCGGACTACCTGGGCGTGGCCCGCCACGTGCAGCAACTGGCTTTATACCGTCAGGCCGCTGCCGCCGTCGGCGTCAATGCAAACGCAGCGGACATGCGCAGCAGCCAACTGATCGACGGCAAAATCTGGGACGGCTCCGACCCCGCCGCCTACGCGCGCAGCTTTCGACTGCACGCCATGGCAGACCACTCCAGCCACCAGGCGCAGCGCTGACAGGACGACCTTTATGTTACGCATCCTGTTGATCAACGATACGCCGCGCAAGGTCGGGCGCCTCAAGGCCGCATTGATCGAAGCCGGGTTCGAGGTGATCGATGAGTCCGGCCTGACCATCGACCTGCCCGCGCGCGTCGAAACGGTGCGCCCGGACGTGATCCTGATCGATACCGAGTCACCTGGCCGAGATGTAATGGAGCAGGTGGTACTGGTCAGCCGCGATCAGCCCCGGCCGATCGTGATGTTTACCGACGAGCACGACCCGAACGTGATGCGCCAGGCCATCAAATCCGGGGTCAGCGCTTATATCGTCGAAGGCATTCAGGCCCAGCGCCTGCAGCCGATCCTGGACGTGGCCATGGCCCGTTTTGAAAGCGATCAGGCCTTGCGCGCCCAGCTCCAGGCGCGCGACCAGCAACTGGCCGAGCGTAAACGCATCGAGCTGGCCAAAGGCATGCTGATGAAAATGAAGCACTGCAACGAAGAAGAGGCCTACACCCTGATGCGCCGCCAAGCCATGAGCCGCCAACAGAAACTGATCCAGGTGGCGGAGCAGATTATCGCCATGAGCGAGTTGCTCGGCTGATCTGGCGCAGCTCTTGCTAAGCATTCACCACAGGTAACCAACGGCGGTTGCCCCTTCCACGACAAAGACGTCGCACATCCGGTTTGCCCTCGCGAGCCCGGTGGCGGCGTTTTTTCGTTTTGGCCCCAGAGCCTGGGGCCGGTGGGGTGGCCTTTAGCCGGCGGCCCCATCACTTGGCCTTCTTACAAGACCCCAACCGTTGAGGTGCGTGATGAAATCAAGCTTCTGGAAATCCGGGCACACCCCGACACTGTTTGCCGCGTTCCTGTATTTCGACCTGAGCTTCATGGTCTGGTACCTGTTGGGACCGCTGGCGGTGCAGATCGCCGCCGACCTGCACTTGACCACTCAACAGCGCGGACTGGTAGTGGCCACGCCGATCCTGGCCGGCGCGGTGCTGCGTTTTCTGATGGGCATGCTGGCCGACAAACTGTCGCCTAAAACCGCCGGGCTGATCGGCCAGGTCATTGTGATTGCCGCACTGTTCGGCGCCTGGCAACTGGGCATTCACAGTTACGAGCAGGCCCTGTTGCTGGGCATGTTCCTGGGCATGGCGGGCGCCTCGTTTGCGGTCGCCCTGCCGCTGGCCTCTCAGTGGTATCCCGCTGAACACCAGGGCAAGGCCATGGGCATCGCCGGTGCTGGCAACTCCGGCACCGTGTTTGCTGCATTGCTGGCACCGGTACTCGCCGCCGCGTTTGGCTGGAGCAATGTGTTCGGCTTCGCGCTGATTCCATTGGTCATCACGTTGGTTGTCTTCGCCTGGCTTGCGCGCAATGCCCCGGAACGCCCGAAGGCCAAATCCATGGCCGACTACTTTAAAGCCCTGGGCGACCGCGACAGCTGGTGGTTCATGTTCTTTTACAGCGTGACGTTCGGCGGCTTTATCGGCCTGGCCAGCGCCCTGCCCGGCTACTTTAACGACCAATACGGCTTGAGCCCGGTGACCGCGGGCTACTACACCGCGGCCTGTGTGTTTGGCGGCAGCCTGATGCGCCCGTTGGGTGGCGCCCTGGCGGACCGTTTCGGCGGGATTCGCACCCTGCTCGGCATGTACAGCGTGGCGGCGATCTGCATCGCAGCGGTGGGTTTCAACCTGCCAAGTTCTTACGCTGCGTTGGCACTTTTCGTCTGCACCATGCTCGGCCTCGGCGCAGGTAATGGTGCAGTGTTTCAACTGGTGCCCCAGCGTTTTCGCCGCGAGATCGGCGTGATGACCGGCCTGATCGGCATGGCCGGCGGGATCGGCGGCTTTGCCCTCGCGGCAGGCATGGGCGCGATCAAGCAAAGCACCGGCAGTTATCAAATGGCCCTGTGGCTGTTCGCCAGCCTCGGCGTGCTGGCCTGGTTCGGCCTGCACGGGGTCAAACGTCGCTGGAGAACCACCTGGGGTTCGGCTGCCGTGACCGCCGCACGCGTCTGATGGGCTTGCAACTGAGTGTCGCGCAGGCCAGCGCCATTGGCCCTCGCGCCGAAAACCAGGACGCCCTGCGCGTCGTCACCCCCGTGGCGGAGCTGGCGGCGAGTAAAGGTTACCTGTGCGCCATCGCCGATGGCGTCAGCCAATGCGCCGATGGCGGCCTGGCGGCGCGCTCGACCTTGCAGGCGCTGGCGCTGGACTACTACGCCACGCCGCAAACCTGGGGCGTGGCCCAGGCGCTCGAGCGTCTGTTGCTGGCGCAGAATCGCTGGTTGCAGGCCAACGGCGGCGGCCAGCCGCTGCTGACCACCTTGAGTGCACTGGTGTTTCGCGGCCAACGTTTCACCCTCGCGCACGTCGGCGATTGCCGGGTGTATCGCTGGCTGGAAGGCGAGTTGCAGCGCATCAGCGAAGACCATGTGTGGGAACAGCCGGGCATGCAGCACGTGCTCAAGCGCGCGCTCGGTCTGGACCAGCACCTGGTGCTGGATTTTCTCGACGGTGAACTGCGCGCAGGCGAATGTTTTTTATTGCTCAGCGATGGTGTGTGGGCCGCCTTGGGTGAGCACAGCATCAGTGCGATCCTGCGCGAGCAAACTGACCTCGATGTGGCGGTCAACACGCTGGTCAACGCCGCGCACCTGGCCGCCAGTCAGGACAATGCCAGCGCCCTGCTGGTGCGCATCGACCAGCTCGGCGCCGCCACCCTTGGCGATGCGCTGGTGCAGTTGCAGCAATGGCCGCTGCCACCGCCGCTCAAACCTGGGCAACGCTTTGAAGGCTGGCAGGTTGAAAGCCTACTGGCGCAGAGTCGACAGTCGTTGCTGTACCGGGTACGTGATGCCCAGCAGCAACCCTGGCTGCTGAAAACCTTGCCGCTCAACCGCGACGATGACAGCGATGCCGGCCAAGCGCTGCTATCTGAAGAGTGGTTTTTGCGGCGGGTTGCCGGGCGCGCGTTTCCTGAAGTTCACGCGGCCAGTGGGCGCCAGCACCTGTACTACGTGATGCGCGAATACCCGGGGCAAACCCTTGCTGAACTGTTCCGACAACAGGGCCCATTGCCCCTGGCGCAGTGGCAGTTCATCGCCGAGCGGCTGCTGCGGGCGATGGGCCTGCTGCATCGGCGACAAATCCTGCACCGCGATATCAAGCCGGAAAACCTGCTGCTGGGTGACGATGGCGAACTGCGCGTGCTGGATTTCGGCCTGGCCTATTGCCCGGGGCTCTCCGAAGACCGCGCTCATTTGCTGCCCGGCACGCCAAGTTTTATCGCACCCGAAGCGTTCAGCGGCGAGCGGCCTACGCCGCAGCAGGATTTATACAGTGTTGGCGTTACCTTGTATTACCTGCTGACCGGGCATTATCCCTACGGCGAAATCGAAGCTTTCCAACGGCCGCGTTTCGCCCAGCCCGTGAGCGCCAGCCGCTACCGTCCCGACCTGCCTGACGGGTTGCCACTGAATCTGGAACGCGCCGTGGCGGCCTCACCCGCGCAACGTTATGAAACCGCCGAAGAATGGCTGCTGGTGCTGGAGCAGGCCGACCGCCGTGAATTGAGCGTGCGACCACGGCCCTTGCTGGAGCGCGAACCGCTCAAGGTCTGGCAAAGCCTGGCC
This sequence comes from Pseudomonas sp. MF6747, assembly GCF_963890955.1. Lineage (NCBI taxonomy): Bacteria > Pseudomonadati > Pseudomonadota > Gammaproteobacteria > Pseudomonadales > Pseudomonadaceae > Pseudomonas > Pseudomonas sp. MF6747. The sequence goes on from NZ_CAWPSZ010000012.1 coordinate 127,885, forward strand.
GCCGTGTCGCTGCTGGTCAATCTGGTGCTGCTGTACTGGCTGTTGCACCACTAGAGGGCAAATCCCCAGGCGGCGTTGACTCAAAGCCCCAATAAACCCGCAGGCTGGCCAACTTGGCACAGCCACTGCATTAGCTTCCCCAACAACACACATACAGCCGCCCCTTCAACGTCGAAGGGCGAGCTTCCCGAGAGAACGGGACCAGGACAAAGGCGTCCTCGCTAGATCACTAGCGGGGACGCCTTTTTTTGTTTGCGCGTAATTGGTCGAGCCATTGCGGAGAACGACATGAAAAAAATCAAATTGGTGATGATCGGCAACGGCATGGCCGGGGTTCGCACCCTTGAAGAATTGCTCAAACTGAGCAGCGACCTGTACGACATCACCGTGTTCGGCGCCGAGCCCCACACCAACTACAACCGCATTCTGCTGTCGCCGGTGCTGGCCGGCGAGCAAACGTTCGAAGAGATCGTGCTCAACGATCTCGACTGGTACCTGGATAACCACATCAAGCTGTTGCTCAACCGCAAAGTGGTGCAGATCGACCGTGTCAAACGCCTGGTCATCGCCGAAGACGGCACCACAGCCGAATACGATCGCCTGCTGATCGCCACCGGTTCGACGCCGTTTATCCTGCCGATCCCCGGTAACACCTTGCAGGGCGTGATCGGCTACCGCGACATCGCCGACACTCAGGCCATGATCGACACCGCCAAGACCCACACGCATGCTGTTGTGATCGGCGGTGGCCTGCTCGGCCTGGAGGCCGCCAACGGCCTGATGCTGCGCGGCATGCACGTGACCGTGGTGCATATCGGCGAATGGCTGTTGGAGCGGCAACTGGACAAGACCAGCGGCCAATTGCTGCAAACCGAACTGGAAAGCCGTGGCCTGGTGTTCCGTCTGCGTGAACAGACCCAGGCACTGCACGACGCCGGCAACGGCCGTGTCGGCTCGGTGCAATTCAAGAATGGCGACGTCATCCCCGCTGACCTGGTGGTGATGGCTGCCGGCATTCGCCCCAACACCGAACTCGCAGAAAAATCCGGCATCCCGTGCAACCGCGGGATTCTGGTCAACGACACCTTGCAGACCTACGACCCACGCATTTATGCCATCGGCGAATGCGCCAGCCATCGTGGCATCGCCTATGGCCTGGTTGCGCCACTGTTCGAGCAAGCCAAAGTCTGCGCCAATCACCTGGCGCAGCTGGGCTTTGCCACCTACAAGGGCTCGGTCACCTCAACCAAATTGAAGGTCACCGGTATCGACCTGTTCTCCGCCGGCGACTTTATGGGCGGCGAAGGCACCGAAACCATCACCCTCAGCGACCCAATTGGCGGCGTGTACAAAAAACTGGTGATCAAGGACGACATCCTGGTCGGTGCCTGCCTGTACGGCGATACCGCTGACGGCGGTTGGTATTTCCGTCAGATCCGTGAGAACCATGCGATAGGCGAGATCCGCGACCACCTGATGTTCGGCGAAAACGCATTAGGCGATGTCGGCCATCAAGGCCAGGACAAGGCCATGAGCATGGCCGACAACGCCGAAGTCTGCGGTTGCAACGGCGTATGCAAGGGCACCATCGTCAAGGCCATCCAGGCACACGGGCTGTTCAGCGTTGACGAGGTCAAGAAGCACACCAAGGCCGCCAGCTCCTGTGGCTCCTGCGCCGGGCTGGTGGAACAGATCCTGATCAATACCGTTGGCGGTGCCGCGGACGTCAAACCGAAGAGCGAAAAAGCGATCTGCGGTTGCAGCGACCTCAACCACGGGCAAATCCGCCAGGCCATCCGCGATCAGCACTTGCTGACCATCACCGGCACCATGAGCTACTTGAACTGGCGCACGCCCAACGGCTGCGCCACCTGCCGCCCGGCCCTCAACTACTACCTGATTTCCACCTGGCCGGGCGAAGCCAGGGATGATCCGCAATCGCGCCTGATCAACGAACGTGCCCACGCCAATATTCAGAAAGACGGCACCTACTCCGTAGTACCGAGGATGTGGGGCGGTGTGACCAATCCGTCAGAGCTGCGGCGTATTGCCGACGTGGCCGACAAGTACAACGTGCCGATGGTCAAGGTCACCGGCGGTCAACGCATCGACCTGCTGGGTATCAAGAAACAGGACCTGCCAGGGGTTTGGAAGGACCTCGACATGCCTTCCGGTCACGCCTATGGCAAATCCATCCGCACCGTGAAGACCTGCGTCGGCAGTGAGTTCTGCCGTTTTGGCACACAGAATTCGACGCAGCTGGGCATTGAGCTGGAGCATGACCTGTTCAATATGTGGTCGCCGCACAAGGTCAAGTTGGCGGTGTCCGGTTGCCCACGCAATTGCTCGGAAGCCGGCATCAAGGACGTGGGCATCATCGGCGTGGACTCCGGCTGGGAGATGTACATCGGCGGCAACGGCGGGATCAAAACCGAAGTCGCGGAGTTCTTCGTCAAGCTGAAAACCGCCGAAGAAGTCCGTGAATACAACGGCGCCTTCCTACAGCTTTACCGCGAAGAAGCCTTCTACCTCGAGCGCACCGTGCACTACCTGCAACGCGTGGGCATGGAGCACATCAAGAAGGCCGTACTGGAAGACCCGGCTCGCCGCCAATCCCTCAACGAGCGTCTGCAGTTTTCGCTGTCGTTCGAACAAGACCCTTGGAAAGAACGCCTGGAACAGCCGCTGCTGAAAAAGGAATTCGAGGTCATCCCCGTCAAACAGCTGGAGGTGTCGGTATGAACTGGCTGGATATCTGCGCACTCGATGAAATCAACGCCCTGGGCTCGCGCATCATCAATGGGCCCAAAGGTGATATCGCGATTTTTCGCACCAGTGATGACGAAGTGTTCGCCCTCGATGACCGCTGCCCGCACAAGGGCGGTCCGTTATCCCAAGGCCTGATCTACGGCAAGCGCGTGGCCTGCCCGCTGCACAACTGGCAGATTGATCTGGCATCCGGCGAAGCCCAGGCACCGGACATCGGCTGCGCGCACCATCACCCCGCCCGCGTGGAAAACGGCCGGGTCATGTTGGCCCTGCGGGACGCGGGTTGATGAACCGCCAGGTCACCGCGTCCACCTGCTGTTATTGCGGGGTGGGTTGCGGCGTGCTGATCGAGCACGACGGCGCGCAGATCCTCGGTGTACAAGGCGACCCGAACCACCCGGCGAACTTCGGCAAGTTGTGCAGCAAAGGCTCAAGTCTGCACCTGACCGGCGACCTGGCGGCCCGCGCGTTGTACCCGGAGCTGCGTCTGGGCAAAGGCTTGGCGCGAGCACGCACCGACTGGGAAACCGCACTGGAGCACGCGGCCAACGTGTTCGCCGAGACCATCAGCGAACACGGGCCGGACAGCGTGGCATTCTACATTTCCGGGCAATTGCTGACCGAGGACTACTACAGCTTCAACAAGCTCGCGCGCGCGCTGGTCGGCACCAACAACATCGACAGCAACTCGCGGCTGTGCATGTCCTCGGCAGTGGTGGGCTACAAGCGCAGCCTGGGCGCCGATGCGCCGCCGTGCAGTTATGAAGACCTGGAGTGCAGCGACTGCGTAATGATCGTCGGCAGCAACATGGCCTACGCCCACCCGGTATTGTTCCGACGCCTTGAGGAAGCCAAAACGCGGCGCCCGCAGATGAAAGTGCTGGTGATCGACCCACGCCGCACGGACACCTGCGATTTGGCTGACCTGCACCTGGCCATCCTGCCTGGGACGGACGTGGCGTTATTCCACGGGATTTTGCATCTGTTGCTGTGGGAAGACTGGATCGACCGAGACTTCATCCAGGCGCATACCGATGGGCTGGCCGAGCTGAAACGGCTGGTGCATGACTACACGCCGCAAATGGTCACGCAGCTGTGCGGAATCAGCGTCGAACAGCTGCGCCTGTGCGCCGAATGGGTCGGCACCTCCAGCAGTTTTCTGTCGCTGTGGTGCATGGGGCTCAACCAATCCACCGCCGGCAGCGCCAAGAACAGCGCACTGATCAATTTGCACCTGGCCACCGGCACGCTTGGCCGAGCAGGATGCGGGCCGTTTTCCCTGACGGGCCAGCCGAATGCGATGGGTGGGCGCGAGACCGGCAGTTTGTCGAATTTGCTGCCCGGCCATCGCGAGGCGGCCAACCCGGACCATCGGGCCGAAGTGGCCGCGTATTGGGGTGTTGAACAACTGCCAGCCAGCACCGGGCTGACAGCCATCGAACTGTTTGAACAGGTACAGGCCGGCAAGATCAAGGCCTTGTGGATCGCCTGCACCAACCCGGCCCAATCCTTGCCCGACCAGAACACCGTGCGCATGGCCTTGGAGACGTGCCCTTTCGTGGTGCTACAGGAGGCTTTTCGTACAACCGAGACAGCCCGTTTCGCTGACCTGCTGTTGCCAGCGGCCAGTTGGGGCGAGAAAGAAGGCACGGTGACCAACTCTGAACGGCGCATTTCCCACGTGCGACGGGCAATCGCCCCACCAGGGGAGGCGCGTCCGGATTGGGCAATCACTGTGGATTTTGCCCAGCGCCTGGAGCGACGTCTTTGTCCCGGAAAACCGGGTCTTTTCGCCTTTGAACACCCCTCGCAGATCTTTGATGAGTACAAACTGCTGACCCGCAACCGCGACCTTGACCTGACGGGCATCAGCCATACCCTGCTCGATCAGATAGGTCCGCAGCAATGGCCATTTCCCACAGGCGCGCAATCTGGAACTGCGCGCCTGTACACCGACGGCGTGTTCCCCACCGAGAGCGGCCGCGCGCACTTTGTTGCCGACCCCTACCGCGCCGCCAAAGAGCAGCGCGACGCACGCTTCCCGCTGACGCTGATCACCGGCCGTCTGCGTGATCAATGGCACGGCATGAGTCGCACAGGTACTGCAGCCCAGTTGTTTGGGCATGTGAACGAAGCACTGCTGAGCCTGCACCCGGATGAGTTGCGCCGCCATCGCTTCAAGGACGGTGACCTGGTCAACCTCAAGAGCCGTCGCGGCAGCGTGATTGTTGCCATCAACAGTGATGACAGCGTGCGCCCCGGGCAAGCGTTCCTGCCAATGCATTGGGGTGACCGTTTTCTCAAGGGGGGCGTAAATACGTTGACCCAGCCAGCCTTCGACCCTTTGTCGAAACAGCCGGAACTCAAACACAGCGGTGTGCGACTGGAGGCTGTGCAGCTGCCGTGGCAGCTGTTTGCGTTGATCGAAGGCGATGTGCAGCAACACGTCGAGGCACTGCGCCCACTGTGCGAGGGCTTTACCTACGTGAGCCTGAGCCTGGCCGGGCGCGAACGGCCGGCACTGGTGGTGCGCGCGGCACATACCGAGGCGCCCGACCTGCAACTGCTGACGCGTATCGACGCCTTGCTGGGGCTCAACGACGGTCCTGTGATGGCGTATGACGACCCGCGCCGCTCGATCGGTAAACGCGTAAAAATCGAACAAGGCCGGATTACCGCGTTGCGCCTGGCCGGCGAAACCCTGGCTCGGCATTGGCTGCAAAGCCTTTGGCTGGAAGGCCGCACTGACGATCAATTGCGACGCTGGCTGCTGGCACCGCTCAGCGCGCCACCGGGCGGTGCGGCAGCCAGCGGCAAGATTGTGTGCAACTGCAAGAACGTCAGCGAAAACTCCGTGTGCGCAGGCATCACTCGCGGCCTGGACCTTAACGGGCTCAAACAGGCGCTGGGCTGCGGCACGCAATGCGGCTCGTGCGTACCGGAAATCAAACGTCTTTTGGCCAGCAACCCGCGGCCAATCGCAATCAGTGTGTGAGGAAAAAACATGAGCGCAAAAGTCTGGCTGGTGGGTGCAGGGCCCGGTGATCCTGAACTGCTGACCCTGAAGGCGGTGCGGGCGCTCCATGAGGCCGACGTGGTGTTGATTGATGACCTGGTCAACCCGGCTGTGCTGGAACACTGCCTTGACGCGCGGATTATCAGCGTAGGCAAACGCGGTGGCTGCCGTTCGACGCCACAGGATTTTATCCATCGCCTGATGCTGCGTTATGCCCGGCAAGGCAAATGCGTGGTGCGATTAAAAGGTGGTGACCCGTGCATTTTCGGGCGTGGCGGCGAAGAAGCGATGTGGTTGCGCGAACGTGGCGTGGCCGTGGAGTTGGTCAACGGGATCACGGCGGGCCTGGCCGGTGCGACAAACTGCGATATCCCGCTGACGTTGCGCGGGGTCAGTCGCGGTGTAACGCTCATTACGGCGCATACCCAGGACAACAGCAGCCTGAACTGGCGTGCACTGGCCGAAAGCGGGACGACGTTGGTGGTGTACATGGGCGTGGCGAAGCTGGAGGAGATCCGTCAGCAGCTGCTGGAAGGCGCCATGGCAGAGGATATGCCGGTGGCGATGATCGAAAACGCATCGCTGCCTCAACAGCGAGAATGCCGTAGCACGTTGGGGCAGATGCACAAGGATGCGCAGACGTTCGCCTTGAAGAGCCCGGCAATCCTGGTCATCGGCAGTGTCGCCGCGGCGGCACAGGCGGCATGCGTGGCCGTATCCGCCAGCGCTTGAAGTAAACGCCAGACGAAAAAAAGCCCGGCCTAAGCCGGGCTTTTTTTTACCACTCAGTAATTACTGAGCAGCTTGAGCTTCTACCGAGGCTTCTACGCGACGGTTGATAGCACGGCCAGCTTCAGTTGCGTTGTCAGCAACTGGGCGGGATTTGCCATAACCAACCGAGCTTACACGGTTAGGAGCAATACCGTCTTTGACCAGAACTTGCTTGACCGCGTCAGCACGACGCTGGGACAGCTTCTGGTTGTAAGCGTCAGGACCGACGGAGTCAGTGTGACCTTCAACAACGGTGGTGGTTTGTGGGTACTGTTTCATGAAGTCAGCGAGGTTTTTCACGTCGCCGTAGCTGTTAGGCTTAACAACCGCCTTGTCGAAGTCGAACTTCACGTCCAGCTCAACACGAACAACCTGAGCAACTGGAGCTTCTGGCTCTGGAGTTGGCTCTGGAGCTGGTGCTGGGGTAGGAGCTGGAGCTACTGCGCCAGCGTTACCGCCGAAGTTTACGCCCAGGCCAACCAGTGCGGAGTAATCCCACTTGCCGTTGTCCAGGTTGTAGTCAGACTCAACACCGGCACGTGCGAACAGGTTGTTGGTGAAGTAGTACTTCACACCAGCGCCAGCGATAGCCAGAGTGGACTGGTCGCGACCTTTGTGGCCGTCAACTTCAACGTTGGTACGGCTCTGGTGACCGAAACCACCTTCAACGTATGGACGCAAGGAGTCAACACCAGCCTGACCGAAGTGGTACTGAGCAGTCACGCTGCCAGTGTCACCTTTGATCTTCTGGCTGCCAGTACCGTCGTTCGAACGGGTGTGGTTGGTGGTGTCGTAGTTCAGGTTGATCGACACGTCGTCGGTCAAGAAGTAACCGATGCTTGCGCCAGGGTTGAAGCCGTCTTCGATGTGCTTAACGCTATCGTTGTACTGCTTCTTGTAGAACAGCTGGCCTTCAACTGCGCCTTGGCCTTGTGCCAGAGCGCCGAAAGAAGTGGCAGCAATAAGAGAACCAATGGCAAAGCCCAAGGTGTTTTTCAGTTTCATCCGTTAAATCCCCATCTGGTGATTGTAAAGCAGTCCCACAAACCGGGGGACAACTCGGCGACAAGTCTAACAGAACTTGCCTACACGTAAGAGATATTTGCCACGCACTAAGTTTCAGTCTCGCCCGCAAATTTCTCACGTAATTTATCAAGAGCACGCTTGTAACGCATTTTTGTAGCACTCAAACCCATGTGCATGATGTCAGCAATTTCCTGAAACTCCAGCTCTGCGACAAATCGTAGCACCAAAATTTCGCGGTCAATTGGATTCACATGCACCAACCAGCGATCAAGTCCGCCCTTTTCCTCGGGTGCTGGCGCCTTTTCTTCAGACGCTTCCTCAAGGGGGTCCAGACTCAAAGCGTCCATCAACCGACGCTTTCGCCGCTCCTTACGATACTGCGTGATGCACTCGTTGTACGTGATGCTGTAGAGCCATGTCTTGAACTTCGATTTGCCCTCGAAGTTCTTCAGGCCATACAGCACCTTGAGCATCACTTCCTGACAGACATCGTCCGCATCTCTATCGTTCCCTAAATACCTTGAACAAACGTTGAACAGAGTGCGTTGATATCTGCGCATCAATTCTTCGTACGCGCGTGTTACGTGAAACAGCTCCGTGTGTGCGCGCGCGACCAACTCCTCATCAGAGAGCTCACGGGGGTCATAGCGCGTGGACAGCGTTTGGGCTTTATTCAAAACAAGTCGTGCCGGCAGTCAGGTCAATGTCCGCTGCAGCCCGGTTACCCGGGTTTGCGGCGGCGTACATTAGCAGGGTTTGCCGGATTAGCGGCTACTGACCTGCTGCTCCAGAAGAATCCGATTGGACAGCGATACCAGCTCACCGTCATCGGTCAGCACGGTCGTCTTGACTGTGCCGATCTCCTCGATTTGCCCTTCGACCTCGCCCACACGCACCTGTTGCCCCACCTGATACAGCTCACGCACATAGATTCCCGCAAGAATCTGACCGGCAATTTCCCGGCTTCCCAGCCCCATGGCCAGCGCAACGGCCAGACCAACGGTAATCAAAACAATCACAATCACATGGTTGAGCAGGTCAGTTTTGACCTCGAGCTGGCTGATCGCAACGGAAATACTGATGATGATCACCAGCCCCTGAGCGATCCGCCCCAGGCCCGCAGCATAGTCCAGCCCCACGCCTTCAGCGGCTCCGCGCACCAGCCCATTGGCCAGTTGTGCCAGTAAAACGCCTACGAGCAGCACCAGCGCGCCACCGAAAACTTTCGGCAAATACAGCGCCAGCATGTCGAGCGTAGCTGAAACTCGCTCAAGTCCAAGGGATTGAGCAGCAGAAACCAGAAAAATAAGTAAAACGAACCAATAAACGATCTTCCCGATGAGGGTCGAGATCGGTACTTGCAGCCCGGCACGACCCAACAGCTTGGTCAGGCCCGTGCCTGCCATCAAGCGGTCCAGGCCCAGTTTTGCAAGCAATTTGGACAGCAGGGTGTCGAGCAGCTTGGCCACGACAAAGCCCAGCAAGACCAAAACCAGAGCACCAAACAGGTTGGGAATGAAATTCGCCACCTTGGTCCACAATGCAGTCATCGCAGTGACCAGGCTCTGGGTCCAGAGATCAAGTTCCATATTCAATCAGCCTTATCAGCAGTGCGAGCAAGAGGTTTACGACGGGAAACCGGCGATACATGGGCCGAACCGTTGTTCAAAGCCATCATCAGCGCCGGCAGCCAGCGACCGAGCAGCCCGAACAGATCTCCCGCACCGACCTGACGGTTGGCGGTTTTCAACACGCGACCCAGGCAAGCGTCGTCGTCACGGTTGGACGGCGAAGCATTAAGCATGTCACGCAAAGACTGTTCGAACGGATCGTGCATAAAGACCTCTCGCAAGTGATTTAAAAGACGAGGGTTAAATTCCCGGGGTCACATATACCCCCTACTACGTTCAGGTCATATTCAGGTCAAACCCAACGCAATCGTCGAAACAGCCACCATTGTCCCAACGCGACGGCCACCATCATCAGGCACGCAATCATGAATCCGTAGGGGCTGGCGGAGAACGGAATACCGCCCACATTTATGCCCAGCAAACCGGTGAGAAAACTCATCGGCAAAAAAATCCCGGTGATGATACCGAAGCGGTACATGGTGCGGTTCATCCGCAGGCTCAATCGCCGGTCTTCGGTCTCAAGCACAAGCCCCACGCGCTCTCGAGCCAATTCGAGCTCTTCCAGGTAACGCGTCAGGCTGTTGTGTAATTCGTTCCAGTAGTCAGCATCGTCATCACAAAACCACGGCAATTTGGTTCGCGTCAGTTGGGCAAAAATATCTCGCTGAGGGGCGAGAAAACGTTTGAGCCCTGCCGCGCGCCGACGGATCTGCAGGACGCTGCCATGTTCCGGAGTATACCGTTCGTCGGCATCCAGTTTTTCTTCTTCGATATCGACAACTTCAGACAGGTCGGTAACCAGATCCTGCACTTTGTTGGTCAGGTACTGCGCCATATAAAGGATGAGTTCCGAAGCGGTTTTCGGTCCTTTCCCCTCCGCCAGTTGCACCAGCAACTCATCCGTGGCGCGCAGTGGACGCAGGCGCAAGGAAATCACGCGATCGGCCGCTGCGAAGATACGCACCGACACCATGTCTTCCGGTTCGGCGCCCGGGTTCAGGTTGACCCCGCGCAGAAACAGCAGCAATTGGGCTTCGGGCAGCGGCAACAGGCGCGGACGGGTATTTTCCTCCAGCAGCAAGTCGCAGGCAAACTCGCTCAAGCCGCTGGATTTACGCAGCCAGGTCTGGGTCTGCGGATGGCTGCGATCCCAATGCAGCCACAGGCTTTCCTGAGGCTGCAGTTGCAAGTCGTCGAGCTCAGTCCGGGCAATCGAACGCGCACCGCCTTTACCGTCCAGCACTAGGGCATGCACCAGCCCCCATTGCGCGTTTTCTTCCTCGAACATCCTCACCCCTATCGGCTACAGCAGTTTATTCAGGCATTGTCAGCGGGCTGGGCGAGACGATCACGCCGTTATTGTCCGCATAGATGTACTCACCGGGGCGGAACGTCACGCCGGCGAAGGTCACTGCCACGTTCAGGTCGCCAATGCCGCGCTTGTCGGTCTTCATCGGGTGAGTTGCCAGCGCCTGCACGCCCAGATCGGTTTGGGCAATGACATCGACATCCCGGATGCAGCCGTAGATCACCAGCCCTTCCCACCCGTTCTTTGCGGCTTTCTCGGCAATCATGTCACCGAGCAACGCGCGACGCAGCGAACCACCACCGTCGACCACCAGCACCTTGCCGGCGCCCGGCTGATCGGCCTGTTCCTTGACCAGGGAGTTGTCCTCGAAGCATTTGATGGTGACGATCTCGCCGCCAAAGGAATCCCGGCCACCGAAATTACTGAACATCGGCTCAACCACCTGCACCAGCTCCGGGTAGGCATCGCACAGATCGGGCGTCACGTAATGGTTCATCGAGAAACTCCTGTCATCAAATAAGAGGTCGAACATCCCACGGTGTACATCAGAAAAACGTGTCGCAACAGGCAATCTTTAACGGTTCACCGGTTGGCGGCGGCCATGATCGGACTCACTTCGTCGCAACGCAATAGCGACTGCGCGACTGAATATGACCAGAAGCGTTTAACGCGTCATATCTTAGCCGCAACCACACACGAGTGAAACGCCCTTGGCAGAGCGCTTGATCAAACAGCTGCCAGTACCTGCGGGTGCGCACCGGCCAAGGGTGTCAATGGATCGTTCAACCACCGCGCTACCATTGGCCATACCTCGGCTTGAGCGGCTTTGCTGACCAGCATCTCGACATGCCCGAAATCCCCGCTGAAGCCCTGCTGGCGCCCCAGACACAAGTATTGGCGGTGCTCGGAGCCGACTTGCTCGAACAACTTGCGGCACGCCCAATCCGGGTCCTGCTGGTCACCGGCGGCACTCACCGCCAACAACGGCACATCGACTTCCGCGAGGCCCTTCCACCAATCCTGTTTCCCATCGCCAAAGCGACCGAACAGGCCGTTCCAACGCATGGCTTCGATCATCACGCCCGCAGGCTCATCCTCCGGACCACGCTTAAGCCGCGCGCCGGACACCTCGCCAAAACGTTTCAGGAGCAAACGAGCGGTCCACTCCACCGGGGGAATTTTCAACGGCCAGTGGGTACGGCTGACCTGGCAACCAAACAACGCCACCGAGGCCACCGCTGGCGCCCCCAGGTACTGCCCGCCGAGGGCTGCAGCCAGTGCGGTACCGCCCAGGGAATGCCCGATCCAGTGCGGGATTTGTGCACTTTGCTCACGCACAAACGCGCCGATGGCCGGCAAATCGTAACGCGCGTAGTCGGCAACGCGATTGCTCGCGTAGTCATGGTTGCGCTTGGACAAGCCATGCCCGCGCATTTCCGCAATCCACACATCAAAGCCCTGGCGCGCCAGATAGGCGCCCAAACCGATGCCTTTGGGCGAGTACCAGAAACGCCGGTTGGAAAAACTACCGTGCAATAAAATTACCGGCGTGCCCCGGTTTTCCGGGACATCGGCCAGGCCCAAACGCGTTACGGCCAGCTCGACGGTGCCGTCGGGGCTGTTGCCGGGTTTGAGGCGGTACACGTCTTCACTCAGGTCGCCGCGACGTTCAGCACTGATCAGGGCGACGGGAAACAGGTTGCTGCTGCTTTGCATAATGCTCTTGCACAAAAAAGGGCGGCGTCCGGAAGGAGTTCCGCCCTGCACAGATAAGAATGCCGGTCACCCTTGAGGAGTGACCGGCACTTTTTAAGTCACGACCTTAGGCGGACGCTTGCCCTTCCGCCAGGAAGAACCAGGTTTCCAACACGGAATCGGGGTTCAGCGAGACGCTCTCGATACCCTGTTCCATCAGCCATTTGGCCAGGTCCGGGTGGTCGGAAGGGCCCTGGCCGCAGATGCCGATGTACTTGCCGGCCTTGTTACAGGCCTGGATGGCGTTGGCCAGCAGCTTCTTGACCGCAGGGTTACGCTCATCGAACAGGTGGGCGATGATCCCCGAGTCACGGTCCAGGCCCAGGGTCAGCTGAGTCAGGTCGTTGGAGCCAATGGAGAAACCGTCGAAGAACTCCAGGAACTCTTCGGCCAAAATGGCGTTGGACGGCAGCTCGCACATCATGATGACGCGCAGGCCGTTTTCACCACGGCTCAGGCCGTTTTCTGCGAGCAGGTCGACCACTTGGCTCGCTTCGCCCAAGGTACGCACGAACGGCACCATGATCTCGACGTTGGTCAGGCCCATCTCATTGCGCACGCGCTTGAGAGCACGGCACTCAAGCTCGAAGCAATCGCGGAAGGCCTCGCTGATGTAACGCGAGGCACCACGGAAGCCCAGCATCGGGTTTTCTTCTTCCGGCTCGTAGAGCTTGCCGCCGATCAGGTTGGCGTATTCGTTGGACTTGAAGTCCGACAGCCGCACGATGACCTTTTTCGGGTAGAACGCCGCCGCCAGGGTGCTGATGCCTTCCACCAGCTTCTCGACGTAGAAGCCCACCGGATCGTTGTAGCCGGCGATGCGCTTGTCGACGCTTTCCTTGATGTCCAGCGGCAGGCCGTCGTAGTTCAGCAGAGCCTTGGGGTGCACGCCGATCATGCGGTTGATGATGAACTCCAGGCGGGCCAGGCCCACACCGGCGTTCGGCAACTGCGCAAAATCAAAGGCGCGGTCCGGGTTGCCGACGTTCATCATGATCTTGAACGGCAGGTCCGGCATGGCATCGATGGAGTTTTGCTTGATGTCGAAGCCCAGCTCACCTTCAAAGATGAAACCAGTGTCGCCTTCAGCGCAGGATACGGTCACGCCCTGGCCGTCCTTCAACAGTTGGGTCGCGTTGCCGCAGCCCACCACTGCCGGAATACCCAGCTCGCGGGCGATGATCGCCGCATGGCAGGTGCGCCCGCCACGGTTGGTGACGATGGCGCTGGCGCGCTTCATCACCGGCTCCCAGTCCGGGTCGGTCATGTCGGACACCAGCACGTCGCCCGGCTGGACTTTGTCCATCTCGGACACGTCCTTGATGATCCGCACCTTGCCGGCGCCGATGCGCTGGCCGATGGCACGACCTTCCACCAGCACGGTGCCGGTTTCTTTCAGCAGATAGCGTTCCATAACGTTGGCAGAGGTGCGGCTTTTCACGGTTTCAGGACGCGCCTGCACGATGTACAGCTTGCCGTCATCACCGTCCTTGGCCCACTCGATGTCCATCGGGCACTTGTAGTGCTTTTCGATGATCATCGCTTGTTTGGCCAACTCGCTGACCTCAGCGTCGGTCAGGCAGAAACGCGCGCGCTCGGCCTTGTCGACTTCAACGGTCTTTACCGAGCGACCGGCCTTGGCCTCGTCGCCGTAGATCATCTTGATGGCCTTGCTGCCCAGGTTGCGGCGCAGGATCGCCGGGCGACCGGCCTCAAGCGTGTGTTTGTGTACGTAAAATTCGTCCGGGTTCACAGCGCCCTGTACCACGGTTTCGCCCAGGCCGTAGGCGCCGGTGATGAACACCACGTCACGGAAACCGGATTCGGTGTCCAGGGTGAACATCACGCCGGCGGTGCCGGTTTCCGAACGCACCATGCGCTGCACACCGGCAGACAGGGCCACCAGCTTGTGGTCGAAACCCTGGTGTACGCGGTAGGAAATGGCGCGATCGTTAAAGAGGGAGGCAAATACTTCCTTGGCCGCGCGGATCACGTTTTCGACGCCGCGGATATTCAGGAAGGTTTCCTGCTGACCGGCAAAGGAGGCGTCTGGCAAATCTTCGGCGGTGGCCGAAGAGCGCACGGCGACGGCCATGTCCGGGTTGCCGGCCGACAATGTAGCGAAGGCGGTACGGATTTCTTCGTTGAGCTTCTCGGGGAACTCGGCGTCCATGATCCATTGACGGATCTGGGCACCGGTCTTGGCCAGGGCGTTGACGTCATCGACGTCCAGGGCGTCCAGCGCGGCGTGGATCTGGGCGTTGAGGCCGCTCAGCTCGAGGAAGTCGCGGTAAGCCTGGGCCGTGGTGGCGAAACCACCGGGCACCGAGACACCAGCGCCTGCAAGATTACTGATCATCTCGCCGAGGGATGCGTTCTTGCCCCCCACATGCTCTACATCATGGACGCCGAGCTTATCGAGGGAAACTACGTACTCTACCAAGGTGATCTCTCCACTTTCTGTGTTGGAAAAGCTCAGGACGCCGGCGGCTCAGTAGGAGCAAACGCCAGCGCTTGTGGCCTGGACCTGGAAAATAAGTGAGAATGCGGCCCACTGCGGGACGGCAAAATCGCGCCTATCATATCCAAGATTCGCCATCAGCTTAAGGCCCAGGGCTCAAATGAAACGATCTGCTTTCTTTATCTCCGACGGCACCGGCATCACAGCCGAAACATTGGGTCAGAGCCTGCTCGCGCAGTTCGAAAACATTACCTTCGCCAAATTCACGCGGCCCTATATCGACAGCGTGGATAAAGCGCGGGCCATGGTACAACAAATCAATCTGGCGGCTGAAAAAGACGGTTTTCGCCCGATCATTTTCGACACCATCGTCAATCAAGACATCCGTGAGATCCTCGCCACCTCCAATGGTTTCATGATCGACATCTTCTCCACGTTCCTGGCGCCCCTGGAACAGGAGTTGAGTGAACACTCCTCCTATTCAGTAGGAAAGTCCCATTCCATTGGCCACAACTCCAACTATATGGAGCGTATCGAGGCGGTAAACTTTGCCCTCGACAACGATGACGGCGCCCGCACTCATTATTATGACAAGGCCGATTTGATCCTGGTGGGTGTGTCCCGCTGCGGTAAAACCCCGACGTGCCTGTATATGGCCATGCAGTTCGGTATCCGCGCGGCCAATTACCCGCTGACCGAAGACGACATGGAACACCTGACGCTGCCGGCCGCCCTGCGCGCGCACCAGCATAAGCTGTTCGGTCTAACCATCGACCCGGACCGCCTCACGGCGATTCGTAACGAACGCAAGCCCAATAGCCGCTATTCCAGCTACGCACAGTGCGAGTTCGAAGTGCGCGAGGTGGAAAATCTGTTCCGTCGCGAGAATATTGCGCACATCAATTCCACGCATTTTTCGGTGGAAGAGATTTCGGCGAAGATTCTGGTGGAAAAAGGCGTGGAGCGCCGATTCAAATAACTGCGGTGCCTGGGCCGGCCCCTTCGCAGGCAAGCCAGCTCCCACATTTGAATGCATTCCCGTGTGGGGGCTGGCTTGCCTGCGATGAACGTTAACGCGGTAAACCGGCCTACAGGTGAAACCGCCCCCCCCCCTGCCCCAACGCCGTGGCCAGCGCATCAAACCCCGCCCGCAACAATTGATCGTCACCCGACGTATTACAGATACTCGCCCGAATAAACTGCGGCACCGCCGTTTGCCCTACGGCAAAGGCCTCGGCCGTGGCGATCAGGTAATTATTCTGCTTGAGTTCCGCTTCGATTTCCGACGCGCGCCATGGCTCCGGCACTTCAATCCAAAAATGCGGACTGTTGAGGTGGGTGCGGTACTCAAGGCCGGTCAGCAGGTCGCGCACCAGGGCTTTGCGGCGGCTGATCTCGTTGATCTGCTGACGTAGCAGGTATTCCGCCGTGCCGTTTTCGATCCACTGGGTCGCCAGCTCCAGGGTGACTGGCGTGGCCATCCAGCACGTCGAGCGCAAGGCCGCCGAAATACGGCTGACCAGCGCCGGTGGCGCGTGCACATAGCCCACCCGCAAACCTGCGGACACCGCCTTGCTCAGGCTACTGATCAAAATCGTACGTTCAGGCGCGAAATGGCTGAGGGGCGGCGGCCGATCTTCTACCAATACGCCGTGGGCTTCGTCTTCCAGAATCAGCAGATTGTGCTCGCGACACACCTTGACCAACGCTTCCCGGCGCGCGACCGACAATACCGCCGTGGTCGGGTTCTGGATGGTGGGCGTGCAATACAACGCCGAAACCCGGTGATTACGACAGACTTCATCCAGCGCGCCCGGCAGCACGCCTTCTTCATCCATCTCCAGGCCGATCAGGCGCACGCCGAGCATGCGCGCGGCCGTGATCAGCCCTGGATAGGTCAGCTGTTCGGTAACCACCGTATCGCCCGCCCGCAGCAATGCCATCATCGCGCACAGCAGGCCATGCTGACCGCCGTTGACGCAGATGACCTGTTCGGGAATCGGATGAAAATCACGCTGCACCAGCCACTGCGCCCCGGCCTCACGGTAGCGCGGCAAACCGGCATCCGGAGTGTAGGCGCTGATGTCCTGGAGAAACTTGGCGTTGGTCGACAACGTTTGAAAGCTCTGGGCCAGAAACACCGTCTCCTGACCAGGAATATGCATGTTACGGCTCATGTCGAAGTAATGGCGCGGCTCCTCGCTGACGTTGCGAAAACCTTCATCACGCTGGCGCTCCATCCCACGCTTGCGCACGAAAGTGCCGTCACCCACTCGCGCCACCACCAACCCAAGGCGTTCCAGTTCGCCGTAGGCTCGGCTGATAGTGCCGATGGTCACACCCAGATTGTCGGAAAGCACCCGATGGGGCGGCAGTTTTCGTCCGGGTTCAATCAAGCCTTCAAGGATGCCCCGTTCCATCACATCGGACAGGCGCTTGTACTTCACGCCCTGACCGCTGGACAACCCCTCACGCATAATTGACACCATGTCAATATTTGTTTTGACAGCCATCATTCGCCCTAATAGTGTGCTTTTACGGGTTCAATCACCGGATGAAACAACTTAATACACAGTCAATATAGAGTTCAATTCCGGCTCAGGGAAGCAATAAACGATGCCAATGTCCGCCGTTCTTGAAAACACAACAAAAACAAAAACTCAGAAACAGTGGTTGGCCGGCCTGGTAACCAGCGTGATGTTTCTTATCGTGTGCCTGAGTTGGGGCACTACATGGCTGGGGATTAAGATCGCCGTCGAAAGCGTGCCACCGCTGACCTCCGCGGGCCTGCGCTTCCTGATCGCCTTCCCGCTGTTCCTGTGTTTCGCCCTGGTGCGCCGCGAGCCCATCCTGTTCCCGCGTGAAAGCCGCTGGTTCTTCGTATTCGTGACGCTGTCCTACTTCAGCGTTCCCTATTACCTGCTCAACTACGGCGAGATGCATGTTTCTTCAGGCCTCACCGCGCTGCTGTTCAGCTGCATGCCGGTGTTTATCCTGATTTTTTCCGCGCTGTTTCTGCGCGAGCGCATCTATTTTTCCCAGGTGGTCGGCATCGGCATCGGTTTCGGCAGCCTCTACATGATCATCAAGAGCCAGGGCCTGCACCTGGACCACGCCGAGTTCTTCGGGGTGCTGGCGATTCTGACCGCCGCGATCATGCATGCCTTGTGCTACGTCATTACCAAGCAAAAAGGCAGCGCCATCAGCGTGATCACCTACAACACACTGCCCATCGGCATTGCCGGGTTGATGCTGTTCGTGGCCGGCCTGTGGTTTGAAACTCCAACCTTTGAAACCATCACGCTGCGTTCCTGGAGCGCGCTGTTCTACCTGGGGCTGGTGGCGTCGGTGGGCGGGTTTATCGTGTATTTCATGCTGCTCAAGCGCTTGAGTCCGATCATTCTGTCGTTCGTGTTCATCATCTTCCCGGTATTCGCGGTGATCATCGGCGCCTGGTACGAAGGCGTGGAAATTTCCCGTGACCTGATGCTGTATTCCGCCATCCTGCTGGCTGGTTTTGCGATCACCAAGCTGCCTGTCGAAAAACTCCTGGCCAAGAAAAATTGAGCCTCCTGACCCACCCCTATCAGCAACGCGAGAGAAACATGGACGTCCTCCGCCCCAATGCCCTGGAGCAGATCTATGCCCACGCCAGCCGCAGCTACCCAGAGGAATGCTGTGGTTTTGTCTTCGCCGACGGCAGCGTGTACCTGGGCAGCAATATCCAGAACGAATTGCACCGCAAGAACCCCCAGATGTACTCGCGCAGCGCGGCCAACGGCTACACCTTCTCGGTGGCCGACACCCTGTTGATGAACAAGGCGTTGCGCAGTGATAACCCGGTGGTGGTGATCTATCACTCGCACCCGGATGTCGGCGCCTATTTCAGTGACGAAGACCAGGACAAGGCGCTGTTCCTGGGTGAGCCGATCTACCCCGTGAGCTACCTGGTGGTGGATGTACGCCAGGGCAAGGCCCTGGGCTCAAAGCTGTTTGCCTGGGACGGCAAGCATTTCGCCCCTCAACCCTTCAACGACCTGCACACGGAGTTGTCCATGAACGCTGTCTCTTTCCCCGACATTCTGGTTCGCGTGGCCAAGCTGCCGGAATCGACCCTCGAGGGCACCGGATCGACATTGCGCGAAGTCATTGAAAACCTCTGCAGCAGCCATCCGCAGCTGCGCCCGCACCTGTTTCACGAGCAGAACAATCAGCTCAAGGAACACTTCCTGTTCACGGCCGAGGAAGAACTGATCGACGCCGACGAACCCTTGCCGGAAAAAGCCAGAATCGAAGTGCTGCTCGCCACCTCGGGCGGCATGGACGTGGAGGCTTTAAGCAATGAAGAAGTGCAGCGCTACGTGCGCCATATCACTCTGCCTGGCGTCGGGCGCGAAGGTCAGTTGAACCTGAAAAAGGCCAAGGTATTGATCATCGGCACCGGCGGCCTCGGCTCGCCCATCAGCCTGTACCTGGCGGCGGCCGGCATTGGCACCCTGGGCCTGGTGGACTTCGATGTGGTGGAAAGCAGCAACCTGCAACGCCAGATCGTTCACGGCAACAGCACACTGGGCATGCCCAAGGTCGAGTCGGCCAAGCAGCGCCTGCAGGATCTGAACCGGCACATCCAGATCAACGCGCACGACACCGCCCTCAACGCCGACAACGCCCTGGAGCTGGTAGGCGCCTACGACCTGGTGATCGATGGCACCGATAATTTCGACACGCGTTACCTGGTCAACGACGCCTGCGTGCAGCTGGGTAAGCCGCTGGTCTACGGCGCCATCTACCGCTTCGACGGGCAGATCAGTGTGCTCAACTATAAAGGTGGGCCGTGCTACCGCTGCCTGTTTCCCTCTGCACCGCCTGCCGAGCTGGCACCCAACTGCAGCGCCGGCGGCGTAATCGGCGTCTTGCCGGGGGTGGTCGGCATGATTCAAGCCACCGAGGCCATCAAGTTGCTGATCGGCATTGGCGAGCCGCTGTCCGGTCGGTTGATGCGCTTCGATGCGCTGGCGATGAAATTCAGCGAAATCCGCTTCAAGCGTCGCGCCGACTGCCCGTGCTGCTCGGCGCTGCGTCGCAGCGAACCCGTGGCGCCGACAGTGTGTGCCGATGCCGTGCCCAGCCAACCGTCACTGGCCGAAGAACGCTACATCAAGCCGCGAGTACTCAAGCAAGTGCTTGAACACCACCGCAGCGCCGATGTGCTGCTGGACGTGCGTGACGCCACTGAACTGGAGGTGTGCAAACTGCCAGGCGTGGTGCATATCCCCCTGGCCGAACTGGATGAGCAACTGCATAGCCTCAGCCGCGACAACACCCATTACCTGATCTGCTACGCCGGCTCCCGCGCCGAGCAAGCCGCCAGCACCTTGCTGGCCGCCGGTTTCGCCAACACCAAAGTCCTGCAGGGCGGCATGAAACACTGGGTTCGCGACGTCGAACCCGACATGCCTTTGTACTGATCCGGGGGCTGACCGATGTTGCATAACTCCATTCTTGACGTGATCGGCCACACGCCGATCGTGCGTCTGGCGCAGTTTTCCGAAGACCTTGGCATCGAGGTCTACGCCAAGCTGGAATCCCTCAACCCAGGTGGCAGCCACAAGGCACGCATCGCCCTGGGCATGATCCTCGACGCCGAGCGCCGCGGTGTGCTGATGCGTGATTCCGGGCAGACCATCATCGAGCCCAGCGGCGGCAACACCGGCATTGGGCTGGTGATGGCCGGCAACGTGTTGGGTTACAAAGTGGTGCTGGTGATCCCGGACAACTACAGCCCCGAAAAACAGAAACTGCTGCGCCTGTACGGTGCCAGGGTGGTGCTGTCGGACAGCCGTCTGGGGAACAACTCCCACGGCGAAAAGTGCATGGAGCTGCAGCTGGAAAACCCCAGCTACGTGATGCTCAACCAGCAGCGTAACGGCGCCAATCCGCAAACCCACCGCGACACCACCGCCCCGGAAATCCTTCGCGTGTTCGGTGAACGGCGCGTGGATTATTTCGTCAGCGGCATCGGCACCGGCGGCCACCTCACGGGCATCGGCGAAACGCTCAAGGCCGCCTGGCCTGCACTGCGGGTCATGGGCGTGGAACCGGAGGAATGCGACCTGCTGAAAAACCAGCACGCGCCGCACCATATCCAGGGCCTGTCGATTGGCTTGATCCCGAGCATTCTCAACCTGGACGTGATCGACGGCATGCTCAAGGTGTCGCACCAGGCCTGCATCGACATGATCAAACGCATCATGCGCACCGACGCCATCAGCCTGGGCTTGTCCTCGGCCGCCAACATGGTCGCCATCGCCCAACTCGCCCCCGAACTGCCGCCCGAAACGGTGGTGTTGACCATGGTCTACGACAATGCTGACAGCTACCTGCCCAGTTTCGAATAACCGGTTTCCCAACCATCCAGAACGCGGGGGTGCCTCCATGGGGGGCTTTATCGACATGCAACAGCTGCACGATGAGTTGCTCACCCACCTCATCAAGACCTTGACGCCTGCGCAGATCAAGCAGCTGGAACCGCACCTGGCGCCGCTGATCCAGAACGCCGCCCAGGCGGTGGCCGAAGACTTGATCGCCTATGCCTACCGCGACCCGGCGTCACGCGGGCGCGGCGAGTTGATTCTGGAATCCTATGCCTCGTTCAAGGCCGTGCTGTTTTACCGCCTTGCGCACCTGGTATGGCATTTCCCCGATCAAACCAATGGCGAGTTTTCGCGCATGGCTCTCAAGCTCAGCAACCAGGGCAAAATCCTCTCTGGAGCCGAGATCCATCCCGCTGCGCGCATAGGCCGGCGCTTCGTGCTGGACCACGGTTACGGCACAGTGATCGGCGAAACCTGCGAGATCGGCAACGACTGCTACATCCTCTGCGGCGTGACACTGGGCGCCCGCGGGATCGCCAACAACCCGGATGGCAAACGCCACCCGCGCCTGGGCAACAACGTCGAGGTCGGCGCCGGCGCCCGCGTGTTGGGTTATGTGCTGATCGGCGACAACGTGTTTATCAGCCCTTCGTGCGTCATCACCCAGGACGTGCCTGCAGGGACCAAGGTCAAGGTGGTTAATCAGGTTCAACTGCAGAAAAACGATGAGTCAGACCACAGCAACTACCTCGGGGCGTTTGCCCTGGACGAGCGTTTGCATGTGGTCGGTGAAGTGAATGCCAGCCACAAGGTCACGGTGCTCGACGCCGACTTTCACCCGTTGCAGGGGCTGATGCTGGAGCCCACGGTGAAAGAGCGTCATCACCTGCAGTTTCGCCTGCGCCGCCTCGACGTCGGCGAGCAGCTGCCACGCTTGCCGCTGAACCTGAAAATCTGCGGGCCGGAATTTGAAATCACCCTGCTCTCCCCCCCTGGCTTGAGTGCGATGGTGCGCCACCTGTTGCAAGCCAGCCCACTGATTGTCGGAGGTTGAACATGTCTGTGCACACCATGGAAACCCTGGCGCTGTTCGACAGCGCGCCCTATCAGAATGCCTTCAGCGCGCGGGTAATTGCTGTCAGCGAACACGGCATTGCCCTGGAGCACACGCTGTTCTACCCCACCGGCGGCGGCCAGCCGGGCGACACCGGGCACCTGACACTGGCCGATGGCACGCGCGTCGAGGTGATCGGCACTGTACGCGACCCGGTGCTGCGTTCGATCATCTGGCATCAAGTCGAAGAGTGTCCGCCGCAGTTGACTGCCGGGGTCCAGGTGGACGCGGGTCTGGACTGGGAGCGCCGCTACCAGCATATGAAGATGCACACCTGCCTGCATTTGCTGTGCTCGATCATTGATGCCCCCGTCACCGGTTGCAGCATCAGCGCAGACAAAGGCCGGCTGGATTTCGACTTGCCGGAAATGACCCTCGATAAAGACAGCATCACCCGCGACCTCAACGCCCTGATCGAGCAGGCCCACGTGGTAAAAACCCTGTCGATGCCCGCCTCGGAGTACTCAACCCTGCTGCAGATCACCCGTACCCAGGCGGTAGCGCCGCCGGTGATTCAGGGTTCGGTGAGGGTAATTGAAATCGCCGGCATCGATATCCAGCCATGCGGTGGCACCCATGTGATCAACACCGAGGAAATCGGCCGGGTGTTCTGCGAGAAAATCGAGAAGAAGAGCAAGCACAACCGCCGGGTGATCCTGCGGTTCGAGGGATAGATCAACCCTGACGCGGCCCGTATGGGGTGCCCCCATACACGGCCGACGCGGTGCAGCCCTTATTGCTTTTGCTCGCTGATTTTCTTGCTCAAGGCTTCGATCTGCGCCTGAAGCTGCGCAACCACGGCCTTGAACTGCGCTTCCATCTGATCAAGCCCAGCCTGGAGCTGGGCGTTTTCGCTCATGAGTGCTTCGACGCCACGCGCAGAAGTCGCGTCTGGCTCATCGCTCGGGACCGGCGTTGAGTCACTCGCGGGCGCAGTTGCGTCGGGTGACGGACCCGTCTCAGCGGAATTGTCCGGCTCAGAAGGCACCGCGTTCTGAGGCGTGCCAATCGCGTCAATGCGTTGAGCCAAGCCCTGAATTTGCTCTTGCAGTTGCTGAATCACCGTCTTGAGCTCCCCGAAAAACGCTAACACTTCCTGACGAAACGCTTTGCTCTCACGGTTCAACGCTTCAAGGCTTTGAGCCTGGCCCGGCTCAGTTCCCGATGGGTCCTGTGTAACCGGCGTAGCCTGCGACGGCGCAGTGTGCTGCTCACCTGCAGAACGGTTCTGCGGCGCAGCCTCAGGCTCATTCGAGGAGGGTCGAGTGGTATTGAGTTGCTGAGTCAGGTCGACGACTTGCTGTTGGAGGCTCTGGATCTGCGGCCCAACCTCGGCGGCAAACCCCTGGAACTTGGCACGAAGCGCTATATTTTTTTGCGTCAGTTCTGCCAGCAAGTCCGTTGCCTCCGAGCCCTGTGACGTTGGCGGGTTCACGATGGCGCTATGACTTGAGAACTGGCCGCGCTGCTCGGGCGTCATCGCGGGACGCAGCGGCGCCGAATCGGGCGGGGTACTGGTGCGTTCGGATGCGTGGGCGCTGTCCTGGTAGCTGATGGGCGACGGCTTTTGAGGCTGTTCATAGCCAACCGTGTAGGGTGCTGGTCGAGTGTTTACGCTAGTCATAGGGACCTTCCCGGATTCAGATAGTGGAGGGGTGATTGCCGATTCGAAGGCCTGCGTTCGCACGCCGTCTGGTTACCTGATTGGCGTTTCTCTGAAAGAGGGTTCCGGAACCGTAGGGCGGGTAAGTGGCTATTTGTATCTCAGGCAAAAAACAGTGGTGTCTTGCGGTTGTGTCAGGGCGCACGCCCGGTGCACCACCACATAAGCCGCAGTTCGTACAGGAAACTGACAGCAAATTTATGTGCTTGTAACATTCAGAAACGTACAATCCCGCCAGCAACGCCTCGTTGCCCCTGACTCACGAAAACAGCGCCCGCCCTTCTCGGTGGGTCATTCGTGCAGCAGCTAAGCTCACTCCCATCACGCCCCTGAACGCTGCAGGACTGACTGCCTATGAACAGAGTGTTTCGTCACTATTTACCGGCGTCCACGCTGCGCTTGCTGCCCAATCGCTGGGATTTGGTCGCCTTGCCGTTGGTGATCGGCTTTTTATTGTTTTTCTCCATTACGGCGCGGGAAACCTGGGCACCGATCGCCACGTTGCAAAGTGAAGTCATCTCCCTCGACCCGGCCAACCTGCCGGAATACGCCATGCGCACCACCCTGCGCATGCTGGCGGCGATGGTCGCCGCGCTGGTCTTCACCCTGTTGTACGGCACCCTGGCCGCCAAAAGTCGGCGTGCCGAGAAACTGCTGGTGCCGGTGCTCGACATCCTGCAATCGGTGCCGGTGCTCGGCTATATCTCGTTTACCGTGACGTTTTTCCTGTTGCTGTTTCCCGGGCGTGTACTGGGCGCCGAGTTCGCCGCGATCTTTGCGATTTTCACCAGCCAGGCCTGGAACATGACGTTCAGTTTCTACCAGTCGCTGCGCATGCTGCCCCACGACCTGGTTGAAGTGTCGACCAACCTGCGGCTCTCCGGCTGGCAGAAGTTCTGGAAGCTCGACGTGCCCTTCGCCATGCCCGGGCTGGTCTGGAACATGATGATGAGCATGTCCGGCGGCTGGTTTTTTGTGGTCGCCTCCGAAGCCATTACCGTCGGCGACAAGACCATCACCCTGCCGGGCGTGGGTTCTTACCTGGCCCTGGCCATTGCCCAGAAAGACCTGCACGCCGTGGGTTACGTGATCCTGGCGATGATTGTGGTCATCTTGATGTATGACCAGTTCCTGTTCCGCCCGCTGGTGGCCTGGGCCGACAAGTTCCGCATGGAGACCACGGCCTCTCAGGGCGCCGCGCCGCAATCCTGGCTATTGAACCTGATCCAGCGTACGCGCGTGGTTCAGCGCATCCTGCGCCCGATCACCCGTGCCATCAGCCGTATCGGTAACAAGCGTTTCAGCCTTGCGGGCGGTGCGCTCAAGGCATTGCCGGCAGAAACACCGAAGGCGTCAAAAGTGATCGATTGGGTGTGGGGCACACTCATAGCGCTGCTGGCCGCGTATGCGCTGTATCACATCGTGCAGTACGTCGGCACCGAAGTGACCTTTGCCGAGGTCGGCCATGTGTTCGTGTTGGGCCTGATCACGCTGCTGCGGGTAACCGGGCTGATCCTGATCGCATCACTCATCTGGGTGCCGCTGGGCGTGATGATCGGCCTGCGCCCCAGCCTGGCGGAGAAAATCCAGCCCCTGGCGCAGTTCCTCGCCGCCTTCCCGGCGAACCTGCTGTTCCCGGTATTCGTCATCGTGATCCTGCACTACAAGCTCAACCCGGACATCTGGCTGAGCCCGCTGATCGTGCTGGGCACCCAGTGGTACATCCTGTTCAACGTGATCGCCGGGGCCAGCGCGTTTCCCAATGACTTCAAGGAAGCTGCCGCCAACTTCCGCATTCGCGGCTGGTTGTGGTGGCGCAAGGTGATGCTGCCGGGGATCTTCCCCTATTACGTTACCGGGGCCATTACGGCTTCGGGCGGCGCGTGGAACGCCAGTATCGTTTCCGAGTACGTGTCCTGGGGCCAGGACAACGTGGTCGCCCACGGGCTGGGCGCCTACATTGCACAGACCACCGCCGCCGGCGACTTCCCGAAAATCGCCCTGGGCGTGGTGGTGATGTCGATCTTTGTGGTGGCCTTCAACCGCGCAGTCTGGCGGCCGATGTACGCCCTGGCTGAAAACAAACTTCGCTTGAATTGACGGGATTCGCTGTGATGAATACCAATACCGAACACGCTGCTGATACCCCGCAAATCTACTCGCTGAAAAACGTCAACCGGGTTTTCGGCAAGGGCAAAGACGAGCTGCAAGTGCTCAGCGGCGTGGACTTGAGCCTGCACGAAGGCGAGATCGTCGGCATGCTCGGGCGCTCCGGCTCGGGCAAGTCCACCTTGCTGCGCATCATCGCCGGGCTGATTCAGCCGTCGTCGGGCGAAGTTCACTACAACGGCGTGCCGCTCAACGGCCCGGCCGAAGGCGTGGCCATGGTGTTCCAGACCTTTGCGCTGTTCCCCTGGCTGACCGTGCTGGAAAACGTGGAAGCCGGCCTGCAAGCCTTGCAAGTCGAGCGCAAGGAAAGCCGCCGCCGTGCCCTGGCCGCCATCGACCTGATCGGCCTGGACGGGTTCGAAAACGCCTACCCGCGCGAATTGTCCGGCGGCATGCGCCAGCGCGTGGGCTTTGCCCGTGGCCTGGTGGTTAACCCGACGCTGCTGCTGATGGACGAACCGTTCTCGGCCCTCGACGTGCTCACTGCCGAAACCCTGCGCACCGACTTGCTGGACTTGTGGAGCGGCAAGCAACTGCCGATCAAATCGATCCTGATCGTGACCCACAACATCGAAGAAGCGGTGCTGATGTGCGACCGCATCCTGGTGTTGTCGTCCAACCCTGGCCGCGTGGTCGCCGAAATCAAAGTGCCATTCGCGCACCCGCGCAACCGCCTGGACCCGACCTTTCGGCAAATGGTCGACGACATTTATGCCTTGATGACCGACCGGCGCAGCGCCGATGCCAAAGGCATCCCCGAGTTGAAAATGGGCAGCCTGCTGCCGGAAGTGTCGACCAACCTGATGGCCGGCCTGATCGAAACCCTCGCCGCCGAGCCTTACAACGGCCACGCAGGTTTGCCCACGGTGGCCGAGCGCCGTTTGCTGGAAGTGGACGATTTATTCCCGGTGGCCGAGATGCTCGAGCATTTGGGTTTCGCAGAACTCAAGGACGCCGACATCACCCTTACCGACGCCGGCAAACTGTTCGCCGACTACGGCACCCAGGAACGCAAAACCCTGTTCGCCGAGCATTTGATCCGGCACGTGCCACTGGCCGCGCGCATTCATCAGGTGTTGCTTGAGCGCAGCGGGCACCGCGCGCCACGGGTGCGCTTCGAGCAGGAGCTGGAGGACTCGATGACCGAAGCCTTTGTGCAGAAAACCCTGGAAAGCGTGGTGGCGTGGGGCCGGTATGCGGAGATTTTCTCCTATGACGACCATACCGAGACCTTCAGCCTGGATGATGTGGAAGGCAGTATGTAGGCTTCCACAGAAAAGCAGATCACCACGGCCTTGCACTTGAACTCGGTCAAATTGTGGGAGCGGGCTTGCTCGCGAATGCGCTGGGTCAGTGACAGATGAAATGCCTGGCACTCCGCTTTCGCGAGCAAGCCCGCTCCCACATTGGCGCGGTGGTGTTTGTCAGATTACAAATAAGTCCACAAATCGATTCACCGGCGTAGCCTCAAGCCGCGCCTGATCCTTGCACAACGCAAATATCTCGTCACTGCGCTGCGCGGTAAACCGCGTGGCCAGGTTGGCCTTGAACTTGTCTTCCAGCAATGGAATGCCATCCACCCGACGCCGACGATGGCCAATCGGGTACTCCACCGCCACCTGCTCGGTGCTGGAACCATCCTTGAAAAACACCTGCACCGCGTTGGCGATGGAGCGTTTGTCCGCCTCCAGGTATTCGCGGCTGTAGCGTGGCTCTTCGACGATCACCATCTTCTGGCGCAATTCATCGATGATCGGGTGGGCCGCGTGAAACGCGTCCTCGTACTGCTCGGCCACCAGATTGCCGAAGGCCAACGGCACCGCGGTCATGTATTGCAGGCAGTGGTCGCGGTCGGCGGCGTTGGCCAACGGGCCAACCTTGGAGATGATACGAATCGCCGACTCGTGGGTGGTGATCACGATGCGCTCGATTTCATGCAGGCGAGCTTTGACCTGCGGGTGCAATGTCACTGCGGCTTCGCAGGCGGTTTGCGCATGGAATTCGGCGGGGAAGCTGATCTTGAACAGTACGTTTTCCATCACATAAGTGCCGTAGGGCTGCGACAGGCGGAACGCGCGTTTGTCCTCAGGTTTGAGCGCCAGGTCGTTGTTGGTGTGACTGAACAGCACGTCATAGAAGCCCCACTGCGGCGCACTCAACACACCCGGAATGCCCATCTCGCCGCGCAAGGCGATATCGGCCAGGCGCACGCCACGGCTCGACGCATCCCCGGCGGCCCAGGATTTGCGCGAACCGGCGTTTGGCGCGTGGCGGTAAGTGCGCAGTGCCTGGCCGTCGACAAACGCATGGGACAAGGCCGCGAGCAACTGCTCGCGGTTGGCGCCCATCAGCTTGGCGGAAACCGCCGCGGAGGCGACTTTCACCAGCAACACGTGGTCGAGGCCGACACGGTTGAAGGAGTTTTCCAGGGCGATCACGCCCTGGATTTCGTGGGCCATGATCATCGCTTCCAGCACCGCGCGCACGGTCAGCGGCGCGTCGCCATTGGCCACGCGCTTTTGCGAAAGGTGGTCGGCCACGGCGAGGATGCCGCCGAGGTTATCCGAAGGGTGGCCCCATTCGGCGGCGAGCCAGGTGTCGTTGTAGTCGAGCCAACGCACGATGCAGCCGATGTCCCAGGCGGCTTTGACCGGGTCCAGGCGGAACGAGGTGCCCGGCACGCGCGCCCCGAACGGCACGACGGTGCCCTCCACGAGTGGCCCCAGGTGCTTGGTGCACTCGGGAAAACGCAGGGCCAGCAGGCCACAGCCGAGGGTGTCCATCAGGCAGTGGCGGGCGGTGTCCAATGCGGCCTGGGAGTCGATGCGGTAATCGAGGACATAATCGGCGATGTCCTGCAGGACCTGGTCGTAGTCGGGGCGGTTGTTCTGGTCGACGTTGGCGCTCATGGCAGTTCTCCAAACAGTTAGGGGTTGTTCCATCCTCAGGGTCAGGGTTGATCATGTGTTGGCAGGTCTGAGTGCCTGCTTATAAGTGTTGGGTAGCGCTTAAGCCCTTGTGGGCGCGGGCTTGCTCGCGAATGCAGTGGGCCCGTCAACTTATGTGCAGCTGACACACCGCATTCGCGAGCAAGCCCGCTCCCACACAAGCCCACTCCCACAGGGGTTCGGTGCCGGGGATTAAAAGGCGTCGCCGGGCACGCGTACGAAACCTTCCATCAATACCCGCGCGCTGCGGCTCATGATGGCTTTCTTAACCACCCATTCGCCGTTCACCTGGGTCGCCTCCGCGCCCACACGCAAGGTGCCGGACGGATGCCCGAAGCGCACCGCGTTACGTTCCACACCACCGGCTGCGAGGTTGACCAAGGTGCCGGAAATCGCCGCCGCCGTGCCAATCGCCACCGCCGCCGTGCCCATCATCGCGTGGTGCAACTTGCCCATCGACAAGGCGCGCACGAGCAAATCCACATCACCGGCCTTGATTGCCTTGCCGCTGGACGCCACGTAGTCCAAAGGCTTGGCCACAAAGGCGACCTTGGGCGTGTGCTGACGCTGGGCGGCTTCGTCAAGATGCTTGATCAGGCCCATGCGCAATGCGCCATAGGCCCGCACGGTTTCAAACATCGCCAGGGCTTTGGGGTCGCTGTTGATCGCGCCTTGCAGCTCGGTGCCGGTGTAGCCGAGGTCTTCGGCATTGATGAAAATCGTCGGGATGCCCGCGTTGATCAGCGTCGCCTTGAAAGTGCCGACACCGGGCACCTCCAAGTCGTCGATCAGATTACCGGTGGGGAACATCGAGCCACCGCCGCCCTCCTCTTCCGCCGCCGGGTCCATGAACTCCAGCTGCACTTCGGCGGCCGGGAAGGTCACGCCGTCGAGTTCGAAGTCGCCGGTTTCCTGCACCGCGCCGTCGGTGATCGGCACATGGGCGATGATGGTCTTGCCGATATTGGCCTGCCAGACCCGCACCACGGCCACGCCGTTGCGGGGCACGCGGGCGGGGTCGACCAGCCCGGCGCTGATGGCGAACGAACCCACCGCCGCCGACAGGTTGCCGCAGTTACCGCTCCAGTCGACAAAAGGCTTGTCGATGGAGACCTGGCCAAACAAATAGTCCACGTCGTGATCGGCGCGGGTGCTCTTGGCCAGGATCACGGTTTTGCTGGTGCTCGAGGTGGCGCCGCCCATGCCGTCGATTTGCTTGTCGTAGGGATCGGGGCTGCCGATCACCCGCAACAGCAAAGCGTCGCGCGCGGCGCCCGGCACCTGCGCGGCTTCGGGCAGGTCCTTGAGGCTGAAAAACACGCCCTTGCTGGTGCCGCCACGCATATAGGTGGCGGGGATTTTGATTTGCGCTGCGTGTGCCATGGTTATCCCCTTAAGCCGTCGCCGCCGATTCCAGGAAGTCCTGGGCAAAACGTTGCAACACGCCGCCCGCCTCGTAGATCGACACTTCTTCGGCGGTGTCCAGGCGGCACGTCACCGGCACTTCGACACGCTCACCATTTTTGCGGTTGATCACCAGGGTCAGCTGCGCACGCGGGGTGCGTTGGCCAACCACGTCATAGGTTTCGCTGCCATCGATGTTCAGGGTGTGGCGGTCGGTGCCCGGCAGAAACTCCAGCGGCAACACGCCCATGCCCACCAGGTTGGTGCGGTGAATACGCTCGAAGCCTTCGGCGGCAATGGCCTCCACACCGGCCAGGCGCACGCCCTTGGCCGCCCAGTCGCGGGACGAGCCCTGGCCATAGTCGGCACCGGCAATGATGATCAGCGGCTGCTTGCGCTCCATGTAGGTTTCAATGGCTTCCCACATCCGCGTGACCTGGCCTTCCGGCTCGATACGCGCGAGGGAACCCTGCTTGACCTTGCCGTTTTCCTGGACCATTTCGTTGAACAGTTTCGGGTTGGCAAAGGTCGCGCGTTGCGCGGTCAAGTGGTCGCCGCGGTGAGTCGCGTAGGAGTTGAAGTCGACTTCCGGCAAGCCCATTTTCGCCAGGTACTCGCCGGCGGCGCTGTCGAGCATGATCGCGTTGGACGGCGACAGGTGATCGGTGGTGATGTTGTCCGGCAGCACCGCCAACGGGCGCATACCTTTAAGCGGCCGCGCACCGGCCAGCGCGCCTTCCCAATACGGCGGGCGGCGGATGTAGGTGCTTTGCGGGCGCCAGTCGTACAGAGGGGCGACTTTGGGGCCGGTGTCTTCGTGAATCGCAAACATCGGGATGTAAACGGCGCGGAACTGCTCCGGCTTGACCGAGGCCTTGACCACTGCGTCGATCTCTTCATCGCTCGGCCAGATGTCCTGCAGGCGGATTTCCTTGCCGTTGGCATCGAAGCCGAGCACGTCCTTTTCAATGTCGAAACGGATGGTGCCGGCAATCGCGTAAGCCACGACCAATGGCGGCGAAGCCAGGAACGCTTGCTTGGCATAGGGGTGAATGCGCCCGTCGAAGTTGCGGTTGCCCGACAACACGGCGGTGGCGTACAGGTCGCGGTCGATGATTTCTTGCTGGATCACCGGGTCGAGTGCGCCGGACATGCCGTTGCAGGTGGTGCAGGCAAACGCCACAACACCAAAACCCAGCTGCTCCAACTCGTGGGTCAAGCCCGCTTCGTCGAGGTACATCGCCACGGTTTTCGAGCCGGGCGCCAGCGAGGATTTGACCCACGGCTTACGCGTCAGCCCAAGCTTGTTGGCGTTACGCGCCAGCAGGCCGGCGGCGATCACGTTGCGCGGGTTACTGGTGTTGGTGCAACTGGTGATAGCAGCGATGATCACCGCGCCATCCGGCATTTGCCCTGGCACTTCGTCCCACTGGCCGGAGATGCCCTTGGACGCCAGATCGCTGGTGGCCACGCGCGCATGCGGGTTGCTCGGGCCGGCCATGTTGCGCACCACGCTGGACAGGTCGAAGGTCAGGCCGCGCTCGTATTGCGCGCCCTTGAGGTCATCCGCCCATAGGCCGGTGTGACGCGCGTATTGCTCCACCAGGGTGACTTGTTCGTCTTCGCGGCCGGTGAGTTTCAGGTAGGCGATGGTCTGCGGGTCGATGTAGAACATCGCCGCGGTGGCACCGTATTCCGGGGCCATGTTGGAGATGGTCGCGCGGTCGCCCAGGGTCAGCCTGGAGGCGCCTTCGCCGAAGAATTCCAGCCACGCACCCACCACTTTCTGCTTACGCAGGAATTCGGTCAGCGCCAGCACCATGTCGGTGGCAGTGATGCCAGGCAGCAGCTTGCCGGTGAGTTCGACGCCGATGATTTCCGGCAGGCGCATCCACGACGCGCGACCGAGCATCACGCTCTCGGCCTCCAGGCCGCCGACGCCGATGGCGATCACGCCCAGCGCATCCACGTGCGGCGTGTGGCTGTCGGTGCCGACGCAGGTATCCGGGAACGCCACGCCGTCACGCACCTGAATCACCGGAGACATTTTCTCCAGGTTGATCTGGTGCATGATGCCGTTGCCCGGCGGGATCACGTCGACGTTCTTGAAGGCCTTTTTGGTCCACTCGATAAAGTGAAAACGGTCTTCGTTGCGGCGGTCTTCAATGGCGCGGTTTTTCTCGAACGCGTCCGGGTCCGAACCACCGGCTTCAACCGCCAGGGAGTGGTCGACGATCAACTGGGTGGGCACCACCGGGTTGACCTGGGCCGGGTCACCGCCTTGCAGGGCGATGGCGTCGCGCAGGCCGGCAAGGTCGACCAGGGCGGTCTGGCCGAGGATGTCGTGGCACACCACACGCGCCGGGAACCAGGGGAAGTCGAGGTCGCGCTTGCGTTCGATCAGTTGGCTCAAGGAAGCGTTGAGCGTGGCCGGGTCGCAACGGCGCACCAGGTTCTCCGCGAGCACGCGGGAGGTGTACGGCAAAGTGGCGTAGGCGCCGGGGGCGATTGCATCGACAGCCGCACGGGCGTCGTAGAAATCCAGGCGGCTGCCAGGGAGCGGTTTGCGAAATTCAGTGTTCATCGTCAGGACTCGGTCACGGTAGTTACAAAAGAAGAACCGAAGCAGATCCAGAATTGGAATGTGATCAAAATGTGGGAGGGGGCTTGCCCCCGATGGCGGTGGTTCAGTGCCAGCTGTATCAACTGACAGACTGCTATCGGGGGCAAGCCCCCTCCCACATTTAACCTCATACCCATTCCCGGCTCGTCGGTCTCCTCATTCAGCGACGTTCGATTGGCACGAACTTGCGCTGCTCAACGCCGATGTACTCGGCGCTTGGACGGATGATGCGGTTGTTGGCGCGCTGCTCGAACACATGCGCAGCCCAGCCGGTGAGGCGTGAGCAGACGAAGATCGGCGTGAACAGCTTGGTCGGGATGCCCATGAAGTGGTACGCCGAGGCATGGTAGAAGTCGGCGTTGGGGAACAATTTCTTCTGCTCCCACATGGTCTTGTCGATGGCTTCGGAGACCGGGAACAGCACCTTGTCGCCCACTTCGTCAGCGAGTTTTTTCGACCAGCCCTTAATCACTTCATTACGCGGGTCGCTGTCTTTGTAGATCGCGTGGCCAAAGCCCATGATCTTGTCCTTGCGCGCCAGCATGCCGAGGGTGCCTTCGACGGCTTCTTCGGCCGAGCCGAAACGCTCGATCATTTCCATCGCCGCTTCGTTGGCGCCGCCGTGCAGCGGGCCGCGCAGCGAACCGATGGCGGCGGTGACGCAGGAATACAGGTCGGACAGGGTCGAGGCACACACACGGGCGGTGAAGGTCGAGGCGTTGAACTCGTGCTCGGCGTAGAGAATCAGCGACACGTTCATGACCTTCTCGTGCAACGCGCTCGGCTTCTTGCCATGCAGCAGGTGCAGGAAATGGCCGCCGATGCTCGGCTCGTCGGTCACGCAATCAATCTTCTTGCCATCGTGGCTGAAGCGATACCAGTAGCACATGATCGCCGGAAAAGCGGCAAGCAGGCGGTCGGTGACATCGCGCTGCACACTGAAGTCTTTTTCCGGCTCGATATTGCCCAGGAACGAGCAGCCGGTGCGCATCACGTCCATCGGGTGGGCGTCGGCGGGGATGCGCTCCAGCACTTCTTTGAGCGCCTGCGGCAGGTCGCGCAGCTTGCCGAGTTTGGCGGTGTAGGCCGCCAGTTCGGCTTTGGTTGGCAATTCGCCGTACAGCAGCAGGTAGGCAACTTCTTCAAATTGCGCATCGGCGGCCAGTTCACGCACGTCGTAGCCGCGATAGGTCAAGCCGGCGCCGGCCTGGCCCACGGTGGACAGTGCGGTCTGCCCGGCCACCTGGCCACGCAGGCCGGCGCCACTCAATACTTTTGCTTCAGCCATGGTTGTTCTCCAATTTTGTAGTTATTCAGGGAGCGTGTGGGAGCGGGCTTGCTCGCCCCCACAGGGTTTATTTTTTCGCGGCGAACAGCGCGTCGAGCTTCTGCTCGAAGGTGTGGTAGTCGATGCGATCGTATAGCTCCATGCGGGTTTGCATGGTGTCGATCACATTCTGTTGAGTGCCATCGCGACGGATCGCGGTGTAGACATTCTCGGCGGCCTTGTTCATGGCGCGGAAGGCCGAGAGCGGGTACAGCACGATGGAAACATCGGCAGATTTCAACTGTTCGGTGGTGTACAGCGGCGTCGCGCCGAATTCGGTAATGTTGGCCAGGATCGGTGCCTTCACGCGGGAGGCGAAGAGCTTGTACATCTCCAGCTCAGTGATGGCTTCGGGGAACACCATGTCAGCGCCGGCCTCGATGCAGGCGGCGGCGCGTTCCAGTGCCGATTCCAAACCTTCGACGGCGAGGGCGTCGGTGCGCGCCATGATCACGAAACTGTCATCGGTGCGCGCATCCACGGCGGCCTTGATACGGTCGACCATTTCCTGCTGGGACACGATTTCTTTGTTCGGGCGATGGCCGCAGCGCTTGGCGCCAACCTGGTCTTCGATATGGATGGCGGCGGCGCCGAACTTGATCATCGACTTGACCGTGCGCGCCACATTGAAGGCCGAGGAGCCAAAACCGGTGTCCACGTCCACCAGCAGCGGCAGGTCGCACACGTCGGTGATGCGGCGCACGTCGGTCAACACGTCATCCAGGCCCGTGATGCCCAGGTCTGGCACACCCAGAGAGCCCGCCGCCACGCCGCCACCCGACAGGTAAATCGCCTTGAAACCGGCGCGCTTGGCCAGCAGCGCGTGGTTGGCGTTGATCGCGCCAACGACCTGTAGCGGATGTTCGCTGGCAACCGCGTCACGGAAACGCTGGCCGGGTGTACTTTTATTGTTAGAACTCATGACTCACCTCTTCAGGAAGTGCCGTCGGGGAAGTGACGGGCAATGTTGCGTTTGGAGGCGCCGATATGCCGGCGCATCAACAATTCGGCCAGTTCACCGTCACGATCGGCAATTGCGTCAAGAATGCGGTGGTGCTCGGCAAAAGCCTGGCGTGGACGATTGGGCGTGGCGGAGAACTGGATGCGGTACATGCGCACCAACTGGTACAGCTCGCCGCAGAGCATTTGGGTCAGGGTGCGATTGCCGGCGCCTTGAATTATCCGGTAATGAAAATCGAAGTCGCCTTCCTGCTGGTAGTAGCCCAGGCCGGCCTGGAACGCTTCGTCGCGCTCATGGGTATGAAGCACCTGGCGCAGCTCTTCGATTTCCGCGTCGGTCATGCGCTCGGCGGCCAGGCGGCAGGCCATGCCTTCCAGGGACTCGCGGATTTCATAGAGTTCGATCAGCTCGGCATGGCTCAAGGACACCACTCGCGCGCCAACGTGAGGCACGCGCACCAGCAGGCGCTGGCCTTCCAGGCGGTGGATGGCTTCGCGCAACGGGCCACGGCTGATGCCGTAGGTGCGGGCCAGTTCCGGCTCGGAAATCTTGCTGCCGGGGGCGATTTCGCCTTTGACGATGGCGGCCTGGATGCGCCGGAAGACGTTCTCGGACATGGTCTGGGAATCGTCCTGCACCACCACTGGGGTTTCCAGTTGATCCAGCATATTGTCGACACCTTTAAAAGCAGTGCCGCAAAAACTAGCCACTCAGACCCAAATAGTCAAAGAATAAATCAACATTGTCGACAATCGTCTAATAACCCCGTGTGCGCCGAATAGGGGCATGGCCGCCTGCCAGCGCTGGCGCCAAAAAAGCATCATGTTAGAATGCCCGCCGCTTTTGCCTGACATCACTTGATGAAACGGCGCACCCGAGATTGCGCAGCAATGCCAGTCGCCTTGAATTAAACATCGCACTGCAGCGCCTCAGGATCTATGAGACTCAAGCCCTTCCTTTTAATGTTTTGCCTAGCGTGCATACCGAGCCTTGGCGGCGCCGCCGAGAAGACCGTGTATGGCCTGAATGAATACGCGAAACTGGCGGGCATAGACCTGGAAGTGGCGGCCAAACTCGACACCGGCGCCAAGACCGCCTCGTTGAGCGCCCGCGACATCAAGCGCTTCAAACGCAACGGTGAATCCTGGGTACGTTTCTACCTGGCCATCGACACCGCCCATTCCCACCCCATCGAACGCCCCCTGGCCCGCGTCAGCAAAATCAAACGCCGCGCCGGTGACTACGACCCCGATGAGGACAAGAACTACACCGCCCGCCCAGTGATCGCCCTGGACATCTGCATGGGCACTGCTTTACGCAGCATCGAAGTGAACTTGACTGACCGCAGCGCATTCCAATACCCGCTGCTGATCGGCTCCGAAGCCTTGAAACGCTTTGATGCGCTGGTCGACCCCAGTCTTAAATACGCAGCGGGCAAACCTGCCTGCGCCGCTGACGCTCCTACCGCCGAGTAAACCGAATGCGCTCTCTGACCCTGCACCTGAAAATCCTCATCACCATTTTGGTGGTGTTGGGTATTTCGGTCACCGCCTACCAGATTTTCGTGCTGGGGATTCCCGTCACCGAGGACGCCACCGACGACCTGTGGAACATCGACGCCAAGGTCGAGTTTGTCGCCAGCCCCAAAGACCCGGTGAAGATCTCGATGTTCGTGCCGCCCCTGAGCCGCGACTTCGTCAGCCTCAACGAGAGTTTCATCTCCAATAACTACGGCGTGAGCGTCAACCGCACCGACGGCAACCGCAAGGTCACCTGGTCGGCGCGCCGCGCCAAGGGCAATCAGACGCTGTATTACCGCCTGGTGCTGACCAAGCGTTACAGCGGCGAAAAGGTCAAGGTCAAAGGTCCGACCTTCCGCGACAGCATTGCCGTGGAAGGCCCGGAGAAAATCGCCGCCGAAGCCTTGCTGGCGCCGATCCGCCAGCATTCGGCCGACGTCGAAACCTTTATTACCGAAGCGATCAAGCGCACCAACAACCTCAACGACGACAATGTGAAGCTGCTGCTGGCGGGCGACCCGTCGACGCCGCACAAGGCCAAGATCGTCGAGTTATTGCTGTCCATCGCCCATGTGCCGGTGGAAAAAGTCCACACCATCCGCCTCGTCGCCGACCAGCCGCAAACCCCGGAACTATGGCTGCGCAGCTTCAATGGCAATGACTGGCTGTATTTCAATCCGGAAACCGGCGAGCAAGGCCTGCCCGCTGACCGCCTGCTGTGGTGGACCGGCGATGAAAACCTGATCACGGTGGATGGTGGCAAGAAAGCCATGGTGACCTTCAGCCTGAACAACAGCGAAATGAACGCGATTCGCCTGGCCAAGCTGACCGACGAGAACACCGACGCCAACTTCCTCGAATACTCGCTGTACGGCCTGCCGCTGCAAACCCAGCAGACCTTCATGATCATGGTGATGATCCCGATTGGCGTGCTGGTGATTCTGATCCTGCGCAACCTGATCGGCCTGCAGACGCTGGGCACCTTCACGCCGGTATTGATCGCCCTGGCGTTCCGCGAGACGCAGTTGGGCTTTGGCATTGTGCTGTTCACCATTATTACCGCGCTGGGCTTGTCGCTCAGGTCGTACCTGGAACACTTGAAGCTGCAGATGCTGCCGAGGCTGTCGGTGGTGCTGACCTTCGTGGTGGTGCTGATTGCAGCCATCAGTTTGTTCAGCCACAAGCTGGGCCTTGAGCGCGGGCT
This sequence comes from Pseudomonas sp. MF6747, assembly GCF_963890955.1. Classification (NCBI taxonomy): domain Bacteria; kingdom Pseudomonadati; phylum Pseudomonadota; class Gammaproteobacteria; order Pseudomonadales; family Pseudomonadaceae; genus Pseudomonas; species Pseudomonas sp. MF6747. The sequence goes on from NZ_CAWPSZ010000012.1 coordinate 165,930, forward strand.
GTCGGTGGCGCTGTTCCCGATGGTGATTCTGACCATGACCATCGAACGCCTGTCGATCACCTGGGAAGAACGCGGCGCCAACCATGCGCTGAAAGTGGCGATCGGTACGCTGTTCGCCGCCTCGCTGGCGCACATCATCATGAGCGTGCCGGAGCTGATCTACTTTGTGTTCACCTTCCCGGCAGTCCTGTTGATCCTGGTGGGCTTCATGCTGGCCATGGGTCGTTATCGCGGCTACCGCCTGACCGAACTGGTGCGTTTCAAGGCCTTCCTCAAGGCTGACTCGTAATGTTCGGCTTCTGGAAGACCTGGAAGGCCCTGGAAGCGCGGGGCATCATGGGCATCAACCGGCGCAACGCCGACTACGTGCTCAAGTACAACAAGCGCAGCCTGTACCCGATTGTGGATGACAAGATCATCACCAAGGAACGGGCGATGGCGGCCGGTATTCACGTGCCGGAAATGTACGGGATCATTTCCACCGAGAAAGAAATCGACAAGCTCGACGAGATCATCGGCGGGCGCAGCGACTTCGTGATCAAGCCGGCCCAGGGTGCCGGCGGCGATGGCATCCTGGTGGTGGCCGACCGTTTTGAAGGGCGCTATCGCACGGTGTCCGGCAAAATCATCAGCCATGAAGAAATCGAACACCAGATTTCCAGCATCCTCACCGGCCTGTATTCCCTGGGCGGCCACCGTGACCGCGCGCTGATCGAGTACCGCGTGGTGCCCGACCAGATCTTCAAGAGCATCAGTTACGAAGGCGTGCCGGACATCCGCATCATTGTGCTGATGGGTTACCCGGTAATGGCCATGCTGCGCTTGCCGACGCGCCAGTCCGGCGGCAAGGCCAACCTGCACCAGGGCGCGATTGGCGTGGGTGTCGACCTGGCCACGGGCTTGACGCTGCGCGGCACCTGGCTGAACAACATCATCACCAAACACCCCGACACCACCAACGCGGTGGATGGCGTGCAACTGCCCAACTGGGACGGTTTCATGAAGTTGGCGGCCAGCTGTTATGAGCTGTGCGGGCTGGGTTACATCGGCGTGGACATGGTGCTGGACCAGGAAAAAGGCCCGCTGATCCTCGAGCTGAACGCGCGGCCGGGGCTCAATATCCAGATTGCCAACGACTGCGGCCTGACGTTGCGCACCCATGCGGTGGAAGCGCGGTTGGAAGAACTGAAAGCTGCAGGCGTGACGGAAACGCCGGAAGAGCGGGTTAAGTTCGTGCAGGAGATGTTCGGGCATATTCCCGCCGTTGAAGGCTGACGCCACTCAACTGTGGAAGCGGGCTTGCTCGCGAAAGCGGAGTGACATTCAACACAACCGGGACTGATACGCCGCCGTCGCGAGCAAACCCGCTGCCCCATTTAAACCGCGCTCTAGGACCAAACCCTTCGGGGGACTACAATCGCCTCCCCCAAGCCAACAGCTGATCCACCCCGCATGTCGACCTGTTCTGTACACCCGCTGCCCTACCGGGCCAACCCCGCCGACTACTTCGCGGCGATTCGTCACGCTCCCGGCGCAGTGTTGCTCGACAGCGGCCGCCCGGCTGCCGAACGCGGGCGCTATGACCTGCTCAGCGCCTGGCCAGTGGAAACGCTGACGGTACGGCCTGACGAAAACGGCAGTGATTTCCTGCAACGCTTGCGCGAAAACCTCACGCAGTTGGGTGAGGCGGGGTTGCCTGCGGGTTATGAGTTGCCGTTCGCTGGCGGCTTGATCGGTTACCTGAGCTACGACTTCGGCCGCCACCTGGAACACATGCCGCACTTGGCGGTGGACGACCTGCACCTGCCGGACGCGCGCTTTGGGCTGTATGCCTGGGCGCTGATCAGCGATCACCAGGTGCAGAGCAGTCAGCTGGTCTTCCACCCTTCGCTGATCGACAGCGAGCGACGACGCTTGATTGCGCTGTTCAACGTTGACGCAGTCGACAGCCAGGCCAGCTTCAAACTGCACGGCCCCATGGTTGCGGACCTGACCGCCGACGCTTACCGGCAGGCCATCGTGCGCATTCAGGACTACATCCAGGCCGGCGACTGCTACCAGGTCAACTTTGCCCAGCGTTTTCGCGCGCCGTGCGTCGGCGATCCGTGGGCGGCTTACTGCGCCTTGCGAGAGGCGTGCCCTACCCCGTTTTCCGGGTTCCAGAGCCTGCCGGACGACGGCGCCGTGCTGAGCCTGTCGCCGGAGCGCTTTGTGCACATCAGCGAGCGCCGCGTCGAAACCCGCCCGATCAAAGGCACCCGCCCGCGTGGCCTGACACCCGAAGAAGACGCAGCCCACGCCGCCGAGCTGATGGCCAGCCCCAAGGATCGCGCCGAAAACCTGATGATCGTTGACCTGCTGCGCAACGACCTTGGCCGCACCTGCCGGACGGGCTCGGTGAAAGTGCCGCAATTGTTCAGCCTGGAAAGCTACCCCAACGTGCATCACTTGGTGAGCAGCGTCACTGGCATCCTGGCCGACGACAAAGACGCCCTCGACCTGATCGCCGGCAGCTTCCCCGGTGGCTCCATCACCGGCGCACCGAAGATTCGCGCCATGCAGATCATCGACGAGCTTGAACCCACGCGGCGCGGGTTGTACTGCGGCTCGTTGGTGTACCTGGATGTGCGCGGCGAGATGGACAGCTCTATCGCGATTCGCAGCTTGCTGGTCAAGGATGGGCAGGTGTGCTGCTGGGGCGGTGGCGGGATCGTGGCGGACTCGCAGTGGGAGGCGGAGTATCAGGAGTCGCTGACGAAAGTGCGGGTGTTGTTACAAACGTTGGAAGGCTTGTAGCAGCCCGGCCCTGCCTGAGGCTCAGACGCAGAGCCGCGCTGCCGAAAAAGCCTGCATGAGGGCTTGAGTATTCCTTATGATCGGTTGCTCGCAGGGGCCTGACCTGGCTGTACCGGCCCTGTCGCAGGCAAGCCAGCCACCACACATTCAACTGTGTGAACCCGATCACATGTGGGAGCGGGCTTGCCTGCGAAGGGGCCATCAGCAGCGCTGAAAAACTTACAGGCTCAACGCCCGATTTGACGCCTTGAGGAACGCTTTCTTCAAATCCTCAAACGTATGCACCGCTGGAAATTGCGGGAACTCGCGAATCACATTCTGCGGCGCATGGAACAGAATCCCACAGTCAGCTTCGCCCAGCATGGTGGTGTCGTTGTAGGAATCGCCGGCGGCGATCACGCGGTAGTAGAGGGTCTTGAATGCCAGCACGGATTGGCGCTTCGGGTCCTTTTGACGCAGTTGGTAACTCACCACCCGGTCGTTTTCGTCGGTGATCAAGCGGTGGCACAGCAAGGTCGGAAAGCCCAGCTGGCGCATCAGCGGTTGGGAGAATTCGTAGAAGGTGTCGGACAGGATCACCACCTGGAAACGCTCGCGCAGCCAGTTGACGAACTCGATGGCGCCGTCCAGCGGCTCAAGGGTGGCGATCACTTCCTGGATGTCGGCAAGCTTGAGCCCATGCTCGTCGAGGATGCGCAGGCGTTGCTTCATCAGCACGTCGTAGTCGGGAATGTCGCGGGTCGTGGCGCGCAGGGATTCAATACCGGTTTTTTCGGCGAAGGCGATCCAGATTTCCGGAACCAGCACCCCTTCCAGGTCAAGACAGGCAATTTCCACAAGACACTCCCATTTAGATGTTGTTAGTTGAGCGAGCAAAAGGACTGCCGAACTCTAGCGACTCAAGCTCTGCGCCGCAACGCAGGGCGGATTTTGGTACCATCGCTTCCCTATAGAGCGCTCAGCGCCACTGACCTGTAGGAACCGTCCTGATGAACCAAGCCTTCGACGTCGTTGAACTCGCCACGACTTACGCCAACAAATCCGCCCAGGACATTCTCAAACTGGCGTTCAGCCAGTTCGGTGACGACCTGTGGATTTCCTTCAGCGGCGCCGAGGACGTGGTGCTGGTAGACATGGCTTGGAAGCTGAACAAGAACGTCAAGGTGTTCAGCCTCGACACCGGGCGCCTGCACCCGGAAACCTACCGGTTCATCGAACAGGTGCGCGATTTCTACAAGATCGACATCGAGTTGATCTCGCCGGACCAGAGCAAACTGGAACCCTTCGTCAAGGAAAAGGGCCTGTTCAGTTTCTACAAGGACGGCCATGGCGAATGCTGCGGTGTGCGCAAGATCGAACCGCTGCGGCGCAAACTGTCCGGCGTGAGCGCCTGGGCCACCGGCCAACGCCGTGACCAGAGCCCCGGCACCCGCAGCCAGGTGGCGGCGCTGGAAATTGACACGGCGTTCTCTACACCCGAGCGCACCCTGTACAAATTCAACCCGCTGGCGCAAATGACCAGCGAGGAAGTCTGGGGTTACATCCGCATGCTTGAGCTGCCGTACAACAGCCTGCATGAGCGCGGGTTTATCAGCATCGGCTGCGAGCCGTGCACCCGGCCAGTATTGCCGAACCAGCATGAGCGTGAAGGCCGCTGGTGGTGGGAAGAAGCCACGCAGAAGGAATGCGGGCTGCACGCCGGGAATATCATCAGCAAGGCCTGAGGTCTGTCGCAGTAAAAAATGTGGGAGCGGGCTTGCTCGCGATGAGGGTGTGTCAGTCAATGAATTGTTGGCTGATAGATCGCTATCGCGGGCAAGCCCGCTCCCACATTTGCTTTGTGAGGGACAAAATTTTGTACACACCTATGTAACTATCGGTGCCATTTATGTGTGCAATTCATATTTAACCGCACCAAAACGTAACACTCCTCCCCACGTGCTGTTTGCCTATCCAATAGCGCGCCTCCCCATTCAAAAATAAATACCTGTTCAAACGGTCAATTTATATCGCTTTAAATTCAGTTAGTTATTTTAATAATTAGTAAAAACGAAATTAAACACCATTTTTATAGATCGAAAACTGGCACGCATGTGGCTTAAGGTGAATTACGCTTTGTATACAATAAATACAAAACCTACATACACTTTGCCATCTGCGACGTTGCAGCAGATGCGCCGGAGCCTGCCGGAATGCGTACAAGCCTCTCGAATAACATCGCACTGGATCTGCCCTCCTCCGTCCTGAACCCTGTGGCCGCAAACCCCGGCCCGCTCGTGCTCAGCGCGCGCTTGCACAACAAAGACCTGGCGCCCACCAAGGTTGAAGGCCGACGTTGGGGCCGCTACAGCATCTTTGCGCTGTGGACCAATGACGTGCACAACATCGCCAACTATTCGTTTGCCATCGGCCTGTATGCCTTGGGCCTTGGCGGCTGGCAGATTCTGATGTCGCTGGGGATCGGCGCAGCGCTGGTGTACTTCTTCATGAACTTGTCGGGGTTTATGGGCCAGAAGACCGGAGTGCCCTTCCCGGTGATCAGCCGCATCAGTTTCGGCATCCACGGGGCACAGATTCCGGCGCTGATTCGTGCGGTCATTGCGATTGCCTGGTTTGGTATCCAGACCTACCTGGCCTCGGTGGTTTTCCGCGTGCTGCTGTCGGCCATTCATCCAGGATTTGCCGACTATGACCACAACTCCATCCTCGGCCTATCGACCCTCGGTTGGGCGTGTTTCGTGGCGATCTGGTTTGTGCAACTGGTGATCCTGGCTTACGGCATGGAAATGGTGCGCCGCTACGAGGCGTTCGCCGGGCCGGTGATTCTGGTGACGGTGGCCTCGCTCGCCGGTTGGATGTACTTCCAGGTCGGCGGCAATATTGCCTGGTCGATCCGCGAGCCGCTGAGCGGCGGCGAGATGTGGCGCAATATCTTTGCCGGTGGCGCGTTGTGGCTGACGATCTACGGCACGCTGATCCTCAATTTCTGCGACTTCGCCCGCTCCTCTCCCTGCCGCAAGACCATTCTGGTCGGCAACTTCTGGGGCTTGCCGGTGAATATCCTGGTGTTTGCCGCAATCACCGTGCTGCTCTGCGGCGGGCAGTTCCAGCTCAATGGCCGGGTGATCGAAAGCCCGACCGAAATCATCGCAGCCATTCCCAATACCTTCTTCCTGGTGCTCGGCTGCCTGGCCTTCCTGATCGTTACCGTGGCCGTCAACATCATGGCCAACTTCGTCGCCCCCGCGTTCGTGCTCAGCAACCTGGCGCCCAAGTACCTGAACTTTCGGCGCGCCGGGTTGATCAGCGCCACGCTGGCAGTGCTGATCCTGCCGTGGAACCTCTACAACAGCCCGCTGGTGATCGTGTATTTCCTCTCGGGCCTGGGCGCACTGCTGGGGCCGCTGTACGGGGTGATCATGGTCGATTACTGGCTGATCCGTAAAAGCCAGGTGGACGTATTGCAGTTGTATAGCGAAGACCCAAATGGCGTTTATTACTACAGCCGCGGAGTCAATTTACGTGCGGTCGCGGCGTTTATTCCCGCAGCGGTGATCGCAATTCTGCTGGCGCTGTTGCCCGGTTTTTCCAGCGTCGCCCCGTTTTCCTGGCTGTTTGGCGCCGGTATTGCAGGGCTGTTGTACCTCTTAATCGCCAAGCGTCGGCCGCACTACGCCGATGTCAGCGGCGAAAGCATTGCAGTCGATAACGTCAGTCATTAATCAAGGACATTCCATGCGTATCCTCGTGGTCAACGTCAACACCACCGAATCCATCACTGAAACCATTGCCCAGCAGGCGCGGGCCGTCGCCTCGCCAAGCACTGAGATTGTCGGGCTCACGCCGTACTTCGGCGCCGAATCAGTGGAAGGCAATTTCGAAAGCTACCTGGCCGCCATCGCGGTGATGGACCGCGTGATGGCCTACGACCAGCCGTTTGATGCGGTGATCCAGGCCGGCTATGGCGAACATGGCCGTGAAGGGTTGCAGGAGCTGTTGAACGTGCCAGTGGTGGACATCACGGAAGCAGCCGCCAGCACAGCGATGTTCCTGGGACATGCCTATTCAGTAGTCACCACCCTGGATCGCACCGTGCCCCTGATTGAAGACCGCCTGAAACTCGCCGGCCTGTACCAGCGCTGCGCCTCGGTACGCGCCAGTGGCATGGCAGTCCTGGAACTGGAAGAAGACCCGCTGGCGGCGATGGAAGCCATCGTGCGTCAGGCGGAACGGGCCATTCACGAAGACAAGGCCGAGGTGATCTGCCTGGGCTGCGGCGGCATGGCCGGGCTGGATGAACAGATTCGCCAGCGCACCGGCGTGCCGGTGGTGGATGGGGTGACGGCCGCGGTGACCATTGCCGAATCGCTGGTGCGGCTGGGGTTGTCGACGTCGAAGATCAGGACGTATGCCACGCCGAGGCCGAAGAAAGTGATTGGCTGGCCGGGTCAATTCGGCCGGTAGACCGCGTCGCCGGCATCGCGGGCAAGCCCGGCGCCCACAGGGGAATGCGATTAAAAGTGGGCGCCGGGCTTGCCCGCGATGGCCGCGCCTCGGTAGGCCGCCGTGATCAAATGGCGCTGAACCGTCGCCCCAGTTGCTGCTCGGCAAACTGCTCAATGATGAAATCCACAAACACCCGGGTCTTGCCGGGCAGCAGTTTGTGCTCGGCGTAGTACAGGGAGATGTTGCCGTCGTCGACGTACCAGTCGGGCAACACCCGCACCACCGCACCGCTGTCCAGAAACGGCACGGCCATCGGCATGCTCACCAGCGCAATGCCCAGGCCTTGAGCGCTGGCGCAGCAGGCGGCTTCGGAGTCGCTCATGGTCATGCGCGGCTTGAGCACCAGCGGGCGTTGTTCACGGTCCGGGCCGGTGAGTTGCCAGGTGCGCACGCGGCCGGTTTGCGGTGAGCGGATCAGGATGCCCAGGCACCGCGATAAATCTTCGGGCGCGTGCACCGGCGAGCGTCGCGCCAGGTAATCCGGCGAGGCCACCAGCACTCGATGCGCGGGGCTCAGCTTGCGCGCCACCACGCCCTGGGGCAGTTCAAAACCACCGCCGATGGCAGCGTCGAAGCCTTGACCGATCAGGTCGACCTGACGGTTATCGAAATGCCAATCCGGGCTGATGTCCGGAAAGCGCCGCATAAACTCCGCCAGCAGCGGCACCACATAACGATTGCCGAACACCGTGCCCATGCTGACTTTAAGCGTACCCACCGGCCGCCCTTCGGCGCTGGCCAGGTTGGCCACGGCGTTCTGGATGGTGGTGAGGCTGCCACTGACCTCTTCGAGGAACAGCTTGCCGGCCTCGGTCAGGGTCAGGCGTCGGGTGCTGCGCTGGAACAGCCGCACACCCAGGCGTGCCTCCAGCTTGGCGACGCTTTTACCCACCGCCGCCGGCGTCAGGCTCAAGTGCCTGGCGGCCTCGGCAAAGCTGCCGCCTTCGGCGCTGCGCACAAAACATTCGATACTGCCAAAGCTTTCCATATTGCCCCATTGCAAACTTTTGGTTTACACAGACTATAGCAATCACGGTCTACCGGGGCGGCGGGACGAGGTCGATACTCACCCCATCAACTACTTGGAGATCGACATGACTGCACACAACCTCACTGGCAAAGTCGCCTTGATTCAAGGCGGTTCCCGCGGCATCGGTGCCGCCATCGTCAAACGCCTGGCCGCGCAGGGCGCAGCCGTCGCCTTTACCTACGTCAGCTCGGCCGCAAAAGCCGAAGCGTTGCAAAACAGCGTGATCAGCGCAGGCGGCCAAGCCCTGGCGATACAGGCCGACAGCGCCGATGCCACAGCGATTCGCGCCGCCGTCAACGCCACCGTCGACGCTTTCGGGCGCCTGGATATCCTGGTCAACAACGCCGGGGTGCTGGCCATCGCGCCACTGGAAGACTTCAAGCTGGAAGACTTCGACCAGACCCTGGCGATCAATGTGCGCAGCGTGTTCATTGCCACGCAGGAAGCGGCCAAACATATGAGCGAAGGCGGCCGCGTGATCAATATCGGCAGCACCAATGCCGAGCGCATGCCGTTCGGCGGCGGCGGGCCGTACGCGATGAGCAAGGCGGCGCTGGTGGGGCTGACCAAGGGCTTGGCGCGGGACCTGGGGCCGCGTGGCATTACGATTAACAACGTGCAGCCTGGGCCGGTGGACACCGATATGAACCCGGCGAATGGCGAATTTGCCGAAACATTGATCGGGTTGATGGCAGTGGGACGTTATGGCCACGTGGAGGAAATCGCCAGTTTCGTGGCGTATCTGGCGGGGCCGGAAGCCGGGTATATCACGGGTGCCAGCTTGACCATCGATGGTGGCTTCAGCGCCTAAGGGGTCTGGAGAACAGCACAACCCAATGTGGGCGCTGGCTGGCCTGCGATGGTGTCCTCAAGGTCGCCATCGCAGGCCCGTCAGCGCCCACATTTTTTGACGGTGTTGAGTCAGCGCATGGGTGGGAGGCCGTAGGCGGCCAGGTCAAAGTCTGCGAGTTTGCGGATGATCTGGTCGGCATGCGCGTACTTGCTGTCGGCCATGGCTTCATCCGGCACGGCGATGGCCGTCATGTTGGCCGCTTTTGCGGCCGTTACGCCGAACGGTGAATCTTCGAACACCAGGCAATCTTCTGGCGCTACGCCCAAGCGGCGCGCAGCGGTGAGGAAGATATCCGGTGACGGTTTGGCGGCGCCGACTTCCGGGTCGTCAGCGGTGACGATGGTGCCGAACAGGCCAAACCATTCACGGTGCAACGTGGTTTTGTGGCCAAACGAATGACGCGACGAGCTGGTGCCCACCGCAATCGGGATGTTATGCGCGTTCAAGTGCCGCACCAGCGCTTCGGCGCCGGGCATGCCCAGGGCCTTGGGGAAGCGCTCGCTCATCAGCGGTTCGCGAATTTTCAGAAACTCCGCCGGCGTGATCGGCAAGTCCAACGCTTTCACCACATAGTCGGCCAGGTCCTGCGCGCCTCGGCCGATGATGTGCTGCTTGATCCCCCAGTCATAGGTGCGACCGTAACGTTCGGCGATGATCTGCGTGACTTCGGTGTAGATGCCTTCAGTGTCCAGCAACAACCCGTCCATATCGAAAATCACGGCCTTGATTGGACCGACTGCAATACGCGGTGCATTCATCACAACAGAACCTTGGGGGAAGGACTAAAAGGATTCAGCACAATAACGGTCATGGTTGCCTGCAAGCAACCGTTGCGACCGCCACAGCCCTTCCCCCTCAGGCCTTACTCAGGGAAATCCGCGCCCTCAGTGACCGCGGCCCACGCGTCAAAATCAGCACTCAACGCCTCGACCTTGGTGCGCGCAAAACCCAGCGCGGCCTTGCCCAACAACAAGCGCAAGGGCGGTTGCTCGGCTTCCACCGCCTTGACGATGGCATGGGCTGCGCGCACCGGGTCACCGGGTTGCTTGCCACTGTAGTTACGCACGCGACTGGTACGCGCCGCGGCTGTGTCGCGGTAGTCATCAATGGCGTGAGGCGCCTCATTGGCTGAACGCCCGGCCCAGTCAGTCCGGAAGGGGCCCGGCTCGACCAGCAGCACCTTGATGCCCAACGGGGCGACTTCCTGGGAGAGCGCCTCGGACAAGCCTTCCACGGCGAACTTGGTGGCGTTATAGAAACTCAAGGACGGGAACGCAGCAATCCCGCCTACCGAGGAAATATTCACCACCGTGCCCGAGCGACGGGCGCGCATGCCCGGCAACACGGCACGGGTCATGGCGCTGAGGCCCCAGACGTTGATCTCGAACATGCGGCGCACTTCATCCAGGTCGCTTTCCTCAAACGCGCCGAAATAGCCGATACCAGCATTGTTGACCAACACGTCGATATGCCCGAAGCGGGCCTGAGCCGCCTGCACGGCCGCCTCGACCTGGGCCTGGTCCGTCACGTCCAGCGCCAGCACCAGCGCCTTGTCTTCATGCCCGGCAACAATGTCTTGTACCTGTTGCGGGTTGCGCGCGGTGACCACCGTCGGGTAACCCAGACTCAAGGTGTGCAGCGCCAATTGGCGGCCGAAACCGGTGGAACAACCGGTGATAAACCAGACAGGTTTTGCAGTTGAATCGGTCATGAAGGGGCCTTCCTCGTGGGTGTAGAAAAAGTATGCGCGCCGGCGTTCTTGTGAAAAAGATGCATAATCCACAAGACCCTTTCGGAAAAACCACACAATGGACACGCCTGATTTTCAGCAATTGCGCCTGTTCCTGCAGGTTGCACGCGCCAGAAGCTTTACCCAGGCCGCCGATGCGGTGAGCCTGTCGGTGTCGACCGTCAGCCAGCGCGTCGGCGCCCTGGAAAAACAGCTGGGCGTGCGCCTGCTCAATCGCACCACTCGCAGTGTCAGCCTCACTGAAGCCGGTGCGCAATTGCTGGAAAAAATCACACCGCTGCTCGAAGAGCTGGAAACCAGTTTGCACAGCGTCGCCGCCGCCACCGTCGAGGCCAGTGGCACCCTGCGCCTGAACGTGCCCTCCACCGCCAGCCGGATGGTGCTGCAACCGTTGCTGCAGGGTTTCTTGCGCGCGCACCCGGGGATCAACCTGGAAGTGGCCGTGGACAATGCCCTGGTGGATATCGTCGCCCAAGGCTTTGACGCGGGCATCCGCTATGACCACGTGCTCGCCGAGGACATGGTGGTCATACCGGTCGCCCGGCAGCTGCGCTTTGTCATCGTCGCCACGCCGGGTTACTTGCAGGGGCGCAAAATCCCGACCCATCCTCACGACTTACTTGAGCACGATTGCGTCAACTACCGCAGTGCCCAGACCGGTTTGATGCACCGCTGGGATTTCGAAAAAGACGGCAAGCCGATGCGCGTTACGGTCAAAGGCCGGCTGGCCACCAATGACATCGAACTGATGATCAAGGGCGCACTGGACGGCTTCGGCTTCGCGTATGTGGCGCGCTCCAGCGTCGAGCCATATTTGCGCAGCGGTGAATTGGTGGAAGTATTGGGCGACTGGATCACGCACAGCGCGTTGTATTTGTATTACTTCAACCGCACTAACACGCCGAAAAAACTGCGCGTGTTTATCGACTACCTGCAAGCACAACTCGGCGCCTGAGACGGGCCCACCTTAAAAGCGAACCCACACATGTTCTATCGCGTAGCCGCCGACAGCCTGGTGCTGTTTCACCTGTGTTTCATCCTGTTCGTGCTGTTCGGCGGGCTGCTGGCGCTCAAGTGGCGGCCAGTCATGTGGCTGCACTTGCCCGCTGCCGCCTGGGGCGTGGCCGTGGAAGTGTTTCACCTGCCCTGCCCGCTGACTCGCTGGGAAAACCTGTTTCGCCACCTCGCCGGGCAGGACGGTTATGGCGGCGGGTTTATCGAGCATTACATCGTCACGCTGATCTACCCGGCCGGGCTGACGCCGAACATTCAACTGGTGCTTGGCGCGCTGGTGTTGCTGATCAACCTCGCGGTGTATGTGCGCCTGATCAGACGGGCGTAGGCAGGCAGCCAAGGTCGGCCAATGTGGCTTCCACCGCTTGTTCCAGCGGCGTGTGCGGTTCCTGCCCCAGCGCCGCAACCAGTCGCCTGTTATCGAGCAGCAGCGGGGTTTGCCACAGGTAACGCATCTCCAGCATCTCGCGGACGGTGACGACAAAGGGCGCGATGAGTTTCATCAACCACCACGGGAAGCGGCCTACGCGGGGTTGATGACCCGTCCTGCGCAGCACCACACGCTGGATCGCCTGGGTCATCTGCGTGCCATCGGTGTCCACGTGCCCCGCCATATGAAAGCGCGCGAACGCATCAAGGCTTGCCCGGCGCTCAATCAACTCGAGCACGGTGCGCGCCACATCCGGCAAGTACGCCCATTGGTGCGCCACACCCGGCGCGCCCGGATAACTCACGGCGTGCACCGGCTTGCCGGGTTTGACCAGGCCTTGGGCAAACCAGTTGTTGGCCACGCGGGCACCGAAAAAGTCCCCGGCCCGCACGATCAACACCCGCGCGCCCTGGCGGGAAGCCTGCTGCAAACGCTGCTCCAATTGCACCCGGATCGCGCCCTTGCGGGTTTGCGGGTGTTGCGGCGAGTCTTCGTGCAGCACGGGAAATGCGTCCGGACCGAAGTTGTAGACCGTGCCGGGCAACACGATGGTCGCGCCCTCGGCGATGGCCGCCGCAACGGTGTTGTCGATCATCGGCATCACTAATTCAGCCCAGTTGCGATAGCCCGGCGGGTTGACCGCATGCACGATCACCGCACAGCCATGGGCGGCAGCGAGGACCTCCTGACGATTGAGCGCGTCGCCCTTGATCCAGGAAAAGCCCGCGTTCTCACGCCGCGCCTTGTCCACATCACGGGTCAACGCACACACCTCCCAGCCCGCCGCGCGCATCTGCCGCGCCACTTCGCCGCCAATCCCGCCCGTTGCACCCAGTACCAGAACTTTGCTCATGACCTTCTCCCACGTTGTTGGTGAGGCCATTTTGTGTGCAGCGTGGCTATAGATAAATTGCCGAAGAGCATCCAGCCGCTATACATTTATGCATGGCCGCAAATATTGGTTGGGAGCTTTACCGATCGTTCCTTGGTGTACTCAAGGAAGGTTCGTTGTCGGGGGCCGCACGGCAGCTTGGCATCACACAGCCCACGGTCGGTCGGCACATTGCCGCGCTTGAAACGGCGCTGGGCGTGGTGCTTTTTACCCGTTCACCGACGGGGCTGTTGCCAACTGCGGTGGCGCGCACCTTGCGCGCCCATGCTGAAACCATGGAGCGCACCGCCGCCGCCCTGGAACGCGCGGCGTCTTCTCAAGGCGATGAAGTGCGCGGGGTGGTGCGGGTCTCGGCCAGTGAAGTGATCGGCGTGGAAGTGCTGCCGCCGATCATCACCGCGCTGCGCCGCCAGCACCCGCACCTGCGGGTTGAACTGATCCTGACCAACCGCCTGATCGACCTGCTGCAACTGGAAGCCGACATCGCCGTGCGCATGGTCCGCCCCAGCCAGGAGCAATTGCTGGCGCGGCGTGTCGGCTTGATCGAAGTAGGCCTGCACGCCCGCGATGATTACCTGCAAGCACACGGCATCCCTCTGCAAATGCAGGACTTGGTCAGCCATTCCGTGATCGGTTTCGACCAGGAGAACGCGTTTATCCGCAGCCTGGCCATCAAGGGCTTTGAACGCAGCGCCTTCGCCATCAGCAGCGACAGTGACCTGGCGCAACTGGCGCTGATCCGCGCGGGTGCCGGTATCGGCGGCTGCCAGGTGCAACTGGCCAAGCAGAACCCACGCCTGCACCGGGTGCTGCCTGAAGGTTTCGCGTTCAAGATGGACACCTGGGTGACCATGCACGAAGATCTGCGCAACAGCCCGCGCTGCCGGGTGACCTTTGATGCGCTGGTCGCAGGTTTGCAGCATTACGTACAGGCTTGAGACAGCTTGTTTGGTAAAGAATCAGTCTCCCTCATTCCGTTCGTAGACGCCCCCATGTCCGAAGCCTTCGAAGTCCCCAGCCCTCACGAAAAACACATCGAACACACCACCGAACATGCGCACGGGCGCGGTGACAATTTTGCCAGCCGCATCGCCGTGATGACCGCGCTGATGGCCACCCTCGGCGCCATGCTCAGCTACCAGGCCGGCTCCACCGAAAGCGAAGCGGCGATGGACAAGAACAACGCCGCCATCATCAAGACCGAAGCCGCCAACCAGTGGAACTACTACCAGGCCAAATCCAGCCGGCAGAACCTGGCCGAACTGGCCACGCATATTCCCGGCGTGGACGCTGCGCATTACAAGGATGAGATCGAGCGTTACAAGAGCCAGAAGGAAGACGTGCGCAAACAGGCCGAAAAGCTTGAGGCGACCTCCAAGGAATGGGATCAGAAATCCGAAGAGGCGCTGCACCAGCATCACCGTTGGGCGCAGGCGATGACGGCGATTCAGATCGCGATTTCGTTGGCGGCGATTACGTTGCTGACGCGCAAGGAGTGGCTCAAACGCATGTCCTATACCGCTGGCGGGGTCGCCGTGGTGCTGGGTGGCCTGGCGTGGTTGCACCTCTGACAGACTGATCACAGTCAAAAATGTGGGAGCTGGCTTGCCTGCGATGGCGGTGGGTCAAGCAGCATTAATGTTGCTGTGCCACCGCTGTCGCAGGCAAGCCAGCTCCCACATTGGCTCTGCGGTGTTTTCGGAGTTGGGTTCAGCCATCACATCGCTATATAGTAAAACGCATAACGCCTGATGCTGTTCAATGCGAGGGGAAACCGGTGACTGCACAACCCAAAGAAGCCGTGGGCGCCGCCTACAGTATCGACTCCATGCGCTACGCCCAGGCCATGACGTGGCAAGCCATCGACCACCTCGCCCAACGCATTCGCCCCGGCATGCTTGAATCCCAAGCGCGTGAGCTGGGCAAACAGGTGCTCGCCGAGCTCGACATGCAACGCATCTGGCATCCGCTGCTGGTACGGTTTGGCGCCAATACCCTCAAGGCTTTCAACCAGCGCTCGGACGGCGACCCGGTGCTGGGTGAAAACGATATCTTCTTTATCGACATGGGCGCCGTCTGGCAAGGCCACGAAGGTGACGCCGGCGCTACCTTCACCACCGGCAACGACCCTGAAATGATCGCCTGCGCAAGCGCCGCCAAAGTACTGTTCGACCGCGTACAATCGCGCTGGAAAAATGACCAGGTCGTAGGCCTTGAGCTGTACCGCTACGCAGAAGAACACGCCAAGGCCATGGGCTGGCAACTGAACCTGGACATCAAGGGCCACCGCGTCAGCGACTTTCCTCACGCGATCCACCGTGGCGGCGACCTGGGGGATTTCGAGCACTGCCCTAACGCCGGGCTGTGGATCCTGGAAATTCAGATTGCCCACCCGAGCAAGCCCTACGGCGCTTTTTACGAAGACCTACTCGCTTAAGGAATACCCATGGAACACTCCACCCAATTCCCCGTGCTGTTGTTTTCCTACGGCACCTTGCAAGACAAGGCCGTGCAACTGGCCAACTTTGGCCGGGAACTGGTCGGCCAGCACGACGCGATGCTCGGCTATTCGCAAAGCTGGGTCGAAATCACCGACCCCGAAGTGCTGGCCACCAGCGGCAAGACGCACCACCCGATTGTCGCGCCGACCGAAGAACAGGCTGCCAGCGTTGAAGGCATGGTGTTTCAGATCAACGAGCAGGAACTGGCGGCAGCCGATGCCTACGAGGTGTCGGACTACAAGCGTGTGTCAGTGGCATTGGCTTCGGGCCTGACAGCGTGGGTCTACGTGCAAGCCTGAGATGAGATTGCGGGCAATTGATTTCAATCTGCCACTGTGCAGATTAAAGTGGCGCCCCCTCGAGAATTGAATCTCGAGGGTCAGTCCATGGAGTTACACAGTGAAGTACGTCAGTAAAGTGGTTGCAGCAGCTGTTCTCGGTTTTACCCTCGCAGGCTGCACCGGCACCGCCATCAAATCCCCGCAGTACGACAGCAGCCAATACACCGTTTTGGGCCACAGTGAAGCCAGCGCTACCGGCATCATGTTGTTCGGCGTCATCCCGATCGGCCAGAACAGCCGCTTCGTGCGCGCCCAGACTGCGGCCATCAAGGCCAAAGGCGGCGACGCGCTGATCAACACCCAAGTGCAGGAAAACTGGTTCTGGGCCTGGGTGCTGAGCGGTTACACCACCAAAATCTCCGGTGATGTGATCAAGCTGAAAACCGCGCAATAAGCAGGAAGTTGTCAGGGCCTTGAGCCCGACAAGCGACGTATCATGGGCCAGACCTTCGAGGACGGCCCATGAACCTCAGTATCTTTTACGCACTCGCCGCTGCCGCGCTCTTCGGCGCCAGCACCCCGCTCGCCAAAACCCTCGGCCTGGGCCTCTCGCCCATACTGCTCGCCGGCCTGCTCTACCTCGGCAGCGGCGTCGGCCTCGCAGGCGTGCGCCTGATCCGTGATCATGGCTGGAAACCCACCGGGCTCACCCCGGCGGAATGGCCGTGGCTGATCGGCGCCATCGCGTTCGGCGGTATCCTCGGGCCGGTGGCACTGATGTTCGGCCTGAACCGCACCGCCGGCACGACCGCCTTGCTGATGCTCAACCTTGAATCGGTGTTGACCGCCTTCATCGCCTGGCGGGTGTTCAGAGAAAACGCCGACCGGCGCATTGTGTTCGGGATGATCGCCATTGTGCTGGGCGGCGTGGTGCTGTCCTGGTCCGACGCCGGCGGCGCCAGCCACGATTGGCTCGGGCCGGTGGCCGTGGCAGTCGCCTGTTTGTGCTGGGGCATCGATAACAACCTGACGCGCAAGGTGTCTGCGGCGGACGCATTGTTCATCGCCGGCGCCAAAGGTTTGATTGCCGGGGCGGTGAACTGCAGCCTCGCGCTGTACCTCGGGGCGCAGATGCCGGGTGTGGCGCAGCTGGCGCCGATCTTGCTGGTGGGGTTTCTCGGGTACGGCATCAGCCTGGTCATGTTTGTCCTGGCCTTGCGCGGGCTGGGCAGTGCGCGCACCGGGGCGTACTTCTCGACGGCGCCGTTCCTTGGGGCGGCGGTGGCCTTGCTGGCGTTCGGGGAGTCGGTGACGGTGGCGTTCTGGATTGCGTCGGCGCTGATGGCCGTGGGCGTGTGGTTGCACCTGACAGAGCGGCATGCGCACGACCATCTGCATGACGCGACGGAACACGGGCATCGGCACGTGCATGATGAGCATCATCAGCATGAGCATGGGTTCGAGTGGGACCCGGCGCAGCCGCATAGTCACGTGCATGTTCACAGCGTGATAAAGCATAACCATGCGCACTTTCCGGATGTGCATCATCGGCATCGGCATTGAGGCACCGATTTGAGCAACGTCCTACAGCCCATTCGGAAGCAGCTCGCTCCTGTTTTTCAAAGACCAACCTTATAGTCGCTCGGTCGCTGTGTGAGCGGCCGGGTTTGGCGACTCGACTACAAGACGGAATGCAAACAACGCTATGCCAGGCAACGGCCGTTTTTGGCCGTAGCGGGTGAAAAAGCGTCGTGGTTATTTATCTTTGTCTTAATGGAGTCACTCATGAACCAATACATGGCCCTTACCAGCAACGACAGCGCCACACCGGCACTTTTTGTCGATACCACTGCACCGCTGGAAGTACTCCTCGACGCCGCGAGTTATCGGCTGCAGGCCGTCACCCAAGTGCTTGAGAACCTTGCACTACGTAGTGAGATAAGTAGTGATGCAGTGGTGCTCAGCGATTTTGCGTTGCTCTGCTCAATTCCGCTGCGCGACGGGTGCGACTTGCTGGATGTCATTGCGCGGCGGATAGACATGCCGCGCGCATGATCTAAGAACGCTACGCTTTCAAACTCCACGACCCCCAGGTCTCTGCAGAAACCTGGGGGTTTTGTTTGTCTCGTATTTGACGCCATGTCCCTCGCTTTAGAATTCAAGGGCTCGCCTATACACTGAGCTGCAATGGCACCTGCGGGATTCCCCTCGATTCAGCCCTGACTCAACCAACAAGACCTTATAAAAATGAAAATAGTGTTCATCGCTACGCTGGGAATGTTATCGCTCATCCAAACACCCCTCTCCTTCGCGGAAAATACCAATGGGAAAAACCTGTTCTTACAGCGATGCGCCATGTGCCACGGAGCTGATATCAAGGGAACAGGACCATTAGCGCATAAGAGCAATCCGCCTACGCCTGATTTGACAACACCTGCTTTCAAGAAACGACTGAGTGATTATCCGGGCGTTATTGTATCGTCGGTAATACTTCGGCCGAATGGAGACTTGATTCCGAGAACGTTGCGGGACAATGGTGTGAAGGTGCCGCCCCATGCCTGGACGGTTAATGATTTTCGCGATTTGAATCAATATATGAGTGGCGCTATTTTAAAAAAATGATGTTTTTTTAAACAGCAATCCAAGTATCAATTACTTTGTCATTTGCCAAGTAGATGGGGATAACCCTCGCAAAACAAGCGCTCTCACCGAGCGAGCGTGTGAGGGCCTGTATTAAATAAGCGGCCTTATTCGAATTCAGCGTTCAGCCACTATAAAGTTCTTTTATCGCCTTGCTGATAACGGCCTGCCGTTTACAAATCGAAGCGGCGCATGGCCAAGGTCTACTGCCGTCAATTGCAGTTTGTCAGAAGCGTTCTAACTTCGATCTATCTCAAGCGCCAGCGCCCAGCGCTTAAAGGGTGCTATGCCCGCCAAACCCAGCACATCAAAAAACACCCATTTGCGAGTTCGTACCGAAAATGCCTGAACGGCTTGCCCCGGGGTAAGGCTCTGAGCATTGCTGATCGATATGAGCGCACCAGACATGCGTCCTACATAAGGCGAATTTGCGGGGTCAAGCAGACCGACTTGCAACGTCCCGCAAGCATCCGGAAGGACTAGAGATAATGTTTCACCCGTTTCCAGGCGCCCTACGACCTTACCGTCAAACAAGATTGCCAGCGCAATAGCTTGACCATAAGCGCTATCAAACAGGCCTTTCTTGCGATGAATTGTGATATCCATGCGCTGTCCTGAGAGTGCTCGATGCACAAAGTGTAGTTGTAGGTTTACGACGCACCGGGGGCAAGGGCACTGAGGACTGAACGCCGCTGATTTGTAATAGGTGAATAGCCGCTTGGGTAGGATTAGTCACACATAGACAAAGTCGTCAGCGGCAGATGGATCGGCCCTGGCAATTCAGTTATTGGCTGTACTTATGTACCCATCTAGCACACCCGTCCCATGGAGATAATTTCCAGACACCAGAAACCACAAACCCCCGACTTTCTCTAGGAAAATCAGGGGTCTGTGTTTACTTAATGTGGCGGTGAAGGAGAGATTCGAACTCTCGATACAATTTCTTGTATACACACTTTCCAGGCGTGCTCCTTAAGCCACTCGGACACTTCACCGTATCTCGTCAAACCAGTTCAGTCTGCCGAGGCGCGCTAATGTAGTCGAAAGCCTTTCTGATGGCAAAGGTTTTTTTCAGAATTTTCATGCGCTTAGACGGTTATGCCGTTACCCACCCAGCGAGGGACGGTGAATCTGCCATTCTCGGGCATCGGCGGTACGCGTTTGGTGGGGCTGCTGCGCCCTGCTCCGGGCCGTCTACCCTTGGGGATGCGGGAAAAGTCTGACTGGGTAGTCAGTCACGGCGCTTTACCGGGGCGGGCGTGGTGGGTAACGTCTGCGCATGCGCTTCTATAAACAGCCTATCTATAACAAATCCTACAAGGAACCGCGTCATGAGTGAGTTGATTGCCTACCACCTCGAAGACGGTATCGCGACCCTGACCTTGAGCAACGGCAAGGTGAATGCCATTTCTCCGGCGGTGGTCAGTGAGTTTAATGCGGCACTGGATCAGGCCGAGAAGGATCGCGCGGTGGTGATCATCACCGGCACGCCGGGGATTCTGTCGGGCGGTTATGATTTGAAGGTGATGACGGCCGGACCTAAAGAGGCCATCAGCCTGGTGACGTCGGGCTCGACGTTGGCGCGTCGCCTGCTGTCGCACCCGTTCCCGGTGATTGTGGCGTGCCCTGGGCACGCGGTGGCCAAAGGTGCATTCCTGCTGTTGTCGGCCGATTACCGCATTGGTGTGGAAGGCCCGTTCAGCATTGGCCTGAATGAAGTGGCGATCGGCATGACCATGCACCACGCCGGTATCGAGTTGGCGCGGGATCGTCTGCGCAAGTCGGCGTTTCACCGGTCGGTCATCAATGCCGAAATGTTTGACCCGCAAGGTGCCTTGGGAGCCGGCTTCCTGGATAAAGTGGTTGCGCCAGAAGAGTTGCACGCGGCGGCCCTGGAAGCGGCGCGTCAATTGAAGAAGATCAACATGAACGCCCATAAGCACACCAAGTTGAAGGTGCGCAAGGCACTGCTGGAAGCCTTGGATGACGCGATCATTCAGGATCAGGGCCATAACCTGATCTGATGCCTCACCCATGTTGTGCCAAAGCCCGACCTTGAGTCGGGCTTTTTCTTACAAAAAAAAAGCGGACACTTCTTAAACCGCTCTAGCTGGGCGTTGCCGGCACACGTTGAAACATGTGCTTAAACATCGCCTATCTCCTACGTCTGTAGGGGCAATTGCCGAATACAGTGCACATCCGTACACTGCGCCACCTTTTGTCCCGATGGGCCGTGTCGATGCTTCTCCTGTTACGTATGTTGTTGATGGGCCTGCACTTTATGGTCGCCGGTGTGCTGGGCGTACTGCTGGGCATCTGTCGGCCGTTCAACCCGGATAACAGTCGCTTGTGCGCTCGCCTGTATGGGTTGCCTGCGATGTGGATATTGCGACTGAACGTGAGGGCGGACGTTGACTCGCTGCGTAATAAGCCCGGCACGTGCGTGATCATCGCCAACCATCAGTCCAACTACGACCTGTTTGTGCTGGGCACTGTGGTGCCGCATCGCACGGTGTGCATTGCCAAAAAAAGCCTGAAATGGGTGCCGCTGTTCGGCCAGTTGTTCTGGTTGGCAGGCAATGTGCTGATCGACCGGGGCAACGCGCACAAGGCGCGGCGCGCGATGCTCACCACGACGCGCACTTTGCAGCATGAAGACACATCGATCTGGGTGTTCCCGGAAGGTACACGCAACTTGGGCAAAGGGCTGCTGCCGTTCAAGAAAGGCGCGTTTCATATGGCGATTGCGGCGGGTGTGCCCATCGTGCAGGTGTGTGTCAGCAACTACGTCACGCACATGCAGCTTAATCGCTGGGACAGCGGTGATGTGCTCATTCGCTCGCTGCCGCCGATTCCTACCGTAGGACTGACTTCGGATGACATCCCGGCGTTGATGCAGGCGTGTCAGAAGCAGATGGATGCGTGTATTGCACAGATGGACCGTGAACTGCGGACCGTTTGGGCACCCGCGCCTTTGTGATTTTTTGCGGGCGCTTTGCACCTGCGCACAAGCAAGCGTGCTCGCCACAAAAAGCGTGTCTGCATGAGCAACAAGGGAACGCCATTCACGCTAAGCTGCCCAACACCTGTCCTCCCAATAAGAAGCGATCAGCACCATGGGTAGAGTTGTTGCGGCGGCCGTCTACAGCGCCGGAAAGAAAGTCACTGATATCACCCTCGATGAAGGCGCAGCCTGGGCCGCCAAGCCCGATCACTTTGTGTGGATCGGCCTGGAAGAGCCCAGCGCTCAAGAGCTGGCCAACCTGCAACGCCAGTTCAATCTGCACGAACTGGCCATCGAAGACGCCCTCGAAAAACACAGCCGCCCCAAGCTTGAAACCTTCGGTGATGCGCTGTTTATCGTCACCTACTCACCGGTGCGCGAGAACGGCAAGCTGGAGTTTATCGAAACCCATATTTTTGCCGGCAACGGCTACATCATCACCGCCCGCAACGGCCACTCGGCGTCCTACGGCTTTGTGCGCCAGCGCTGTGAGGCGCGGCCGCTGTTGCTGGAGCACGGGGAAGATTTCGTACTCTATGCGCTGCTGGATTTCGTCACCGAGAATTACCAGCCGGTGAGCGAAGCGATCCACGCCGAAATTGATGAGCTGGAGCGCAATGTGCTGTGCAGCTCGCTGAGCGAGCGTGATATCCAGAACCTCCACGGCCTGCGCCGCGACGTGCTGCGGCTTAAACGCTACGTGGCGCCGATGGTGGAGATCAGTCAGGAACTGCAAAAGCTGAGCTTCCCGTTTATCGACAAGAACATGCGCCCGTATTTTCGTGACGTGCAGATCCACGTGACACGGCAGATGGAAGACCTCACCACCTTGCGCGATATCGCCAGCCAGACGATTGAGATTGGTGTATTGCTCGAAGCGTCGCGCCAGAGCGTGGTGCAGCGCAAGTTCGCTGCGTGGGCGGCGATCCTGGCGTTCCCCACCGCGGTGGCGGGGATTTATGGGATGAACTTCCAGAACATGCCCGAGCTGCAATGGCATTACGGCTACTTTGCGGTGCTCGGGTTTATTGCAGTGGGCTGCACCAGTTTGTGGTCCAGCTTCAAGCGGTCGGGCTGGTTGTAAATCAACGCCGGACAGCCGGCCCCCGCCTCAAGCGTGATTCAGGCCACGTCGGCTTCTGGCTTGTGCGCCACAAACCGCATCATCCATTCCGCCACGGTTGCGCCGTGGTGGTCACGCGCCAGACTGGCCACGCCGTTGGTGTAGATCTTTTCGCCCAACGTTGTCTGAAGAATTTCCAGCAGCTCGCGGGAATAATCGTGGATGAATTCCGGGTGGCCCTGGAAACACAGCACCTGGTCTTCAATGTGGTAAGCGGCGTACGGGCAGAAATCGCTGGAGGCAATCACGGTAGCGTTTTCCGGCAGGCTGGTGACCTGATCCTGATGGCTGATCAACAAGGTCAGCTCTTCCACCACCGGGCTCATCCACGGCGCCTTGGCATTGAGCTTGTAGTCGTGGATGCCCATGCCCCAGCCCTTGCTGGCGCGCTCGGTCTTGCCGCCCAACAGCAGCGCGAGCAATTGGTGGCCGAAGCACACGCCCAGCAACTTGTCGCCGCGTTCATAGCGTTCAAGCAGGTAGGTTTTGAGGGTCTGGATCCACGGGTCGGTGCCAAAGGAATCGGCCTTGCTGCCGGTGATCAGGTAGGCGTCAAACGCCTCGTCATCCGGCGGGTATTCACCCTGAACCACGTTGTACACCACAAACTCGGCAGCAATCGGCTGCTGGGAGAACAGGCGCTTGAACATCTGCCCGTACCCTTGGTATTGATCGATCAAGCCTGGACGCAGGATATCGGTTTCCAGGATACAGACGCGTAGCGACATAAAAAATACCTGACACGGTGATGGGAATAATGCACACCCCAGAGCCTGCCTTGAAACACCCCTGCAAAGCAAGTCTCGCCAAGTGCCTCAATGTGGGAGCGGGCTTGCCTGCGCTGGCGTTATATCGGCCGAAATCTGCATTGGCTGACACACTGCTATCGCGGGCAGCCGGCTCCCACCTTGGTTTTCCATGATTCAGGATAGGGCGTTTCGGTCAGGCGAAAATGTCTCCCTGCGCTGCTTTTTCCAGCAGCAGAGCCGGGGGCGAGAAGCGCTCCCCATACTGCTCGGCCAGGTAGCGCGCCCGGGCGATAAAGTCGTTCAGGCCGTACTGGTTGATAAACTGCAGCGCGCCGCCGCTCCACGCGGCAAAGCCAATGCCGAAGATTGAGCCGACGTTGGCGTCAGCCGTCGACCTCAACACGCCCTCCTCCACACAACGCACGGTTTCGATGGCCTGGATAAACAGCAAACGGTCGCGCACATCCTGTGGCGAAATTTGGTTGTCGGGCTGTTCAAAGCGCGCTTTCAGCTCCGGCCACAGGTGTTTCTGCGCCCCTTGGGGGTAGTCGTAAAAACCACCGCCCGCCGCCTTGCCCGCGCGTTTGTACTCATTCACCAACAGGTCGATCACCTGGGTCGCGGGATGCGTCGGCGGCGCCTTGCCTTCAGCCTGTAGATCTTTCGCGGTTTGCTGGCGGATGTGGCTCATCAAGCTCAGCGACACCTCATCCGACACCGCCAACGGCCCCACCGGCATGCCGGCCTTGCGCGCTTCGGTTTCGATCATCGGCGCAGCCACGCCTTCGCCGAGCATGGCAATGCCTTCGTTGGTGAAGGTGCCGAACACCCGCGAGGTGAAAAAACCACGACTGTCGTTGACCACGATCGGAGTTTTCTTGATTTGCAGGACGAAATCAAAACCTCGGGCCAGGGTTTCGTCGCGGGTGTGGGCGCCCTTGATGATTTCCACCAGCGGCATCTTGTCGACCGGACTGAAAAAATGCAGACCAATGAATTTGCCTTGATCGGGCACGGCGTTGGCCAGGCCGCTGATGGGCAAGGTCGAGGTGTTGGAGGCGATGACCGCATCGCTGCCGACCACACGTTGCGCGGCGGCCGAGACCTTGGCCTTGAGTTCACGGTCTTCGAACACCGCTTCGATGATCAGGTCGCAGCCGGCCAGGTCGGCGTCGTCTTGCGTAGGATGGATCCGCGCAAGGGTGATGTCGCGCTGTTCGGCGGTCAGTTGCCCACGGCTGATCTTCTTGTCCAGCAGCGCAGCCGAATGCGCCTTGCCCTTTTCGGCCGCGGCCAGGCTAATGTCCTTGAGCACCACTTCGATGCCCGCACTGGCGCTGACATAGGCGATGCCCGCGCCCATCATCCCCGCGCCCAGTACGCCGACTTTGCGCGTGACGTACGGCGCAAAACCTTGTGGCCGTGAGCTGCCGGCGTTGATTTCATTAAGCTGGAACCACAAGGTACCGATCATGTTTTTCGCCACCTGGCCGGTGACGAGTTCGGTGAAGTAGCGCGTTTCGATCAGGTGCGCCGTGTCGAAATCCACTTGGGCGCCCTCCACGGCGGCGCAGAGGATTTTCTCCGGGGCCGGGAAGCAGCCATGGGTTTTGCTGCGCAAAATCGACGGTGCAATCGCCAGCATTTGCGCCACTTTCGGGTTCGACGGCGTGCCGCCCGGGATCTGATAAGCCTTGTTGTCCCACGGTTGTCTGGCCTCGGGATTGGCCAGAATCCAGGCGCGGGATTTGGCCAGCAACTCATCGCGATCCCTCGCCAGCGCATTGATCAACCCGGCCTGCAGCGCCTGCTGCGGCCGCACCTTCTTGCCTTCCAGCAAATACGGCAGGGCCTTTTCCAACCCCAGCATGCGCACCATGCGCACTACCCCGCCGCCGCCCGGCAGCAAGCCCAAGGTGACTTCCGGCAAGCCAAGTTGTGTCGCGTTGTCGTCCAGCGCAACACGGTAATGGCACGCCAGGCAAATCTCCCAGCCGCCGCCCAACGCCGCACCGTTGATGGCGGCCACCACTGGCCTGCCGAGGGTTTCCAGGCGGCGCAGTTGGGCCTTCAACACCACCACGCCGTCGTAAAATTCCTTGGCGTGGGCCTTGTCGACTTTGATCAATTCATTGAGGTCACCGCCGGCAAAAAAGGTTTTCTTCGCCGAGGTGATTACCACCCCGGCGATGCCGTCCTTTTCTGCTTCCAGGCGCGCGACTGTGGCCGCCATGGCCTCGCGGTACACGCCGTTCATGGTGTTGGCGCTCTGGCCGGGCATGTCGAGGGTCAGCACCACGATCTGGTCCTGGCCTTTTTCGTAACGAATGGCGTCGGTCATGACAGGTTCCTTGGGCTCAGAGGCGTTCGAGGATGGTGGCGATGCCCATGCCACCGCCGACACACAGGGTGGCCAGGCCGTAGCGCTGCTGGCGCACTTCCAGTTCGTCGAGCAGGGTGCCGAGGATCGCGCAGCCCGTGGCGCCGAGCGGGTGGCCCATGGCAATGGAGCCGCCGTTGACGTTGACCCGCGCAGCGTCGATGCCCATGTCTTTGATGAACTTGAGGACGACCGAGGCAAAGGCCTCGTTGACTTCGAACAGGTCGATGTCTTCCACGCGCAAACCGGCCTTGGCCAGGGCTTTGCGCGTGGCCGGGGCCGGGCCGGTGAGCATGATGGTCGGGTCGGTGCTGGTGACCGCCGTGGCGACGATGCGCGCCCGCGGTTGCAAGCCCAGTTCGCGGCCTTTGGCCTCGGAGCCGATCAACATCAGCGCGGCACCGTCGACGATGCCGGAACTGTTACCTGGCGTGTGCACGTGATGGATGCGCTCCACATGGCTGTAGACGCGCAAGGCGGTGGCATCGAAGCCCATCTGGCCCATCATCTCGAAGCTCGGCTTGAGCTTGCCGAGGCCTTCAAGGCTGGAGTCGCCGCGAATGAACTCGTCGTGGTCCAGCAGCACGATGCCGTTTTGGTCCTGCACCGCGATCAGCGACTTGTTGAAAGAACCGTCCGCACGCGCCCTGGCCGCTTTCTGCTGGGAATGTAGGGCGAAGGCGTCGACGTCCTGGCGGGTGAAGCCTTCCAGGGTCGCGATCAAGTCCGCGCCGATGCCTTGAGGTGTGAAGTGACTGTGCATGTTCGTCTGCGGATCGAGCACCCAGGCGCCGCCATCGCTGCCCATGGGCACGCGCGACATGGATTCGACGCCGCCGACCACTACCAGGTCCTCAAAGCCGGAACGCACTTTCATCGCGCCCAGGTTCACCGCTTCAAGGCCCGAAGCACAGAAACGGTTGATTTGTACGCCAGCGACGCTGATGTCCCAGTCCGCCACCAGTGCGGCGGTCTTGGCGATGTCGGCGCCCTGATCGCCCACCGGGCTAACGCAACCGAGCACGATGTCGTCCACCTGGCGTGTGTCGAGGTCGCTGCGCTGTGCCAGCGCGGTGAGCAGACCCGCCACCAGGTTTACCGGCTTGACGCTATGCAGGGCGCCGTCGGCCTTGCCTTTGCCCCGGGGCGTGCGTATCGCATCAAAGATCAAAGCTTGGGTCATGACATCCTCGAACGCAGTGCGTGTGTGCCCCTACCTTAGGCCCGATTGACACGGTTTCAATGACGGATGCGCTCATTGCTTTTGACCCTCACGCTCGGACGAACGGTAGGGCGCTATGGGAAAGCGCGGGTTAATCGTTTTAGCGGTCTAGCCAAGGCATTGGCGCCAAGATGGCGATATGCCTCATGCCTTTTTAAGTAGAAATGCTGATTAGCTGATATTAAATGGATCTAAGCCACGCAGAACGAGGGCTCTAAGGTTCAATCAGTAAGAAGTTGCTGCCGGGTTTTGCTGGAGCAGCTGTAAGAAAAGCGACACGTCACGTTGCGATACTGAAATTGACCGGCACGCATTTGACGCTCAGGAATAACAACAAAAGGCAGTCAGCCATGTTCAAACATTCGAAAGTACGTCAGGCGGGACTTATTCTGTTCGCCACCACACTGATTCTGATCTTGCCCAATTTAACCAAGGTTATTGGGTGACGACTCGATCCTCACATTCCGTGCACACATTGCATCAGGACTGCAGCGTTTGGCAGCACCTGCCGGGACATTGCGTATAGCGGTCCTGTTGCAGGGGCTGTCTTTTTGCGTGCCGATTTCCGGTATCGTGGGCGCTATCGCCACTTCAAACCGGGCTCACACTTGAAACTGATCCTCGCCTTTCTCACCGCGCTGTTGGCCCTTCCCGCTGCGGCTGCCCAGTTGACCATCGACTTGGACCACGCCAGCAGAACCTGGCAGACCGAAGATCTGCTCAAGCACCCGGATGCGCAGACGGTGCATATCGTCGATGACGTTTCCTACAAGCGCGAGATGACTTATCGCGCGGTGCCGCTGGCGGCTCTGTTGCCCGGCCTCTCGCCGGAAAATCATCTGCAAGCCGTCGCCCTCGACGGGTTCGCCGCCGAGCTGACGGCGGCGCCATTGCTGCAAAAACACGGTGCCCGTGCCTGGCTGGCGGTCGAAGACCCGGCTCATCCGTGGCCCGCGCTGGCCGAAGGCAAGCCGAGTGCCGGGCCGTTCTATCTGGTGTGGACCGACCCGCAAGCCGGCAACATCAGCCCTGAGCAGTGGCCTTTCCAGATCTCCGGGATCAAGCAATTGAAGACGGTGGCCGAGCGTTTCCCGGCGTTGTTGCCTGACCCGAAACTCGCCGCGAATGACCCGATCAACCAGGGGTTTGCGGTGTTCCAGAAAAACTGCCTGGCCTGTCACCGCCTCAACGGCGCCGGCGATGCGCAGGTGGGGCCGGACCTGAATATTCCCTACAACCCTACGGAATATTTCAGCGGGGATTTCCTCAAGCGTTATATCCGTGACCCGCAGAGCCTGCGGCATTGGCCCCAGGCGAAGATGCCAGCGTTCGCGGCCAGTGTGTTGCCGGACGGTGAGCTGGATTTGCTGGTGGGGTATTTGAAGCACATGGCGGGGCGTAAGCAGCAGCCTTGAGCCTGGCACAGACTCTGAAAACACCACCGTTCACTGTGGGAGCTGGCTGGCCTGCGATGGCGGTCGGTCAGTTAACCCATTTACAGCTGACCCGCCGCTTACGCAGGCAAGCCAGCG
This sequence comes from Pseudomonas sp. MF6747, assembly GCF_963890955.1. Taxonomy (NCBI): domain Bacteria; kingdom Pseudomonadati; phylum Pseudomonadota; class Gammaproteobacteria; order Pseudomonadales; family Pseudomonadaceae; genus Pseudomonas; species Pseudomonas sp. MF6747. Next base: position 194,633 of record NZ_CAWPSZ010000012.1, read on the forward strand.
CCCACCTTTAATCTGCTTCGTTCTGAAGATTACTGCTGCTGTACCAGAATCACTGGCGTCGGCGCCACGAACACCTTGGCGTGCATTTGCTCATGCCCGCCGCCTCGGCGCATGCCGCGTACCGGGCAGGCATCCAGGTAATCCAGGCCCACCGCCAACTTTAAATGTCGCTCGGGCCGCGCCAATTGGTTGGTCACATCAAAGCTGTACCACGCGTCATCCAGCCAGGCTTCGGCCCAGGCGTGGCTGGCCAGGTGCGTGCTGTCTTCGGTGTACAAATACCCCGACACATATCGCGCTGGAATGCCCAGGCTGCGCGCGCAGGCCAGGAATGCATGGGTGTGGTCCTGGCACACGCCTGCGCGCCCCGCAAACGCCGTGGCGGCGCAGGTGTCGACTTCAGTGGCGCCGGGCGTGTAGACCATTGACTGGTTGAGCGCATGCATCAGGTCAATCAACGCAGAGCGGTCGCGGCGTTGACGGCAATGCTGGTCGGCAAAACCGCGCAACGCGTCGTCCGGCTCGGTCAGTCGCGTGCTGCGTAGAAACGGAAACGCCGACTGGCTTTCGTGCTCAGCCTCGCGCAATTCATCGATGTCCACTTGGCCACGCGCGCCGATGATGATGGCGTCGTGGGGCTCATCAAGGGTCAGCACATGCAGGATGTTGCCAAACGGGTCGACCTGCGCGCGCACCGGGCGCGGCAGATCGAGCTGCCAACTGAGCACGTGCTGGCGTTCGCTGTCGTGGGGCGTGAGGCGCAGGTACTGGATGCTGGCGCGCACCATGTCTTCGTAGTGGTAGGTGGTTTCGTGGCTGATGGAAAGTCTCATGCCGCCTCCAGGTAGGAACTGTAGATGGCGTCGCCCAACTGGCGGACCAAAGGGATGAAGTCGGTCAGCCAGGCATGCAGGCCTTCCTCGAGAATTTCGTCGATGGCAGTAAAGCGCAGGCGCGCGTCCATCTCGGCGGCCAGGCGCTGGGCCGGGCGGCCATTGAGGCCGGGCAGGCTGGCAAGGATCTGGTCGATTTCCTCGCTGCAGGCACGCAGCGAGCGTGGGACATCGGCGCGCAACAACAGCAATTCGGCCACCTGCCGGGCGCCGGGGGCGTCACGGTAGATTTCGGTGTAAGCCTCAAACGATGACAGCGCGCGCAGCAAGGCACTCCACTGATAGTAGGCATGAGCCGTGCCGTCGCTGACCGCAGCGGCTTGGTCGCCGGCCATTTCGTAGCGCGCATCCAGCAGGCGCAGGGTGTTGTCGGCACGCTCGATGAAGGTGCCCAGCCGAATAAAGCGAAACGCGTCATTACGCATGATGGTGCCGTAGGTGGCGCCACGGAACAGGTGCGACCGCTCCTTGACCCACTCACAGAACCGGCTCATGCCGTAGCGGCTCAGCCCTTGCTGGGCGATATCACGAATATCCAGCCAAGTGGCGTTGATGTTTTCCCACATGTCGGCGGTAATTCGCCCACGCACTGCATGGGCGCTGGCGCGCGCGGCGCCGAGGCAACTGTAGATGCTCGCCGGGTTGGCCGCGTCCAACGCAAAGAAGTGCAGCAGGCGCTCGGCATGCAGTTCGCCGTGGCGCTCGTGGTAATCCTCCAAGGTGCCGGTGATCAGCAACGGCATGGCCAATTCGTGCAGGCCATCACCGCGCCCGTCCTGAGGCATCAGCGACAGCGAATAGCTGACATCAAGCATGCGCGCGAGGTTTTCCGCGCGTTCCAGGTAACGCGACATCCAGTACAAATCCGAGGCAGTTCTACTCAACATGGCATCAGTCCTCGACCACCCAGGTGTCTTTGGTGCCGCCGCCCTGGGACGAATTGACCACCAGCGAGCCTTCGCGCAGGGCCACGCGGGTCAAGCCGCCGGGCACCACGCGGGTTTCCTTGCCGGACAACACGAACGGCCGCAGGTCGATATGGCGCGGCGCGATGCCGTTTTCGACAAAAGTCGGACACGTGGATAAACACAGCGTCGGCTGCGCGATATAGGCGTGGGGCTTGGCTTTGATGCGGGCGCGGAAGGCTTCGATTTCCGCTTTTGTCGACGCCGGGCCCACCAGCATGCCGTAGCCGCCGGAACCTTGGGTTTCCTTGACGACCAGGTCCGGAAGGTTGGCCAGCACGTGGGACAATTCGTCGGGCTTACGGCATTGAAACGTAGGCACGTTCTTCAGAATCGGCTCTTCATCCAGGTAAAAACGGATCATCTCGGTGACGAAGGGATACACCGACTTGTCATCCGCCACCCCGGTGCCAATCGCATTGGCCAACACCACATTGCCCGAGCGATACGCCGCGAGCAGGCCGGGCACGCCGAGCATGGAGTCCGGGTTGAAGGCCAGTGGGTCGAGAAAGGCATCATCGAGGCGACGGTAGATCACATCCACGGCCTTGGGGCCGTCTGTGGTGCGCATGAATACGCGGTCATCGCGCACGAACAAGTCGGCGCCTTCCACCAGTTCCACACCCATTTCCCGCGCCAGAAAGGCGTGCTCGAAAAACGCGCTGTTAAAGCGCCCCGGGGTCAGCACCACCACGCTGGGGTTATCCAGGGGGCTCGAGCTTTTCAGCGTGTCGAGCAACAGGTTGGGGTAATGGTCGATGGGCGCGATGCGCTGGGCGGCGAACAACTCGGGGAACAGGCGCATCATCATTTTGCGGTCTTCGAGCATGTAACTGACGCCGCTCGGTGTGCGCAGGTTGTCTTCCAATACGTAGTAAGTGCCGTCGCCATCGCGTACGAGGTCGACACCGGAGATGTGGGAATACAGACCGCGGTGCAGGTCAAGGCCCTGCATGGCCAACTGATACTGCTCGTTGGCCAGCACCTGTTCGGCGGGGATGATTCCGGCTTTGATGATGCGTTGCTCGTGGTAGAGGTCGGCGAGAAACAGGTTCAGCGCCTTGACCCGTTGAATGCAGCCGCGCTCGACAATCCGCCACTCACTCGCCGGAATGCTGCGCGGGATGGTGTCGAAAGGAATCAGGCGCTCGGTGCCCTGCTCGTCCCCGTAAAGGGTGAAGGTGATCCCGGCGCGGTGGAACAGCAAATCGGCTTCACGCCGGCGCTGGGCCAGCAGTTCGGCGGGGGTTTCAGCTAACCAGCGAGCGAACTCGCGGTAATGGGGCCGGACCTGCCCTGCCCCGTCGTACATTTCATCGTAATAAGTGCGGATCATGCCGTACTCCTTGTCACCCGGGCGCGAGAACCGTCGCAAGACCCGTGCCAGCGGCATAAACACTTAGAAATCAGTGAGTTGAATAACCTACGGGTTTCGCGCGCACCGTCCTGGTGCGTAGAACGCCCGCTGTCCTGTACCACGCTTCATCGCAATGCGGGCTTTGACTATCAACAGCATAGTCAGAGTTGATTTCACTGCCCGGTCACGCTTGCGGATAATCCCCACACCGGCTGACCAGGATGTTTCCTGAGATGTCAGCGAACCGCTCTTCCCTTTAGGCCACCCTGTTTGGGTGGTTTTTTTTGCGCGGTAGAAAGCCAAGAGCCCGGCTTGCCGGCGATCGCGACGTTAAAAGACGCTATCAGCAGCAGGCCGGGCTCGTAGTGGGTGGCTATATTGAGGATGCGGTTGTGAGGCGTGCACAAACAAAATCGGCCGACCCAAGGGTCAGCCGATACGCGGTGTTGCTCATCAAATGCCGCTACATGGGTAACCCACGCACCTCCTGCTTGACGCCCCATCCCTCGATGATCCCGCCCAAAGGCTCGACCACCGCTTCAAAGTCTTGCTCGAAGTCTCCTATGCCGTCGTAGGTGGCGAACATGATTTTGCTCAGTTCCAGGTACCAGGCGCCATCATCGCGCGCGCTGACCTGGGCATTCAGGGATTCCCCACGAAATCGACCCGCAGCCCTGCGCGCCCGTTCCTCATCCGGGAAAATGGCGTAGAACTCGATGGGGTGAAACCGTGAGAAGTCGAAACCGCCTTCTTTCATGCGGCGCAGTACGTTGGTGCTGATGTCTTCTTGATAGGCTGTGCTCATGAAACGTCCTCCTCAAACTGATGGATAGACTTTCCGTGCTTCCCGAAGACCGCGCCCTGCTGGCGCGGGTGCTACGGCATTAACGACACCGCGGGAAAACAAGCATGTAGCTGACAAGACCAGACCTTAGCGATTCATTCGCTGATCTCGATTGCAGAGTAGCGCGAAGCTATCACCTCCACCAGAGGCGCTTGAAGGGCATACAGGCAATGTTCAGGCGGCGGGCGAAATGTCGAGGATTTGAATACTGTTCTGGTCTTTCAGAATCTTGACCGTAGGCTCGGGTTTGCGCCCTTCCAAATCATTCAGGTCAAGTTCGGCGGCCACTGGCACCAGCTTGTTACGAATCATGTGTGCCGCGTCTTCGAGGCTGGGCTTCTGGTCGCAGCTGAACTGCTCGACGGACTGAACGCCGTGATCATCAACGAAGGTAATCTGCCACTTTTGCATCGGTGCCTCCTCGATAAAACCCGTGTGTGGGCTTACAACTATCTGGACCTTGAGGGCTCGGCAAACGTTCCACTCAAGTCAGGAGGCACCTGATTAATGACACTTATTTTTCAGCGTGTTCTTTCAAGGCTTTCAAGGTGTTGAACGGCGCGTCCACCACAAACTTGTTGGCCAGCCACGATGGCACGCTGCCGCCTGGTTCGGTGTGCACCTGGTAGGTCACTTCGGTCTGGTTGTCGCCTTTTGGCACAAGCTTCCAGTAGCCGTCTACCTGGGCAACGCGCACGTAACCTTTTACTTCCGGCTGGTAAGTCGGCACTTCCAGCAATTTGCGGGTCACGGTGCCATCGGCGGCCTTGGACGTGGTGATTTCGAGGATCGAATCGCGGTCGGTCACCGGGAACGGTGCCTTGAACTGGGTGTAGGTCCAGCTCTTGTCGCCTTCGGTCTTGAGCAGTTTTTGCGATTTGCATTCGTGGATCCAGGAGCAGGCGCCGGCCACGTCTTCCTGCAGGGCCTGGATCTTGGCGACAGGCGCCTTGATCAGCGTCACACCGCGGTAGGCCTTGTATTTGGAGCCGGCAATTTCGCTCAGGGACACCTTGATACCGTCCTCGTCCTTGGCGACCTGCCAGTCCTCAGCCTGCGCCGTGGCAGCGAACAACACCGTAAAACCGCACAACACAGCCACTCGTTTCAGCGAACCCATTGTTGTATTCCTTATTGTCGAAGTTCCGATAGTAAAGCCCATCAAGCCGCCGTCATCTGCTCCCACCAGCCGATCAACCGGATCGCATCGGCCTGGTCGTTGCCACAGACATCCAGATCTGCCTTGAAATCACTGCACACCGCTGGGCGTTCCGGTTGACCGAACAGCAGGCATAGCTGTTCGACCGACAGGTGCAGGCAGCGTTCGCCCGCGGGTTTGCCGTGAGGCATTCCCGGCAATGGCGAACTGATGGAGGGGGCAATGCAGCATGCGCCACAGCCTTCACGGCATTTCATGACCAACAGGTCCTCGACGACTCAATGTGGATGGCCGGGCTAGAGTACGCCCTTAAACAGCCGTTTTAAAATGGTCTAACAGGGGTTTTTCGCACAAAACAAAAGTGACTGACCAGTCTGCGACAGATGGTCGATGGGTGGCGTCACCTTTGCGCGGAAATTTATTGCTTGAATTCGAAATCCAGTGCCGCGCCTTCGATGTCGCGACGTTCGTCGTTACGCAACTGCAGCTTCATCTCGTTGCTGAGCAAGCGGCCGTTGATCTGGAACGCGCTGTTGTCGGGGGGGTTCTCGCCAAACATCGGCGGCAGCAAGGGCACGCTCTTGGGCTTGGGCAGGGTGCCAATGGGCTGCAAGTGCCTGACCATCTCATTAGGCAGTGTCAGGTCCAACTGTGCCGGTGGCAGTTTGGTCTGCGCCACCTCATGGGCTGACTTGGACTTGCTCGCGACGGGTGCGCGCTTTTTCACCGTGGCGGCTTTCTTTTTGGCCGCCGGGGCTTTTTTAGCAGGAGCCGGTTTTTTCGCGGGGGTGTCCTGCTCGGTACTGGCGGCGGGCTTGCTTTCAGACACCACAGGCGTTGCCGCCAGCACGGTGCCGACGTTACACAGGCTTAACAGGCCAACCACTACAGCAGCGCGAAAAATAGATGTCATATCGCCAACAGCATTAACGGCAGAGGGCCATATGCTCGCTTGTTGTGCGCGGCATGACAAGCCTGGTGATTAGCCAGCTATCGGTACTGTCCCCATTACACGCCTCAGCCACCGGCCTCAAAGCCCGGCCGCGGTTTCCTGGCACAGCTGGCTGGCGAGCATCCCCAAGGTCATCAGCGCCCGCTCTGCTTCGCGGTTCCACGGCGTGCCGCAGTTGAGGCGAATACAGTGGTTGAACTGTTCCGTATTACTGAAAATTACCCCCGGCGCAATGCTGATGCCCTGCTGCAGTGCGCGCACGTGCAGTTCCTGGGTATTGACCCGCCCCGGCAAACTGACCCACAGGATAAAGCCGCCGTTGGGGCGCGTCATTTGCGTGCCTTCCGGGAAATACTGCTGCACCGCCAGCTGAAACGCGCTGAGGTTCTTGCGGTACTCCTGGCGGATATAACGCAGGTGGCGGTCATACCCGCCGTTTTCCAAGTAGGCCGCAACGCCCATCTGGGTCACGCTGCAGGCCGAGTGGGTGCTGAACATCTGCAGCCGCTGGATTTCCTGCTGGTATTTGCCGGCAATCATCCAGCCGATGCGCACGCCGGGAGACAAGGTCTTGGAAAAGCTCGAGCAGTAGATCACCCGGTCGAGGCGGTCGTAGGCTTTCAGCGCCTTGGTGCGGCCCACTTCGAACATCAGTTCGCCGTAAATATCGTCCTCGACGATCTGGATATCGAAATCCGAGGCCAGGCGCAGCAACTGTTTCTGGCGTTCCTCAGGCATGGTCGCGCCCAAGGGATTGCTCAGGCGCGTGGTCAGCACCAGGGCCTTGATCGACCATTGGTTGGCCGCCAGTTGCAAGGCCTCAAGGCTCATGCCGGTGGACGGGTCGCTGGGGATCTCGATGACTTTGAGGCCCAACAGATCGGCCAATTGCAGCAAACCGTAATAGGTGGGCGATTCGGCGGCGATCAGGTCGCCCGGACGGGTCAGCACGCGCAACGACATCTGCAACGCATCGACACAACCGTGGGTGATCACCACTTCGGAGGGGTCCACCACCACGCCGGCGTCGCGCATGCGAATCGCCACTTGGCGGCGCAATGGCTCAAAGCCCGGGCTGAACATGTAACTGAATGCGCGCGGGCTTTGGAAGCGGGTGACTTTGGCCAATTGCTGGTGCAGCGCCCGCACAGGAAGGTAATCCACACTCGGCACGGCGGCGCCCAATGGGAACACACCTTCGCGGCGCGACTCGACCAAGACTTGCTGGATGATGCTGCTGCGGGTGACCAACCCCGGGCGCTCGACCCGCGCGATGTCCGGCGTGGGGGCCGTCAACGCAGGTGTCTGGTGCACGTAATAGCCCGACTGCGGCCGCGCCCGGATCAGCCCCTGGTCTTCCAGATTGGCATAGGCCTGTAACACCGTGGCGTGGCTGACGTTGAGCTGGGAGCTCATTTTGCGCACCGAGGGCACACGCTCACCGGGCTGATAGACGCCACGGCGGATGTCCTCAGCCAGTTGCTGGGCGATACGTTGGTAGAGCAACAGATTGGTCATGACGCAGCACTCGATTTCACGGGTATTTTATTTTTGTGTGAAACATACCGGCACAGTTTAGAAGTGTACGGGGACAGTTGCGAGAATAGTCGAGCGCGGGCGGCAGTGATAGAAAAAACTGTAAGGGGGTACCCCGAACAAAAATGTGGGAGCGGGCTTGCTCGCGAATGCAGTGTGTCAGCCACTGAAATGTTGACTGACACACTGCATTCGCGAGCAAACCCGCTCCCACAGGTTGATCGGCGTCAGGCGTTAGCGGGCAGCGCCAAGCTGGCCCTTTTCATCGGAGAACACAATTTCCACCCGACGGTTCTGCGCGCGGCCACGTTCGGAGGCGTTGGCTTCGACCGGGTACTGGTCGCCATAGCCTTCGACCTGGATACGTTTTTCATCGATCCCCAGGTCCATCAGCACGTCGGCCACCGATTGCGCACGGTCGCGCGACAGCTTCAGGTTTTCCTGCTCGCCACCGGTGTTGTCGGTGTAGCCCTCGATGCGCACCACGCGCTTGGGGTTCAGTTGCAGGAACTGCACAATTTTCAACACCGTGCGGTTGGCCGAGTTTTCCAATTGCGCTTCGCCGGTGTCGAACAACACATCGCCGAGGGTCATCACCAGGCCGCGATCAGTCTGGGTGGTGGTCAGGCTGGCGATTTGCTCTTCGAGCCACTTGCCCTGTTGCTGCACGCTGGCAAGTTTGTTTTCGCGCAGCGCCAGCTGCAGGCGCTGGCGTTCCAATTCGAGCTTGGTGCCGCGCTCGGCGTTGAGGCCCTGTTCGGTGTGTTCGCGGGCGATCGCACTGTAACGCTGGCTCAGGTAAGCGTAATGCACCACGTCGGCACCGCTGCCCCAGTAGCTGGACAAACGATCGGCGCGCGCCAGGGACTCACCGGCGCGAATGACGTCCTTGGGTGCAAAGCGCAGCACATTGGCGTCTTCCTTGACCTTCTGGAAATCAGTGCCGGCCTGTTGCAAGGCCTGCTCGCTGTTCGGTTGGCTGGCGCAACCGCCCAGGGCGGCGCTGCCCAGCAGCACGACACAACTCAAACCACGGATCATCGGGCTCATTGGGCTTCTCCCAGCTGCAATTGCTTGCGCAGGCGGGTGATGCGGGTGTTGAGCACGCTCAGTTGCTCTTGGCTCTTTTGGGTCAGAATCTTGGCTTCGGCCAGACGCGCGTCCAACTCGGCTTGTTCGGCCCGCATGCGCGCATGCTTGTAGGACTCATCGGCCATGTCGGCCTTGGCCCTGGCGAACTTGTCTTCGGCCAGCTTCAGCTCAGGCGAGTCGTCGGCGCTGGCCCCCACGGCGCTGGCTTGTTCCAGGGCTTGCTGGGTGAGGCGTATTTGCTCATTCGGCGCAGGATCGGCTGCACATCCCGCCAAAGCAACAACGGCGAGGGCCGCGAAAAGAGGTCGAATAGTCACTGTAAATCCTTACTTTGCTGGGGTGCCGACGGGTTGCTGCAATTGCGCTTTCCAGCGCTCGAGGTTGCGCTGCATTGCTGCTTGCACCACACCGGACGCGGGCAATTCTGTCATCTTTTTGGCCAGCTGTCCGCGCAGCCACGGATCATTGCAGGCCGAGTTGTGGGAAATCGCCAGGTACAAGCCGGGTTGATCGACAGGCACTTCACGTGCGATCAGGTCATTGCTCATGCCCAGAGTCTGGGCCATGGCCATGCCCGAATAACGCCCGGCGAGCACGTAGTCCACTTCCCCCAGCAACAGTTTTTGAAAGGCCGGCGTCAAGGTGGGAAAGCGTTGCAGGTTGAGCTGTTGGCTGGCGAAGGTGTCAAAATCGGCACTCAAGCGCGCGCGTTCCGAGACTGCGCCCTTTTGGCCGTGCAGGTCGGCCGCCGTGGCATAGACCAGCGCCGAATCCTTACGGGTCCAGACCAGGTAGTCGATCTGCATCAAGGCTGGGTGGATGTAATCAAGGGTTTCCAACTCACCCAGGTTCAACGGCGCATCGGCAAGAATGTCCATGCGCCCGCTGCGTACTTCATCCAGGGCCAAGGCGCGTTTGCCACCATAGAGCAGGTCGACTTTAAGCCCCAGCTCTTTGGCCACTTGTTGCAACACATCGGCGGTGGCGCCGATCAGGTGCGTCGGGTCTTGTGGGTCACGCCATAACAACGGCGGTGCGTCCGGGCTGCCGGTGATCACCAGACGCTCACATTTGCCGGCGGCCAGCGCCAGGCTCGGCAGTAACGCCAATCCAAGGGTCAATGCCAGCACTACGGGACGCAGATCCAAGGCGGTTCTCCAGAATAAAAAGGGGCGCGCAAAAAAAAGCCCGGTCCAAAGACCGGGCTCTTTATAAGTGAAGCGGCTGGATTAGACCAGCTTCTCCAACTCGGGTACGGCTTCGAACAAGTCTGCCACCAGGCCGTAATCAGCCACCTGGAAGATCGGCGCTTCTTCGTCCTTGTTGATCGCAACGATCACTTTGGAGTCTTTCATACCGGCCAAGTGCTGGATCGCGCCGGAGATACCGACGGCGATGTACAGCTGTGGCGCAACGATTTTGCCGGTCTGGCCGACCTGCATGTCGTTGGGTACAAAACCTGCGTCGACGGCCGCGCGGGACGCGCCCACCGCAGCGCCCAGCTTGTCGGCCAGGGCGTACAGGTGCTTGAAGTTGTCACCGTTCTGCATACCACGCCCGCCGGAAACGACGATCTTGGCAGCGGTCAGCTCAGGACGATCCGACTTGGCCAGCTCTTCACCAACAAAGCTGGAAGTACCGGCGTCGTGGGCAGCGGAGACGGCTTCAACGGCAGCCGAACCCCCTTCAGCAGCCACCGGGTCGAAACCGGTGGCACGCACGGTGATGACTTTTACCGACGCGTTGGACTGCACGGTGGCAATGGCGTTACCGGCGTAGATCGGGCGCTTGAAGGTATCAGCGCTTTCAACCGAGATGATCTCGGAGATCTGGTCAACGTCCAGCTGCGCGGCAACGCGTGGCAGGATGTTTTTGCCGTTGGAAGTAGCGGCAGCCAGGATGTGGCTGTAGCCAGCGCCCAGCTCTGCAACCAGAGGGGCAACGTTTTCCGGCAGCTGATGCGCGTAAGCGGCGTTGTCGGCCAGCAGTACTTTGCTCACGCCAGCGATTTTCGCTGCGGCTTCAGCCACGGCGCCAGCGCCCTGACCTGCGACCAGCACGTGAATGTCGCCACCGATTTTCGCAGCGGCAGCCACGGTGTTCAGGGTGGCCGGGGCCAGCACCTTGTTGTCGTGTTCTGCGATTACCAAGATAGTCATGATTAGATTACCTTCGCTTCGTTTTTCAGTTTCTCGACCAGTTCAGCCACCGACTTGACCTTGATGCCCGCGCTGCGTGCAGCCGGCGCTTCAACCTTGACGGTCTTGTTGGTGGAGGCGGTGGAAACGCCCAAAGCTTCTGGAGTCAGCGACTCAAGCGGCTTCTTCTTGGCTTTCATGATGTTTGGCAGGGACGCATAGCGCGGCTCGTTCAAACGCAGGTCGGTGGTGACGATGGCCGGCAGTTTCAGCGAAACGGTCTGTGCGCCGCCGTCGATTTCACGGGTAACAGCAACGCTGTCGCCGCTCACTTCGACTTTGGAGGCGAAGGTGCCCTGGCCATAACCGGTCAGCGCAGCCAGCATCTGGCCCGTCTGATTGTTGTCGCTGTCGATGGCTTGCTTGCCGAGGATCACCAGCTGAGGCTGTTCCTTGTCGACAACGGCTTTGAGCAACTTGGCAACGGCCAGGGAGGTCAGCTCTTCAGCCGATTCAACCAGGATGGCGCGGTCGGCGCCCAGTGCCAGGGCGGTACGCAACTGCTCTTGGGCAGTGGTAGGACCAATGGAAACCACGACGATTTCAGTCGCCACGCCTTTCTCTTTCAGGCGTACGGCTTCTTCCACAGCGATTTCGCAGAAAGGGTTCATCGACATCTTGACGTTAGCGAGGTCGACGCCGGAATTGTCCGCCTTGACGCGAACTTTCACGTTGTAATCGACAACGCGTTTGACAGCTACAAGAACCTTCATGGATTCCTCGTTACTCTCCGGTGAAAAGAAAGTCGCCTAGGCGAACCTGGCGGTTGATGCTCATCGGCACACAAGGGCACCTCCAAAAACGTCGGCGGATGACCTTGCTCACGGGAAATGATGACCGTTCGTCAGTGGTGACTGAGAGGTCATTCTTTATCGCGGCGTGTAAACTGCGCGCCATCAATGAAACGCGCGTCACCTGTTTTGCCTTGGCCCTGCTTTTGGACGTGCTCTTGAAACCTGCGGTATGCCTACGGTATGCGCAAAACCGACCGTATATTGACCGGAACGCCTATTCTGGTCAATACGCCAAAATAGCCAGTCATAAGCCGCGTTGCTTTGATTTACCTAGCTTCCAAGCAATTCAAACAAACGTTTGTATTGGACGCTGCCAGTGGTGTAGATATAATGCGCCACCTAGAGAGAAAGGTGGGTCATCCCGTGCTCCGAATGCAGTGATGACGGATGCGACACCGAACCTCCACCCATTAAAAAAAAAGCCTGTTGAGCCTTGAGTAGGAGATAGCCTGTGGAACGCGAATACATGGAATTCGACGTGGTCATCGTCGGCGCTGGCCCGGCAGGCCTGTCTGCCGCCTGCCGACTGAAGCAGAAGGCCGCCGAAGCCGGTAAAGAAATCAGCGTCTGCGTGGTCGAGAAAGGCTCCGAAGTCGGCGCGCACATCCTTTCCGGTGCGGTGTTTGAACCCCGCGCCCTGAACGAACTGTTCCCGGACTGGAAAGCACTTGGCGCCCCGCTCAACACGCCCGTGGTGCGCGATGACATCTATGTACTGCGCAGCCCGGAAGCCGCCACCAAGGTTCCCGACTTCTTTGTGCCCAAGACCATGCACAACGAAGGCAACTACATCATCTCCCTGGGCAACCTGTGCCGCTGGCTGGCCCAGCAGGCTGAGAACCTGGGTGTGGAAGTCTACCCAGGCTTCGCCGCTCAAGAAGCACTGTTCGACGAAAACGGCGTGGTCCGCGGGATCATCACCGGCGACCTCGGCGTCGACCGCGAAGGCCATCCAAAAGAAGGCGTCTATACCCCAGGCATGGAGCTGCGTGGCAAGTACACGCTGTTCGCCGAAGGCTGCCGTGGCCACATCGGCAAGCAACTGATCCAGCGCTTCAACCTGGACAGCGACGCCGACGCCCAGCACTACGGCATCGGCCTGAAAGAAATCTGGGAAATCGACCCTGCCAAGCACCAACCTGGCCTGGTGGTACACACCGCCGGTTGGCCGCTGGACATCATGAGCAACGAGAACACGGGCGGTTCTTTCCTCTATCACCTGGAAAACAACCAGGTGGTCGTGGGTCTGATCGTCGACCTGTCCTACAGCAACACGTTCCTGTCGCCATTCGATGAGTTCCAGCGCCTCAAGCATCACCCGGTGCTGGCCCAGTACCTGGAAGGCGGCAAGCGCGTCAGCTACGGCGCGCGTGCCTTGGCCAAAGGCGGCATCAACTCGTTGCCGAAGATGGTCTTCAAAGGCGGCGCCTTGATCGGCTGCGACCTGGGCACCATGAACGTGGCCAAGATCAAGGGCAGCCACACCGCGATGAAGTCCGGCATGCTCGCCGCCGACGCGGTGGCCGAACGCCTGTTCGCCGAGTCTAAAGGCGGCGACGAACTGACCAACTACGTCGACAGCTTCAAAGCCAGCTGGCTCTACGAAGAGCTGTTCGCCAGCCGCAACTTCGGCCCGGCGATGCACAAGTTCGGCCCGATCCTGGGTGCCGGCTTCAACTGGTTCGACCAGAACATCCTCGGCGGCAAAATGCCGTTCACCTTGCACGACACCAAGCCGGACTACGCCTGCCTGAAGCTCGCCAAGGACAGCAAGAAGATCGACTACCCAAAACCCGACGGCAAGCTGAGCTTCGACAAGCTGAGCTCGGTGTTCATCTCCGGTACCAACCACGAAGAAGAACAGCCGTGCCACTTGAAGCTCAAAGACCCAAGCATCCCGATCGGCACCAACCTGCCGCTCTACGATGAACCGGCGCAGCGCTACTGCCCGGCCGGCGTGTATGAAGTGATCACCAAGGAAGACGGCGAGAAGCGCTTCCAGATCAATGCCCAGAACTGCGTGCACTGCAAGACCTGTGACATCAAGGACCCTTCGCAGAACATTACGTGGGTGACGCCGGAAGGCGCGGGCGGGCCGACTTACCCGAATATGTAAGCTAGCTGCTTGAACAAAAAAGGCTCCCAAATGGGAGCCTTTTTTATGCCCCACACCGATCAAATGTGGGAGCGGGCTTGCTCGCGAATACGGTGGGTCAGCTAACACATTCATCAACTGACAGGCCGCTTTCGCGAGCAAGCCCGCTCCCACCTTTACGGTGGTGTACCTTGTGGAGTTATGCAGCCCGCTCTTCACCGGGGTTGCGCAGAAAATAGCGCTTATATTCGCGACTGAACTGCGACGTACTCTGATACCCCACATTGTGTGCCGCCTGCGCCACGCCCATGCCTTCCACCAGCAGCAACTGCTGCGCCTTGAGCAACCGCAACCGCTTCAAATACTGCACCGGCGACAACAACGTACAACGCTTGAAATGCTCGTGAAACGTCGACGCGCTCATGTGCGCATAACCGGCCAACGTCTCGATATTCAGCGGCTCGGCGTAATGGGCATGCAGGTGATTCAACGACGTGGCGATGCGCGAAAACTGCCCCTGCTGCTCCACCAACGCCCGCAACACATCGGCCTGCGGCCCACGCAACGCGGTGAACAACAATTCGCGCACTCGCGCCGGGCCCATGATCCGGCTTTCCAGCGGATCGTGCAGGCACTGCAACAGCCGCTCGACGCACCCACGCATCGCATCATCGAGCACCACCGAACTCATCGATTCCAGCGTCTGCGCTGCCGGCGGCGGCCCGGCTTGAATGCCCATGGCCATGACCAACTCGCCCAGCACCACCCGATCAATACCCACCGTCACGCCATACAACGGCGCGTTCGGCAGGGCAAAGGTCTCGCATTCAAACGGCACCGGCATCGCCTGGATTAAATAATGTCCGGCGCCATACTCCAGCGTACGCGGGCCCAGGTAGGCGACCTTGCTGCCCTGGGCGACGATCATCAGGCTCGGCTCGTAGATCTGCGGGCCGCGCGCCACGTCGCAACTGGCGCGCAAGACCTGCACGCCGGGAAGGTTCGTCGGCGAAAATCCGTCGCAGGGCGTAAGCCCTTTTATCAAGGCCACCAACGTGGCGTTGGCGTCGAGATGGCGGGTCAACAACATGGCAAAAAACTTCGCGAAAAAGGGATGAGAGCATCATCGCAGGTCTGAGGGCGCATGGATCCAAACAAGGGGCACTCCCGGACGAATAGGCATGAGACTCGGAGCAATCGCCATGGCCGCATCCAGGCGCGGCGCGGAGAATGCGCCGCCTCCCTAGTTATTCCTGCTGCGAGGTTTCCTCATGTATACCGCCATCGGTTATGCCGCCCAGTCCCCGACCACTCCCCTCGCCCCGATGTCCTTCGAGCGCCGCAGCCCGCGCGCCGATGACGTGGCCATCGAGATTCTCTACTGCGGCGTGTGCCACTCCGATATCCACCAGGCGCGCAACGAGTGGGGCATCGCCGTTTACCCGCTGATGCCGGGCCACGAGATCGTCGGCAAAGTCACCGCCGTCGGCGCCAGCGTCACCGCGCACAAAGTCGGCGACCTGGTCGGCGTAGGCTGCATGGTTGATTCGTGCCGTCACTGCGACGCCTGCCACGCGGACCTGGAGCAATACTGCCTCGAAGGCCCGACCATGACCTACGCCACCCCGGACCGGGTCGACGGCAGCAACACCATGGGCGGCTACTCCGACAGCATCGTGGTCAGCGAGCACTTCGTGGTGAAAATCCCGGCCAAGCTCGACCTGGCCAGCGCCGCACCGATCCTGTGTGCCGGCATCACCACCTACTCGCCACTCAAGCACTACGGCGTGAAAGCGGGCGACAAAGTCGGCGTGCTGGGCATGGGTGGCCTGGGCCACATGGGCATCAAGTTCGCCAAGGCGATGGGCGCAGAAGTCACGCTGTTCACCCGCTCCGCGAGCAAGGCTGAAGAAGGCCGTCGCCAGGGCGCCGATCACGTGATCGTGTCCACCGACGCCGAGCAGATGAAAGCCGCTGTCGGCAGCTTCGACTTCCTGCTCGACACCATTCCCGTGCAGCACGACCTGAACCCCTACCTCGATGTGCTGCGCTTTGACGGCGTGCACATTCTGGTCGGCCTGATCGAGCCGGTCGATCCGCCGGTCAACGCCGCCAAGCTGGTGTTGGGCCGTAAAGTGCTGGCCGGTTCGTTGATCGGCGGTATTGCCGAAACCCAGGAAGTGCTGGATTTCTGCGCCGAGCACAACATCACCTGCGACATCGAAATGCTCGACATCCGCCAGATCAATGAGGCTTACACCCGCATGATCGCCGGTGATGTGAAATACCGCTTTGTCATCGACATGGCGACCTTGAAGGCCTGATCAGGCCTTGGCGCCCAACTCCGCTGACAGCCGCGCTGCGACCTGTTTGATCACAGGGATCAGCTCGGCCATTTTCTCCAGCGGCATGTAGGGCACGGTACTGGCGATGCTGATGCCGGCGACGATTCGCCGGCTGGCATCGCGCACCGGTGCCGCCACACAACGGATCGACGGTTCGTTGTCTTCCAGATCGAACGCATACCCCCCCGCCACGTATTCGCGCATGCGCTGCTCGAACTGCGCCCAGGATTGCTCCGGGTGCTGCGGCCACTGCTGGCTCTTGCCACCGGCCGGAAGGCTGGCTTCATACAAGCGCTGCCACTCCTGCACCGAGTCGTCCAGCAACATTGCCTTGCCCACACCCGTGCGCGCCAGTGGCATGCGATGGCCCACCCGCGAGCGCATTTCCGGACCGTTACGGCCGGGATTCTTGTGCAGGTAAAGCACGTCGTCGTATTCGCGAATCGCCAGGTGGATGGTGTCGCCGGTCAGCGCCGACAACTCATCCAGATACGGCACCGCGAGGCTCACCAACGGCAATTCTTCACGGGCCTGGAAGCCCAACTCGATCAGCTTGGGCCCTAACAGGTAACCGACTTGCGGCACCACGCGCAGGTAACGCTCTTCCACCAGGCAACTGGCCAGGCGGTGGGTGGTGCTGCGGGTGGTGCCGATGCGCCGGGCGATCTCTTTCAGATCCCGCGCACCGGCCGCCACTGCCTGTACCACGCCCAGGCCACGCAACAGAGTCTGGGTGCCGGTGGGCGCGGCGTCTTTGACGGGGATGTGGGCGTTTTCCTGCATATCGGGCCTATTGGGAAGTACGAAAACGGCGCCATTATGGCAAATGCAGCCCTCCTGAACAGAGGAGATCCACTGTGGGAGCTGGCTTGCCTGGGATGAGGGCGTGTCAGCCAGTAAACGTGCAGGCTGACACACCGATATCGCAGGCAAGCCAGCTCCTACATTTTGATCTCTACAGGGCACGACTTTAGCGTTGCTTCATGCGGTCGATGATCACCGCCAGCAACAGGATCGAACCGCGGATCACGTACTGGTAAAAGGTGTCGATGTTCTTCAGGTTCATCGCATTCTCGATGATCGCCAAAATCAGCACCCCGGCAATCACATGCCGGATCATGCCGATGCCGCCGCTCAGCGACACGCCGCCCAGTACACAGGCGGAAATCACCGTCAGCTCAAAGCCCTGCCCGATCATCGGCTGGCCCGAGGTCATGCGCGAGGCGAGGATCACCCCAGCCAGGGCCCCGATCAAACCGTGCACGGCAAAGATGATGATCTTGGTGCGATCGACGTTCACCCCGGCCAGCAACGCCGCCTCCTGGTTGCCGCCGATGGCCATGGTGTTGCGCCCGTAGGTGGTGTAGTTGAGCAGCCAGCCGAAGAACACAAAACACAGTACGGTGATGATGATCGGCACCGGCACGCCCATCAATTGGCCATTGCCGAACACGAAAAAGCGCTCGTCCATCACGCCGACGGCCTTGCCGTTGGAAAAGATGTAGGCCAGGCCGCGCACGATCTGCATGGTCGCCAACGTGGCAATCAAGGCGTTGATGCGCAGCTTGGCGATGACAATGCCGTTGATCAGCCCCACCACCAGGCCCATGGCCAACGCCGCCGACACGCCGAGCACCACGCTGTCGGTGTCACGAATCACAATCCCCGCCACGACGCCGGCGCAGGCAATCACCGAACCCACCGACAAGTCGAAGTGCCCCGACGCCAGGCAGAACAACATGGTGCACGCAGCGATGCCCACCGTGGAAATCGCCAGGCCCAGCCCGCGCATGTTCAGCGGCGAGAGGAAGTTGTCGATAAACAACGCGCTGAGCACAAAGATGCTCAACGCGGCGAGCAGCATCACCCAATCATCCAGAAACTTGCGCTGGTTAAAACCCGGCCAGAAGCTCTTTGCAGTTTTTATTTGCGACATCATTCACCTCGAATTCTTCAAGCCCGCGTACGCGGAAGTGCCAGTTGCAATAGCTGTGCTTCGTCCGCCTGATCGCGGTTCAACTCGCCGGTCAGCACGCCTTCGCTCATCACCAGGATGCGGTCGGAGATGCCCATGACTTCCATCAAGTCGCTGGACACCACGATCACCGCGATGCCGCTGGCGGCCAGGTTGTGGATGATCTGGTAGATCTCCGACTTGGCGCCGATGTCGATGCCGCGCGTCGGCTCATCGAGCAGCAGCACCTTCATCGGCATCGACAGCCAGCGGCCGAGAATGGCCTTCTGCTGGTTACCGCCGGACAGGTACATGATTTTCTGCTCGGCGTTCGGCGTTTTGACTTTCATCGCCTTGATTTGCTGGTCGGCGTTACCCTTCTCCCAGCCCTCACGCAGCAGCCAGCCAAAGGTGGCATGGGCGCTGCGTGCGCTGATGTTGATGTTCTCGGCGACGCTGGACAGCGGGATGATGCCTTCCTTTTTACGGTCTTCCGGGCACAGCAGCACGCCCGCATCGATGGCATCACGCGGCGAGCGAAGGTGCAGGGTTTCACCAAAGAGCTGCAGCTGACCGGCAGTGGAGCGCGTCAATCCGCTCAGCAGCCGAAACAACTCGGTACGCCCCGCGCCAACCAACCCGAACAGGCCGAGAATCTCGCCCTTGTGCACCTCAAGGCTGACCGCTTCACGCAGGCCCGGGCCCAGCAGCCCCTCGACCTTGAGCGCCACCTCGCCGCGCTCACGCGGGCGGTAGTCGTAGATGTCCTGAATATCCCGGCCGACCATACACGTCACCAATTGGTCGTGGGTCAGCGTGGCCATGTCGTCAAAGGTGCGCACAAAGCGGCCGTCCTTGAACACCGTCACCGCGTCGCAGATGCGAAACACCTCCTCCATACGGTGCGACACGTAGAGCACCACTTTGCCCTCGTCGCGCAGGCGCGTGATGATCGCCATCAAACGGTCGATCTCGCGCGCCGACAGACTGCTGGTGGGTTCGTCGAAGGCAATCACATGGGCGCCACGCGACAATGCCTTGGCGATTTCCACCAGCTGACGCTGGCCCAGCGACAGCCGGCCGAGCTTCTCCTGCGGGTCGATCTCATCGGCCAGGCCTTTGAGACACGCCAGCGCCTGCTTGCGCAGCAGCCCGCCATTGACCACGCCAAAACGCGACGGCAAATGCCCGAGGAACAGGTTCTCGGCCACGGTCATTTCCGGCACCAGGTGCAACTCCTGGTGGATCACCGCGACGCCGTTGGCAATGCTGTCGGCGGCAGACTTGAAGTCCATGGTCTGCTCGCCGATCTGCACCGTGCCGCTGCTCGGAATGTAGGCGCCACCGAGGATTTTCAGCAGGGTCGATTTGCCCGCGCCGTTCTCGCCCATCAGCGCGTGCACCGAGTGCGGCCGCGCTTCAAAGCTGATCTGCGCCAAGGCTTTGACCCCGGGAAATTCCTTGCCGATGCCGTTGAAGCGCAAGGCCGCGCCGGTCATTTCCACAGACCGATTTTGCTCAACTCTTCCTTGAAGTTGGCGCGGGTGATCAGGGTCACGTTGTCCAGGGCGGTGAACTTGGCCGGCTCAGTGCCTTTGGTCACCCACTCGAACATCGCCGTGGCGGTTTTGTAGCCGGAAGCGTCCGGGCTCAGCAGCATCGAGCCGAAGAAACCGGTGTCTGATTTCTTGAGTTCTTCGATGGCATCGGTGCCATTGATGCCCACGCCAATCACGTTGGCCGCCTTGAACCCGGCGCTTTCGGTGGCGCGCACGCCGCCGAGCACGGTGCTGTCGTTCATGCCGCCGATGATCAGGTTTTTCGCGGTGCCCGGCAGCTTCACCAGTGCCGAGTTGGTCGAATCCATACTGCCCGGCACGTCGAGGGTTTTCTGTGCGCTGAACAGGATGTGGTCGGCGGGCAAGCCCGCGGCCTTGAGGCCTTCTACCGAACCGTCGGTGCGTTTCTTGCCGGTTTCCAGCTCATCAAAGGTGTTGATGACGGCGTAGGTTTCCTTCCAGTCCCAGTTGCGGTGCTTGGCTTCGGTGGCCATGGCCTCGCCTTGTTTCTGGCCGATCTTGTAGGCGTCCAGGCCGACGTAAGGCACGTCTTCCATGGGCTTGCCTTTGGCGTCGACGAAACGGTCATCCACCGCCAGCACTTTCAAGCCGTTGAGCTTGGCCTTGGCCATGATCGCCGGGCCCAGTGACACGTCCGGCGGGCAGATCACAAAGCCCTTGGCGCCGTTGGCGGCGAGGGTGTCGATGGCCGACAGGGTTTTCTCGCCATCGGGCACGGCGATCTTGATCACGGTGAAGCCCTGGTCCTTGCCGGCCTTTTCGGCGAAGGCCCATTCGGTCTGGAACCAGGGTTCTTCTGCCTGCTTGACCAAAAAGCCAATCTTTACCTCTTCGGCAGACACGAAGCCGCTGAAGGCTGCGGCGAGCGCCAGGGCGCCGAGTGTTTTCTTGAACATGAACCACCTCTTCTTGTTATCGAAAAATTTTAGTCGTGGTACATCACAGAACGCCCGCCATCGATCATCAGGCAGGTTGCGTTGATAAAGGGCGCCTCGTCAGTCGCCAGGAACAGCGCCGTCATCGCCACCTCGACCGGCTGGCCGATGCGCTTGGGCGGGTGCAGGTCGAACGCGCGTTGGCGCTCGGCATGCGGGTCGGGGAAACCGTTCCAGTAGTCGACATTGAGCTGGGTTTCGATATAGCCCGGCGCGATGGCATTCACGCGGATGCCCTTGGGCGCGTATTCGACGCCGAGCGCACGGGTCAGGCCGAGCAGGCCGTGCTTGGCGACCGGGTAGGGAAAGCAGCCGGGGATGATGTGGCTGGAATGGGTGGAGGCGATGTTGATGATGTTGCCGATGCCCTGCTCGATCATGTGCGGCAGCACCGTACGGCAACCGTACCAGGCGCCGTCGAGGTCGATGGCAAAGCAGCGGCGCCAGTCTTCGTCGGTCATCTCCAGCGGGTCACGGAACACATTGACGCCGGCGCAGTTGACCAACACATCCACACGGCCAAAGCGCTCGATGGCCAGGTTGACCAGCGACTGCCATTGCTCTTTGGACGTGATGTCGACGGCCTGCGCGACAATGTCGGCACCGCGTTCGCGCCAGTGGGCGGCGACACTCTGGACCTTTTCAGCCTGGATATCCGCGATCACCAGACGGGCCTGCTGGGCCTGGAAGCAGGCGACAATCGCCTCGCCAATGCCTTGAGCGGCGCCGGTGATGATCACCACTTTGTTTTTCAGCCGCTCACCATAGGTGGGTTCCGGCACGGCGGGTAATGACAACGGTTGGGGCTGCATCGCTTCACCTGTTTTATTTTTGGTAGTGAGTGCTGATGCAGGCGACTATAAACCCACCTTTTGAAATATCTCAATATATAAATTTGCATCCCACATATTGAAACAGAACCTGAAAAATGTGGGCGTGCGGGTGCTTGGTAATGCGGTGCGTCCAGAGGTGGATGGTTGGCTGGAGGAGTGCCATCGCGGGCAAGCCCGGCTCCCACAATTGGATTGCGGTGGGTGCGGAATTTTGCTCTGTCGCTCATTAGTGGGGGAGCTGGCTTGCCTGCGATGGCGGTGGGTCAGGCGGCTTGGTTGGGGCAGATACACCGCCTTCGCGAGCAAGCCCGCTCCCACATTTGGATTGAGGTGGGTGCGAAGATTTTGGTCTGCCGCTCCTTAGTGTGGGAGCTGGCTTGCCTGCGATGGCGGTGGGTGAGGCGGCTTGGTTGTTACTGATACACCGCCTTCGCGAGCAAGCCCGCTCCTACATTTGGATTGCGGTGGGTGCGAAGATTTTGGTCTGCCGCTCATTAGTGGGGGAGCTGGATTGCCTGCGATGGCGGTGGGTCAGGCGGCTTGGTTGGTGCAGATCCACCGCCTTCGCGGGCAAGCCCGCTCCCACATTTGGATTGAGGTGGGTGCGGAGATTTTGGTCTGCCGCTCATTAGTGTGGGAGCTGGCTTGCCTGCGATGGCGGTGGGTGAGGCGGCTTGGTTGTTACTGATACACCGCCTTCGCGGGCAAGCCCGCTCCCACATGTGGATTGAGGTGGGTGCGGAGATTTTGGTCTGTCACCCATAAAGGTGGGAGCTGGCTTGCCTGCGATGGCGGTGGGTCAGGCGGCTTGGTTGGTGCAGACACACCGCCCTCGCGAGCAAGCCCGCTCCCACATTTGGATTGCGGTGGGTGCGGAATTTTGCGCAGTCGTACAGTAAGTGTGGGAGCAGGCTTCAGCCTTGGGCGAAATCGCGCAGTGCGTCGCCTTCCATGCGGTAACGCACCCATTCTTCCTGCGGTTGCGCGCCGATGGACTTGTAGAAGGCGATCGCCGGCTCGTTCCAGTCCAGCACGCTCCATTCGAAACGTCCGCAGCCGTTGTCGCAGGCAATTTTTGCCAGGTGGCGCAGCAATTTCTTGCCCGCCCCGCCGCCGCGCTGTTCGGGGTTGATGTAGAGGTCTTCGAGGTACAGGCAATTGCTGCCCAACCATGTGGAATAGCTGAAAAAGAACACCGCAAAGCCAATCGGCAGGCCGTCCCGCGAGCAGATCAGGCCATGGGCGGTGGCGCCCTCGCTGAACAGGCTGCGCTCGATATCCGCCACACTGGCGATCACTTCATGCCGGGCCTTTTCGTATTCGGCAAGCTCGGTGATGAAGGTCAGGATCTGCGCAGCATCGCTGGGCACGGCAGGGCGAATCTCGATGGTCATGGGCGGGCCTTGGGCAATGTTAAAGGCCACATACTAAGGCGCTTTCATGACTGATTGCAGCGCATTTTCGTGAAGGCCGGGGCGCGTTACTTCATCGGATGCTAAAGCAAGCACCACCAAGCACAGAACAATCGGTCGCAGCGTGCGTGGTAAAAGTTGGCCACAACTCCAACTATTCCAAGGCTTACCCCATGCACGCCACTGCACCTGCGACAAAGCAAGGCGCGACGCTCTTCGCCCTGTTCTGCCTGGCCAGCTTCCTGTTGTCGCTGTCCTACGGCTCGACGTTTCTGCTGTCACTGCTGATCCACTCTCGCGGTGGCAACGAGCATGATGCGGGCAGTGTGATCTCCACGGCGATGCTCAGTACCTTTGTGGCCGTGGTGTTTTCCGGGCACCTGGCCGATGCGGTCGGGGCCGCGCGGGCTATTGCCGCGATGGGCGTGTTGCTGGTGGTGGCCTGCCTGGGCTTTGCCCTGACGCCGGGGTTCGGCCAAGGCTTGATGGTGTTCGGGCTGGCCCTTGGTTTGGGTTGGGGCGTGTTCTACACCTTGGGCCCGATCATCGTGAGCCTGCTGGTGGAGCCCCAGCAGCGAGCCAAATACTTTGCCCTGCTGTCGGGCAGCATGTTGAGCGGAATCGGCTCCGGCCCGTTGCTCGGTCGAGCCGCCAGTGCGCTGGACCTGCCCCTGACGACGGCCTTCTATATTGCCGGGTTGGCCAGCGTTGCCGGGGTGCTGATGTTCTGGCGCATGGGTGCCCGCCTCAAACAGCACGCGAATGTGCCGGCCGCGAGGATTTCCTGGGCCGCCAGCCGTCGCGTGCTGTCATCCAAGGCCGGGTTCGCAATCCTCATGGTCGGCCTGGGAGGGTGTGTGTTCGGCGGGCTTTCGTCGTTTCAAACCAGCTATGCGGCCGCGCATGGCTTGGACTACTCGCTGTTCTTCGCCGGGTTCCTGAGTGCTGCGATCACCAGCCGTCTGTTGATCGCAGGCCACGTGGTCAAACGCGATGCCTACCGGGCGGCGTGTGTGTTGTCCGGGATCATGCTCGGGTCGATCGTGCTGTTTGCGGTGGGCGTGAGCGGAAACCTCAGTTACTTGCTGGCCGCTGCCACGCTGGGCGTGGGTTACGGTCTGACGTATTCGGTGATCAACGGGCTGGTAGCCAACGAAGCACCGCCCGGCACGACGTCCCAGGCATTGCTGCTGTTCAGCCTGGCGTACTTTGTCGGTGTGTTCGGGTTTCCCTGGCTGGCGGGGAGGATCATCGTCGATTACGGCCTGCCGACATTGCTGGCAATTGTCGTGGGTGTGGCGTCGTTGAATTGGCTGATCACGGTGGCGCGGCTGGTGTGGCGCAAAGCCTCTGCACACAAAATCTTACAGGTGAGCTAAGACCGTTCGTCGCCATCAAGGCACGAACCGCCAGCGGGGGCGGACCAATAAAGGGTAAGGACATTAATCATATGGAGACACCCCATGAAGAATTCCAAGTTTGCCGCCCTCGCCCTCACCGGCCTGCTGTCTGCCGCATCGCTTAACGCCTTTGCCGCCACTTCCTCAACCGGCAAGACCGACCCGGTCGGCAGCCCGCCAAGCCCTGCCACCCAGGAATCCCAGGATTCGATGGGCACCGGCCTGGACACCAATGGCGGCGCGATCATCGACAACGGCGCTGGCGCTGACCCTCGCACCAAGGGCAACGACACCCAACGCCAGGCACCGGCTGCGGTCGGCAACGGCAAAATGGGCCCTGGCATCAGCAATGAGCCAAAGGTCAATAAAGGCGACGACTCGAACATCCCTGGCGCCCCAAAACAACCTGCGCCTTGAAGCATCCATAACGACACCGACACCCGATCATTCCCAGTGAAGAGGTACGCATGAACGTCGATAGAAACCTTGAAAAAGAAGTCCTCACCCGCCTGCTGCACGCCCACCCGAACGGTCTGGGCAAGGAGGTGCTGGATAACTACCGCGGCGGGAAGGAGGTTGCCAGTGTCTTGGCGTTCCTGCAGGACCGTGGATTTATCAAGGATGGGCATGTGACCACCGACGACGCCGGTGAATACTCGTTGAACCTGCCGATCAAGTTGACCGCGTCAGGCGTTGATGAGGCGCGCAAGCTGGAAGGCGAAAGCACCCAGTAATCCATTTTGTCTGGTCTGGCCCTGACAACAGGGCCAGTTGGAGTATCGCAATGCCTCTTGGAAGCAAAGCTAAATACACCGCCGCACAGAAGCGCAAAGCCGCCCGTATCGAACACAGTTACGAGCACAAAGGCGTGTCCAAGGAAGAAGCCGAAGCCCGCGCCTGGGCCACCGTCAACAAGCAGTCCGGCGGCGGTGACAAAGCCGGTGGTTCGGGCCAACGCAAAGCGCCGCAGAAAAAAGCCGAGGCACGCAGTGATTCGGCCAAGCGAGCTGCCGCCAGCCGCGAGGGTCACCCTCGCACCGGTCGCACTTCGCTGGCGACGCAGACCAAGGAAAGCTTGCTGAAGGAAGCGCGGGCGAAGGATATTCCGGGCAGGTCGAGCATGCGCAAGGATGAGCTGATCGAAGCGCTGCGCAAGGCTGGCTGACGCCGGCCTTGCCGACACACCAAACCCAATGTGGGAGCGGGCTTGCTCGCGAATACGGTAGAACAGTCACTCAACCTATCGACTGTTCCACAGCATTTGCGAGCAAGCCCGCCCCCACATTTTGTTTTGCGTTGCACACCCAAAATCAGCGGTGAGCCGATACCAGCAGCATCATTGGGCGCTCTTGTTCTTCGGCCAATGCTGGCCGAGCAATGAGGTCCGCTTCGCTTGGCCCCCACTCCTCCACGTGACTGAGGGTGAACCCCGCGTGAATCATCAGAGTAAGCAACGTGCCCAGCGTACGGTGCTGCTTGATCACGCCTTCGGCCAACCAGTGGGTCACCCGCGGCCCTTCCAACTGATAGCCATCCACCGGCCAGCTTTTGCGGCCTTGATCATCGACCAGCCACCCCGGGTTGCGGGGTGCCATGAAGATCGGGTGCTCGATGGAAAACACCAGTCGGCCACCAGGCACCAAGGCGTGGTGAATACGCTCGAACAGCCCCTTCAGATCGACGATGTAATGAAAAGCCAGCGAGCTGTAGGCCAGATCGAACGAGGCAGCAGGCAGGTCGAGCTGTTCCAGGTCGGCGATCGCATAGGTAATGGTCGCTGCAGAGGTCATCTGTTTGGCCCGCGCCAGCATCTTTTGCGACACGTCCAACCCCAGCACATGAGCCGCGCCCTGCTCCTGCGCCCAGCGGCTGAACCAGCCATAGCCACAGCCGAGGTCAACTGCATTCAAGCCAGCCATCGGCGGCAACATTGCCTGTAAGGCAGGCCACTCCGGCGCGCCAGCCAGGCCTGCGACAGAGCGGCCCATTTTGCTGTAGCCCTCGAAGAAGGCTGGCGTGTCGTAGATATTCTGGGTCATGGCGTCGCTCCGTGCTGAGTGGCGCCTATTGTGCCAACAAGGCATCCACTTCGGCAGCCCCGGGTGAGGTTGCCGGGCCCCAGCGCGTGACCGCCAACGCGGCGGCCGCATTGGCGCGGCGTGCCGCGTCAGCCGGTTCCAAGCCCTGGGCCAACCCCGCAAGAAACACCCCGGCATGGGCATCGCCCGCGCCGTTACTGTCCACGGCGGTCACCTTGAAGCCGGGCACATGCCTGGCCTCGCCTTGAAGACTGACCCAGCACCCGTTCGGCCCATCGCGCACCACCAGCAACGCGTCGGCAGGCAAGTGCCGTTCGAGTTCGAGCAATGCCTTGGCCAGGGTGTCGGCACCGGTAAACGCCAGGGCTTCCGGGCCGTTGCTGGTCCAGATGTCGATGCGCGGCAACAAGGCGACCATCAGCGCCGAATCCGGCGCCTTGACCAGCGGCCCCGGGTCGAACACCACCGTGATGTCACGCGGCAGCGCCAGCAGCCAATCGAGCAATGCCTGGGCCTTGCCTTCGAGCAACAGGCTGTAGCCGCTGACGTACACGTAATCGTCCGCGCGCGGCACGACGTTCGCCAAGTCCTCGGCGCTCAAATCCCCTTCTGCGCCGATATGCGAAATGAAGGTGCGTTCGGTGGTGGCTTCGGTCAGCGACACGCATAAACCGGTGTCCTTGTCGTCGCTGGTCGACTGAGCCATCTCTACGCCCTCGGCTTGCATGGCCGCGCGCGCCAGGTCGCCGAAGCGGCCCTTGCCATGGCGGCCGAGGTAAACCACCGGCAGACCATTGCGCCGGGCGGCGGCCATCACGTTGAAACCGCCGCCGGCTTCAAAGCTGGCAGACCGCGCCAGCACGTCGCCGCCGGTTGCAGGCAAGGTGTCGAGGGCCATGACCAGGTCGACGATGACCTGGCCGGTGTGCAGCAATCTAGACATTGGGGCTCTCTACTAAAGCCGGACGACGGTCAGCTGCGCCGCCCAGTACTGCGTAAATTCCGCCGGCCACCAGGAAGGTGACGATCCAGCCCAGCCCGTTGTGACCCAGCCACGAGTCGGACAGCGGCCCGGCGAACCAGATGTTTTCGGCGGTGGTGCCGATGGTGGTGAAGCTGAAGCCCAGCACGATGGCCACGGCCCAAGCGCCGAATGCACGCCATTCCACGCCGCCGCGATACCAGTAGGCACTGCTTGGGCTTACGTCCAGCAAGTCTTTGGGGCTGTAGTAGTGGCGATGAAGCAAGTCGACCACGAAGATCCCGACCCACGCCGTAATCGGCACCGCCAGCAGCGAGATGAACGTGATGAACGGGCCGTAGAAACTGTCGGCAATCAGCATGAAGTAGATCGAACCGGCGAAGATCGCGACGATGTCGACGATCACCGCGTGCACGCGCTTGACCTTCAAGCCCAGGGTCAAGGTGGTCAGGCCCGCCGAGTACACCGACAGGTTGTTGGACAGCAGCAGCCCGCCAAACGCGGTGATCAGGTACGGCACGGCCATCCAGGTGGGCAGCATGTCGCGGATTGCGATGATCGGGTCAGTGGCCGAGGCCAGATCATTGTTGCCCACCGACAGCAAGCCACCGAGGGTGATCAGCAACACCAGCGGAATCCCCGCACCAAACGCGGCCGAAGCCACCAGGCGCACGGCCTTGACGCTGCGGTGCTGGTAGCGCGACATGTCGGCGCCGGCGTTGGCCCAGCCGATACCGGTGCCGGCGGCCATGGTGCCGACGCCGATGATCATCGCGCTCAGCGGCGCCGGCGTGGCGTTGAACACCGCACTCCAGTCGATGGTGGCGCAGAGGAAGCCGCCCACCAGGATGTTCAAGGCGCCAAATACATAGGTGGCCCACTTCTGGATCACCAGCAAGGTCGCGTGGCCGAGGCCGGAGACGGACAGGGTCAGCAGCACGAAAATGGCGATGAAGATCAGTGTCAGCACGGGCGCGCTTTTCGCTTCGACCGGCGAGTGAAACAGGATCGAACACAACGACAGCAACACGAATGCCGCGGTGGTGGTGTTGACGGTTTCCCAGCCCAGTCGCGACATCAGCGACACAAGGGTCGGGCCGATATTGCCGCGCACGCCAAAGATCGCGCGGGACAGCGTCAGGCTCGGCGCACGCCCGCGGCGGCCGGCAATCGAGATGATGCCCACCACGGCGAAAGAGCCGGCGGCGCCGAGGATTGCAACGATGATCGCCTGCCAGATCGCCAGGCCACGGAACGCCACGAGGGTCGCGCCCAGCGGCAAACCGAGAATGCTGATGTTGGCCGCGAACCACACCCAGAACAGTTGCAGCGGATGACCGTTGCACTCGCCTTCAGGGACCGGTTCGATACCGCGTGTTTCCAATTGCCCAGCACTTTGGCCGGTAGAAGTGGTGCTCATGAGGGGTGCTCCTGGTGCCTGTATTGTTGTGGTTGTGGCAGATACTCAAGGTGAATCGACTCTCGGTCTTCCTGACTCTGCGAGTTCAATGGGGGAGCGGGCTTGCTCGCGAAAGCGGTGGGACAGTCAACTGATGTGCCACCTGATACACCGCTTTCGCGAGCAAGCCCGCTCCCACCTGTTTGCCTGCGGCGCTTATCGAATTTGCAGCAGCCCCTGCACCAGCGGCTGCAAGTCCAGGCCATTGACCTGCTTGACCTGTTCAATCATCACCGGCGGCCAGCACTGCATGCCCAGACACGCGCCCAACATCGCGCCGAGCATCGCGGCGATGGTGTCGGTGTCGCCGCCAAGGCTGGCGGCCAGGCACACGGCTTCCAAAGCACTCATCGCGCCCACCGCCACTTGCTGCGCGAGGGCAAACGACACCACCACCGATTCCTGGGAGGCCACGGAGGTACCAATCAGTTCGTAAAGCAGGTCGGCAAACAGGGCGTTGTCGCCGCTGCCGACGCTCAAGGTGCGCGCCCAGCTGATGCGCGTGGAAATGCGCCCACCGGCAATCCAGTGACCATGGTTTTCCGCCTGCTGGGCGATCTGCGTGCCGATGTTGAGCGCTTCGCCCAGGTCCACGCCGTTGATGCCGGCCGAGACCACCGCTGCAACAGCAGCCGCACTGGAGATGCCCAACGTCGTGTTGTGGGTGACCTGGCAGGCCTGGATCACCGCCTGGATGAACGGCGCCGGGTCGCTGACATCGGCGGCGATCCCCACCGGTGTGATCCGCATGGCGGCGCCATTGGTGGTGCCAAAGCGCCCGGATTCTTCCGGGGTGTGGCCGGCGAGGATCATGTCGATAGCGCGCTTGGTCGATGGCCCGAGCAAATCCTGGGAGCCCTTGGCGCGCATCGCCGCCTCCCAGTCGATCAAGCGCTGGGCGAGCACGGTCGGTTCGATCTTGCCGTTTCCTTCAACCAGCAACTCGCCGACCAGGATCGCCTGCTCAGTGTCATCGGTAATCGAACCGGCCGGCATGTTTGGCGCAATCGGTTGGTCGGCATCGGCGTCTTCCAAACCCGTGATGGCACCGAAGCGCTGTTGCACCTGTTCGCGGCTCAAGGACTGGGTGGGCATGCCCAATGCGTCGCCCAATGCCAGGCCGTAGAAGGCGCCGAGGGCGCGGTTTTGCGGGGTCATTTTGACGCTCCAAACTGCAGGTGCAGGCGAAAGTGCAGAGGGTCGAGCAAACTTTCGACGTACTCCATGAAGCGCTCGCGGCGGTCGTAGGTGGTGCGCGAGGCCTTGAGAAACACCGTGCCGGCGGGGCGGCCAAGCAACTCGGCGTCTTCGTCGCTGAGGGGCTCGGCGCCGATCCATTGGTCACCTTCGGCGCCAACGTAGCCGTAGGCGGCCAGGGTGATGGTCAGGGAATTGTCGATCAGGCCGACGCGGGGCAGGCCTTCCAGGCCACCAGAGGCGGGCATCAGCGAGCGCTCCAGCGACACCGCCGTGCCATCGGTGGTACGCCGACGACGGTCGAGGGCGATGAATTGGTCGCTGCCGAAACGGCTGAGCAGATCGGGGCGGGTCACGGCTTCCAGGCGCAGGATGTCGGTGGTAACCAGCGCCCCCGTGTCCGCCAGGGCCTGGGCCCAGCCGCTGCGTTGGTCGAGCACCATGCCGTCAAAGGTGACGATGGAGCCGACGCCGCTCTGGGTGGCGATGTAGTTGCGGCGTTTGAGCTCAGCCAGGGCTTCGCGCAACGTGCCACGGCTGACCGCGAACTCTTCGGCCAACTGGTGCTCGCCTGGCAGCAGGAAACCGTCGGCCATGACGCCCGCCTCGATACGGCGGATAAGCTCGTCGACGACGCGTTTTTTCTTATCAAATCGGACATGTCTAATCATGTACAAATTGATAACCGATAGCGCCCGATTACAGCAAGCGAATTATTTCAGGCAGATGAAAAAGCTGGCCTCAGGGCTCCAGGCCAATGCGGAAAAACTCCCCGGCGCTCCACACGCCAAGCCAGTTCTGACCGTTGATCGGACGGCTCACCGCCAACTCGACCAGTTGGTAAAAAACATTGCGATGCACGAGGGCTTCGAGGTTGGTGCGCACACGCAAATAGGGCGCGGGCTCCTGGGTGATGGGGTCGATTTCGACGCGCAGCGGGTGTTCGAGGCTGGCCTCGATTTGCTCGTCGACGTTGGTGGTGAAGTGCAGCACCTGGCTTTCGCCCTGCCCTTGCACCTCGAGGGTTACGGCCACAAACGGTGCGTCATCGACGGTGATGCCGACCTTCTCCACCGGCGTCACCAGAAAATAATCATCACCGTCGCGGCGAATGACGTTGGAGAACAACTTGACCATCGGCTTGCGTCCGATCGGCGTGCCCTGGTAGAACCAGGTGCCATCGCGGGCGATGCGCATGTCGATGTTGCCGCAGAAATCCGGATTCCACAGGTGCACCGGTGCCGGCCCCTTGCCTTTGGGCAGTTGAGCCAACAGGTCATTGGCCTTGGCGGAATCGGACATGCAGTTCTCCTTGAGTTTTTACTGATCCCCCATGCCCAGCAGGCCGCGGGCGTACTGCGCCAGGGGGCGGGCAATCAGATCTTCTGGCTTATTGTCGTGGAACGTCAGTAAACCGCCACGACTGCGAATACGTGCAGTATCAATCAAATACTGGGTGCTGGTCTCGATCAACATGATCTGGATGACGCCGCTGTCCAGCCCGACGCGGTCCAGCGCCTGTTGATCCGTCCATTCATCGGCATTGCCGATGCGGTCATCGGCTGCAGCGAAGCGGCAATACAACAGGTAATGCGCACCCGCCCCACGGGCTTCGGCCATCGCCTGTTCCAGGCCTTCTGGCTTGCGCGCACGGCGCACCATCGGGAAGTATTCGACAAAGCCGTTGAAGGCCTCTTCGGCCACCACGTTAGGTCGCGGATAAGCGCTGCCCGGCGGCACAAACGCACCTTGGGCGATAAAGACAAAAGAGTCCGGCTGTATGCGAATCGACGCAGTGCGGTGGGTATCACTGTGGTCCAGCAAGCCGGCGTCGCTCATCTGATAGCGGGTGCCTTCGGCCATATCGCTGACGGTCATGCAACCACTCAGCGTCAACGACGCCAGCAACAAAACCAGACTACGCATCCTAATCCTCCAAAAGCCGGTGACGGAAAACCGGCGAATGGGCGTGAGATGCAGAATCCGCGCCATTCAGCAGCGGCGCAAATGAAATGTGGGAAGAGCGTGTGTCGCTAACCGCCGATGATCTTCATGATGGTGGCACCGCCGGAGAAGGCCACTTCCTGTTTGTCGCCCAGGGCCTTCATCAGCAGGCCTTGCAAGGCTGGCAGCGCCTGATGGCGCGGCAGGTCGAGCAGGTCGCCGACGTAATGACGGTTGCTCGACGACAGGCAGCCATGCAGCCACCCGGTAGACGACAAACGCAGACGCGAACACGTACGGCAAAACGGCACGCTTTCATTGGCGATAACACCAAAAAAGCCCTGGCCCGGCACCTCGTAGCGCACCGCGGTAGCGTCTACTGGCGCGTTGGCTTGCAGGTATTCGTGGTGTTCACCGATCAGGCTGAGCAGTTGCTGCAGGCTGACGAATTGCTGCAGGAACGCGTTGGAATCCTTGGCCAGATGGCCCATGCGCATCAGTTCGATAAAGCGCAGCTCGTAGCCACGCTCAAGGCAATAGTCGAGCAGCGGCATGACCTGGTCCAGGTTCTGCCCGCGCAACGGCACCATGTTCACTTTGATCTTGATCCCCGCGGCGCGGGCCTGCTCCATGCCATCAAGCACGGTGGCCAAGTCGCCGCCACGGGCGATGCTGCGGAAGGCGTCGGCGTCCAGGGTGTCGAGGGAGACGTTGATGCGGCGAATGCCGGCCTCCACCAGCAGCGGCAGTTTGCGCGCCAGCAATTGGCCGTTGGTGGTCAGGCTGATATCACTGAGGCCCATTCCGCCGACCGCGCTCATGAAGGCTTCCAGCTTGGGGCTCACCAGCGGTTCGCCGCCCGTGATGCGCAGGCGGTCGATACCCGCCGCTTCAATCAGGTACGCCACCCCACGGGCCATCGCCTCGGCCGAGAGTTCGTCCTGGGCAGCCACCAGCCGCTTGCCATTAGGCACGCAGTAGGTACACGCGTAGTTGCAGGCTGAGGTCAGGCTGATTCGCAAGTTGCGAAATCGCCTGCCTTGACGATCAACGATCATGGATCACTCCGGCAGAGGATGATTCGGGCGCGCTAAAAGCTGACTTATAAATCAAATTTTAGCAAGGTCCTTGCCTGAGTATATTCCTGGGGTACTGCAACTGGCAGTAAATCATTGCGCCATCACTGTCGGGAATAGCTCAAGCAGCGGGGGTTTCACCGCTCTTAGGCTCAGCGCCCGGCATTTCAGCACTGTGCTTGCGTTTGTTGCCCATGCGCACGCCGATGTCCATCAGGAACTGGAAGAAACCTTCCTGATCTTCCAGCACGTTGCTCCAGAACGGCGAGTGGTACAGCGCCACGGCGCCGTGCACCAACGCCCAGGCGGCGCAGTAGTGGAAATAAGGCGGCACATCTTCAAGCTTGCCTTCGCTGATACGACCTTTGATCAGCAGGGTCAGGCGCTCAAAGTTCGAGGCGCGAATCTTGTGCAGCTCCTCGACCATTTCCGGAACCTGATTGCCCTTGACCACTTTCTCTTCGAGCCGATCGAACAGACGGTAGCGCTGCGGATCACGCATGCGGAACTCGAAATAGGCGCGGGACAAGGCTTCCTTGTCTTTGTCGACATCGGCCGAGTGCAGCAGCTCGTTCAAGTCGCGCTCGTAGTCGAGCATCAGGCGCAGGTAGATCTCGGCCTTTGACTTGAAGTGCTTGTAGATCGTGCCTTTGCCGATACCCACGGCATCCGCAATCATCTCGACGGTGACGCTGTCTTCACCTTGTTCGAGGAACAGCTTGAGTGCAGTGTCGAGAATTTCCTGCTCACGGCGGCGAAACTCACGGACCTTACGGGGTTCTTTTTGCATGAGGGAGAAGTCTGCAGAGGTCAAAGTGGGAGGGTTGCGCAGGGCCAGTGATACGTGGCGATACGATTTACCCAGTGCGAGGGATTATCCCGACTGAACAGTCGTTGGGCAACGCCTATGTGAACCCGTTATGCACTTAACTTTCAGCGCGCCAACGTTTTCGCCGTTATCAGTCAGAAACAATACGCAATATTGACACCCGTGCACCTGCGCAATGAGAACTCAAGCGAAGCGCGCGTATTCCAAATCTGTTTAAAAAACGATCAGATGCGACTGGACTGAATGGGATCCTGATCAATACTTGAACTGTCGGCGTGGCATCTCCCCCAAGTGACGCGTCGACCTGGGTACCGACGGACTGTGTGCCCTTGTTTACTCCTAATGGTCTTAGCCCGGATTCACCCCCCAGAACCCGGGTTTTTTTTGCCTGCAATTTGGCTCCATCAGCCGGCGACGTGGGCCAGCGGGAACAGGCGCTTGAAGTTTTCGGTGGTCTGCTCGGCGAAGCGTTCGTACGACTCACCCCGCAGCATTGCCAGGTAATCCGCCACATCGCGCACGTATTCCGGCAGGTTCGGCTTGCCACGATGGGGGATAGGCGCCAGGTACGGCGAATCGGTTTCCACCAGCAGGCGATCGGCCGGCACTTGGCGCGCCACATCGCGCAGGGCGTCGGCATTGCGGAAGGTGACGATGCCCGACAGGGAAATATAAAAGCCCAGGTCCAGTGCGGCCTTGGCCATGTCCCAGTCTTCGGTGAAGCAATGCAGCACGCCGGCCTGGGGCAACGCAGCCTCGCGCAGCAGCGTCAGGGTGTCTGCGCGGGCGCCACGGGTGTGAACGATCACCGGCTTGCCGGTTTGCCGGGCGGCCTGCAGGTGCAGGCGGAACGACGCCTGCTGCAACTCAGCGGCCTCGGGCTCGTAGTGGTAATCCAGGCCGGTTTCGCCAATCGCCACCACGCGTGGGTGATTGAGTTCGCCCAGCAGCCAATCGAGGGCGGGGGCTTCGCCGGGCTTGAGGTCCAGCGGGTGGATGCCCACCGAACAATCGACATCGGCATAACAATCAGCCAGCGCTTTGACGTCGGCGGCATTTTCAGCGCTGACACCAATGCACAGGAAGTGCCCTACTCCACGCTGGCGCGCAGCTTCAAGGGCAGCGTCGAGGGAGCCACCATGTTGGGCAAGGTCGAGGCGATCAAGGTGGCAATGGGAATCTACGAGCATAGGAATTTACAACTTGAGTCACGGAAAGTGTCTGGCCGACGATACACCCGTCGGCCGCGGAAATTAACGCCGGCCGAGCAAGCCGACCCACTGCACCAGCAGTGCTTCGAGTAACAGCACGCGGTTGAGGTTGGCTTTGCCGAGCACCTTCTGGCGCTGGGCCAGAATCCAGTCCTGGATATTCAGCACCTTGTCCTGCGCGCTTTTCTGCGCCAGGTACTGCACCACTTTGCGCATGTCCGGCAGGCCCAGGCCGGTTTCATCCTGGGTCAACTGGTAGCGCAGGATGAGGCTCGACCAGTCACAGAACCAGTCGAACAGCAGCAATAACGGAATATCCTTCCAGGCGCTTTCGGCCAGTTGCGTCGCGGACAGCTCCTGCTTGAGCAGCTTCTTCACGCCATCGACCACCAGCGCACGTTGCTCACGCACGCCCTGGGCGTGCAGCTTGACGGCCGCCAAGGGAGAACCCGCGGCCAGGGTCAGCAACTCGACGCGTTCGTCTTCGCCGCACTCGGGCAGCGCCTGCGCCAGCCACTGCAGGCTCATCGCTTCACTCGGCAGTGGACAAGCCTGCTGCACACAACGACTGCGAATGGTCGGCAACAGACGGCTGGACTGGTGACTCACCAGCAACAGCACCGTATCGCCCGACGGCTCTTCCAGGCTCTTGAGCAAGGCGTTGGCGGCGTTGATGTTCATCGCCTCCACCGGCTCGATCAGCACCACTTTGCGCCCGCCCATCTGCGCGGTCTGCACCACGAAGCTGACGAGGTCACGCACCTGGTCGACCTTGATCGCCTTGTCGGCTTCCTCAGGCTCCAGCAGGTAATTGTCGGGGTGGCTGCCGGCTTTGAGCAGCAGGCAGGATTTGCACTCACCGCAAGCCTCCAGATTGACCGGGCGCTGGCATAACAGGCTGGCCATCAAGCGCTCGGCCAACGCACGCTTGCCGATACCCGCTGGCCCATGCAGCAAATAGGCGTGCGCATGCTGGGCACGCCCGGCCAGTTGCTGCCAGAGGCTGTCCTGCCACGGATAGGCCTCAGCCACGGGCGCGCTCCAGCAGCGTCGGCACCAAGGCGTCGATGGCTTGCTGTACCTGCGTCAGCGGCTGAGCCGCGTCCAGCAGGTGGTAGCGCGCGGGCTCCGCCTTGGCGCGTAGCAGGAATGCACTGCGCACCGCATCGAAAAACACGTGGCCTTCGAGCTCGAAGCGGTCCAGACGACCCCGGGCACTGGCGCGGGCCATCCCCACCTCCACCGGCAGATCGAACAGCAGGGTCAGGTCCGGACGCAAATCGCCCTGAACGAAAGTTTCCAACGTAGCGATACGCGCCAGGCACAAGCCGCGCCCGCCGCCCTGGTAGGCGTAGGTCGAATCGGTAAAACGGTCGCAAATCACCACTGCGCCACGCGCGAGGGCTGGGCGAATCACCTCGGCCAGATGCTGAGCGCGTGCAGCAAACACCAGCAGCAGCTCGGTGTCCGCGTTCATCGGTTCTTCACCCGGGGCCAGCAATACTTCACGGATGCGCTCGGCGAGTGGCGTGCCGCCGGGCTCGCGGGTCAATACCACCTCGATGCCCTCCGAGCGCAGGCGTTCGGCCAGGTAATCGCGGTTGGTGCTTTTGCCGGCGCCTTCCGGGCCTTCCAGGGTAATAAACAAGCCAGTCACAGGCAGTCCTTAGTCAGAGTCATTGCGGGCTTTGCGGCGTGGCGGTATCCGGCGCAGCCTCGACAGGCTTTTCAACCGGCGCTTCAATCGGCGTATCGGCAGGTGGCGCCGCGTCTTCCAGCGGTTTCACCGCCGGCGCAGGGCTGGAACGGTAATCGGCACGGCGCTTGAGCTGAAACTCGCGCACGGCGGCATTATGCGCATCCAGGTCATCGGAGAAAATATGGCTGCCATCGCCACGGGCGACAAAATACAGGCTGCTGCCCGGCACCGGGTTCAACGCAGCATGAATCGCCTCGCGGCCGACCATCGCGATCGGCGTCGGCGGCAGGCCGGCAATCAGGTAGGTGTTGTAAGGGTTGGCTTCCTTGAGATGCGCACGGGTCAACTTGCCGTTGTAGCGCTCGCCCAGGCCGTAAATCACTGTCGGGTCGGTTTGCAGCAGCATGCCGATCTTCATGCGCCGCACGAACACGCCGGCGATTTGCCCGCGCTCTTCCGGCACGCCGGTCTCCTTCTCGACCAGCGAAGCCATGATCAGCGCTTGGTAAGGGTCGGTGTAGGGCGCATCGGCGGCGCGTTTGCTCCACTCCTGGGCCAGTACATCATCCAGGCGGTTGTAGGCTTTTTTGAGGAACTCGACGTCGGTCATGCCGCGCACGAAGCGGTAAGTGTCAGGAAAGAACCGCCCCTCGGGGAACACGCCGGGGTGACCCAGCTTGTCCATCACTTCACTGTCACTCAGGCCCGACAGGGTCTGCACGATCTTTTCATGCTTGGCCAGGGCCGACCGCACCTGACGGAAGTTCCAGCCTTCGACCAGTGTCAGGCTGTATTGCACCACTTCGCCGCGCTGCCACAGGCCGATCAAGCCTTCGGCGGTGAGGCCTGGAGTCATGCGGTATTCGCCGCTGTGCAGTGGCTGGCCGTCGAGGTTGAAGCGCCAGTACAGGCGCAACCAAAAAGCATCATCCAGCACGCCCTCGGCTTCGAGGCGATTGAAGGTGCCCGTCGGGGTCGACCCGGCAGGCACATCGAGCAATTGTTCCTGGGTCAGATTCAGGGGCTGCTTCAAGGCAGAATCGAGCTTCCAGGCCGAGAAGCCCAGCAGCAAGCCTGCCGAGACCAGGCCGATCTGCAGCAGTAAAACCAGTTTTCGTATCAACTCAAATATCCAATAGCGCGCGAACAATGCCCTGCAGTTTACGGGTGAGCGGCCCAACCGACCAGCTCATCGCAGCGCAACTGCGCACCGGCCAAATGCCATAAACGCTGTTGCACACGAAGACTTCATCGGCCTGCTGTAACTGCTCAAGGCTGATGTCGGCCACGGCCAGCGGGATACCCAGTGCGTGCGCCTGGGCCAGAATCTCGGCGCGCATGACCCCGGCAACGCCACAACGATTCAGATCAGCGGTCAGTAACACGCCATTGCGCACCACGAACAGGTTGCTGAACACGCCCTCGATAACGCGACCAGACATATCCAGCATTAAACCTTCGGCATGCTCGGCATCCTGCCACTCGGCGCGGGCGATCACTTGTTCCAGACGATTAAGGTGCTTGAGCCCGGCAAGCAACGGCTGCTCGGCCAAACGGGTAGCGCACGCAAACAGGCGGATGCCGTCGGTTGCGTGAGCGTGGGGATAGGTAGCGGGCGGATTGCCCTGCAAGATACGGCGCACCGGGGCGCCGGGGTTGATCCCATAACCGCGCTGGCTGTCGCCGCGGGTGAGGATCAACTTGAGCACTGCGTCGCCAAGGGCGGCGGCGTAAGCCAAGACTTCATTGCGGATCAGTGCGTGATCCGTGATCAACGCAAGGCGCCGGCAACCCTCCTCAAGGCGTTGCAGGTGGCGGTCGAGCAGCACGGGCTGCCCGGCCTTGACGGCGATGGTTTCAAACAGCCCATCACCGTACGCCAGGCCGCGATCTTTCAGGGGCACGCTGTCCGCTGGCTGACCGTCGACCCAGCTGTGCATCACTCGGCGAACCGGCGGAACACCAGGGAGCCGTTGGTGCCACCAAACCCGAAGGAGTTGGAGATCACCACGTCAATTGGCATCGGCTGGGCTTCGTGAGGCACGAAGTTCAGGTCGCAGCCTTCGTCCGGCTCATCAAGGTTGATGGTCGGCGGAGCGACCTGATCCTTGATGGCCATCACGCTGAAGATCGCCTCGACCGCGCCCGCCGCACCCAACAGGTGGCCGGTCATGGACTTGGTGGAGCTGACCGCCAGCTTGTAGGCGTGCTCGCCAAACACCGACTTGATGGCTTCGGCTTCCGCCAGGTCGCCGGCCGGGGTCGAGGTGCCGTGGGCATTGATGTACTGCACCTGGTCGGGATTCACCTTCGCGTCGCGCAACGCGTTGGTGATGCAACGCGCAGCGCCGGCACCGTCAGACGGTGGCGACGTCATGTGATACGCATCGCCGCTCATGCCAAAGCCGATCAGCTCGGCGTAGATGGTGGCGCCACGCGCTTTGGCGTGCTCCAACTCTTCCAGTACCAGGGCACCGGCGCCGTCAGACAGTACAAAACCGTCACGGCCCTTGTCCCACGGACGGCTGGCACGGGTCGGTTCGTCATTGCGCGTGGAGAGCGCACGGGACGCGCCGAAGCCGCCCATGCCCAGCCCGCAGGCGGCCATCTCGGCGCCACCGGCGATCATCACGTCTGCCTCGTCATAGGCGATGTTGCGCGCCGCCATGCCGATGCAGTGAGTGCCCGTGGTGCACGCCGTAGCAATGGCGTAATTAGGCCCCTGCG
The DNA here is from genome assembly GCF_963890955.1 of Pseudomonas sp. MF6747. Classification (NCBI taxonomy): domain Bacteria; kingdom Pseudomonadati; phylum Pseudomonadota; class Gammaproteobacteria; order Pseudomonadales; family Pseudomonadaceae; genus Pseudomonas; species Pseudomonas sp. MF6747. The sequence goes on from NZ_CAWPSZ010000012.1 coordinate 234,140, forward strand.
CACCCAAGTGGATGGACAGGAAACCGGAAATCATATTGATGATCGAGCCCGGTACGAAGAATGGTGAAATTCGACGGGGGCCGGAATCGTGCAGCGTGCGGCTGGTTTCTTCGATATTGGTCAAACCGCCAATACCCGAACCCATGGCCACGCCGATGCGGTCACGGTTGGCGTCGGTGACTTCCAGGCCGGCATTACGCACCGCCTGAAAACCGGCTGCCAGGCCGTACTGAATGAACAGGTCGAGTTTGCGGGACTCTTTGATCGAGAGATATTCCTCGACATTGAAGCCCTTTACCGAGCCGCCAAAACGGGTGGAATAGGCAGAAAGGTCCGTGTGCTCGATCAGACCGATACCACTGTGGCCAGCCAGAATGCCCTGCCAACTGCTTGGCACATCCGTACCCAGTGGCGACAACATACCCATACCGGTGACTACGACGCGTCTACGCGACACAGCACTCTCCTTTTTTCTTGATGGCGACACTTCGCTTCAGCACGCATTTTATCAGCGCTGAAGTTTCATCAGAGCTAAAGAAAAAACCGCACGCCGTTACAGCAGTGCGGTTTTTCCCTAACAGCAAGCGACGACTACAAACTATTACGCCTGGTGGGCAGTAACGTAGTCGATAGCAGCTTGAACAGTAGTGATTTTTTCAGCTTCTTCGTCCGGGATTTCGGTCTCGAATTCCTCTTCCAGAGCCATCACCAGCTCAACGGTGTCAAGGGAGTCGGCACCCAGGTCTTCAACGAAGGAAGCGGAGTTGGTCACTTCTTCTTCTTTAACGCCCAGTTGCTCGGCAACGATTTTCTTGACGCGCTCTTCGATGGTGCTCATACCTTGTTTTCACTCCTAATGGACAAATTCAGGCAGCTGGCCAGTGGGTAAGTGTATAGAAAGCCATTTCAGCTTTTCAACTGAAAGCTTCACCCTGTACCCGGTCGGCCACCAGCCTATAAATTAAGTTGCAGCTTTATAACGGATTTTAGACAGCTCGTATGACATTTTTTTGAAGCGATCCGTCACAATTTAACTCATGTACATCCCGCCGTTCACCGGGATTGTAGCCCCAGTCACGTATGCCGCACCGTCGGATGCCAGGAAAGTGACCACATTTGCGATCTCTTGAGCCTGGCCCAGACGGCCCAGCGGAATCTGCGTCAGCAACGCTTCACGCTGTGCTTCCGGCAGTTCGCGGGTCATATCGGTGTCGATGAACCCAGGGGCCACCGAGTTGACCGTAATCGACCGCGAACCGACTTCACGCGCCAATGCACGGCTGAAACCTTCCAGACCGGCTTTGGCCGCCGCGTAGTTTACTTGGCCTGCGTTGCCCATGGCACCCACTACGGAGCCAATATTGATAATTCGGCCCCAACGCGCCTTGGTCATGCCACGCAAAACACCCTTGGACAGGCGAAACAGACTGTTCAAGTTGGTATCGACCACGTCGTACCACTCGTCGTCTTTCATGCGCATCATCAGGTTGTCGCGGGTGATACCGGCGTTGTTCACCAGAATAGCCGGTGCGCCAAATTGTGCAGTGATTTGAGCCAGCACAGCGGCAACCGACTCATCGTTGGTCACGTTCAGCTCAAGGCCAGTGCCCTGAACGCCGTTTTCCTTCAAGGTGGCGGCGATACGCTCGGCACCCGAGGCGGATGTCGCGGTGCCGATGACTACGGCGCCCTGACGGCCCAGTTCCAGGGCGATCGCCTGGCCAATGCCACGGCTCGCGCCGGTAACCAGTGCAACTTTACCTTGCAGACTCATGCAAGCTTCTCCTAAGTTCGGGGATCAGGGATTCAGGCCAGTGCCGCGCGGGCGGCAGCGAAGGCATCCGGGGTATTGAGGTTGGCAGTCGAGACGCCCTCGGCGCAGCGCTTGTTCAGGCCAGCCAGGACTTTGCCCGGGCCGCACTCGACAAGCTCGGTGGCACCCTTGGCCGCCAGGGTCTGAACCGACTCAACCCAGCGCACAGGCTTGTAGAGTTGCTCCAGCAGGTCGCGCTTGAGGGTCTCGAGGTCGGCGGCAACGGCCGCACTGACGTTCTGCACCAGCGGAATCTGCGGCGCCTGCCAGTTGATGGCGGCGATGGACTCGGCAAACCGCTCGGCAGCCGGGCGCATCAGCTCACAGTGGGACGGCACGCTGACCGGCAATGGCAAGGCGCGCTTGGCGCCTCGGGCCTTGCAACCCTCGATGGCACGTTCAACGGCAGCCTTGGCACCGGCGATCACCACCTGGCCAGGGGAATTGAAGTTCACTGCGCTGACGACCTCGCCCTGGGCCGCTTCGGCACAGGCTTGGATCACCACGGCGTCGTCCAGACCCAGGATAGCGGCCATGCCGCCCTGTCCGGCCGGAACGGCTTCTTGCATCAGTTGACCACGACGCTCGACCAACTTGACCGCTTCGCCCAGGGTCAGGCTGCCCGCCGCCACCAGGGCGCTGTATTCGCCCAGGCTGTGACCGGCCACGTAGGCCGGGCGCGCGCCGCCTTCAGCCAGCCACAGGCGCCACAGCGCGATCGACGCGGTGAGGATGGCCGGCTGGGTTTTATCGGTTTGATTGAGTTGTTCTTCCGGCCCTTGCTGGGTCAGCGCCCACAGGTCGTAACCCAGGGCGTCGGAAGCTTCCTTGAAAGTGTCCAGGATCAACGGATGTTGCGCGCCCAGCTCGGCCAACATGCCGAGGGACTGCGAACCCTGCCCTGGAAAGACGAATGCGAGGGATGTAGACATGTAACAAGCCCCTAATGATCTGGTCGTCAAAAATGAACGCTCCCGATTTTGAGATGAATCCCCGGGTGGGAGCGCACGAAACTGACAGATTGGATGGTCAATTGAACTGGCCGGTCACATTTAAGCATTCCCGGGCCGATTCGCCTAAGGCAACAAGTCCTCAAGACGGCCGTGCAAGCGTTGCGGCAGGTTTTCCTGGATCTCGATCAGCGCCCGCGCAATCGCACTTTGAAAACCTTGCACCCCCGCCGAGCCATGGCTTTTCACCACAATGCCCTGCAACCCCAGAAAGCTCGCACCGTTGTGCCGCGCCGGTGCCAGATCGGCCTGCAAGCGGCGCATCAACGGCAACGCCAGGGCGCCGACCATGCGCGAGGCCAGGTTCTGCTTGAACAAGGCCTCGATACGCGTAGCGATCATGGTTGCCAGGCCTTCGCTGGACTTGAGCAGGATATTGCCGACAAACCCGTCGCATACCACCACGTCGGCTTCGCCACGGTACACACCGTCACCTTCGACGAAGCCGATGTAGTTCACCCCTCGCGCATTTTGCAGCAAGGTGGCGGCGAGCTTGACCTGCTGATTGCCCTTGATGTCTTCAGTGCCGATATTCAGCAACGCCACCCGCGGCCGGGTCACGCCCAACGCCTCAGCGGCCACCGAGCCCATCACCGCGAACTGGAACAGGTGCTCGGCACTGCAATCGACGTTCGCGCCCAGGTCCAGCAACTGGCAGTAGCCTTCTTGCGTAGGGATGGCCGCGACCATCGCCGGGCGATCGATCCCGGGCAGTGTCTTGAGCACATGCCGCGACAACGCCATCAAGGCTCCGGTATTGCCGGCACTGACACAGGCTTGCACCTTGGCATCACGCAACAGCTCAAGGGCCACCCGCATCGAAGAGTCGGGCTTGCCACGCAGGGCTGCCGCCGGCTTGTCATCCATGCTGATGGTTTCGCTGGCTGGCGTAATCGTCAGGCGCGCGCGATCCACTGCCGGATGGCTGGCAATCAATTCTTCAAGAAGGGAGGGTTGACCGACGAGGGTCAGGTGCAGCGAGGGCGTAGCAGACAGGCTGGCAATGCAAGCCTGAACAATGCTGCGGGGACCGAAGTCCCCGCCCATTGCGTCAATCGCGATGACTTGAGCAGACAAGTGATTACTCGTCAGCGCCCTTGTCGATCACTTTACGACCACGGTATACGCCTTCTGGCGATACGTGGTGACGCAGGTGAATTTCACCGGTGGTTTTTTCTACAGACAGAGTGCTTGCCGTCAGGGCATCGTGCGAACGACGCATGTCACGGGCAGAGCGGGATTTTTTGTTCTGCTGAACAGCCATAATTGATTAACTCCTAAACGTTTGGGTCACGCTTTAACTGCGCCAATACACTGAACGGGTTGGACCGCGTTACCTCGTCCTCGCTCGGCTCGGCCTCGTCATCGAGACCCTCCGGCTGCTGGCATTCTTCCGGATGATGAGCAGGCACAATGGGCAAGGCGAGCAAAAGCTCCTCCTCGATCAGTGCATGCAGATCCAAAGGATCTTCGCCCAGTTCCAGCACGTCATAACCTTTCGGCAACGACTGGGTATTCGCACCCTCCTTCACCACAGCGTAACTGCATTCGCTGTGAATCGGCAGGGTGACCAGCTCAAGACAACGCTGGCAAACCATTTTGACTTCGGTGTCGATAAAACTGTGGATTACCACAGACTTACGTTCATCTCGTTCAAAAACAAATTTGGCCTGCACCGTACCGACAGTGTCGGAAAGCGGGTCGCAGAGTCTCTCCAAATCGGCCAGCAGCAATTCACCTTGAAGGGAAGTGCCACGATCTGCCAATTTGCGCGGGTCAACGTGAGGTGGAATCGGGTCATTCAACATAGGCGCAGCATTATAGGGATGCACCCAGCCATGTCAAAGGAAATTCAGCCCTGTGCGTCAGCCGGTCACCCCGCTAGAATCCCCGGCTGCTCTGAGGAGACGCCTATGCTGCCTTTATTACTTGCATCCAGCTCGGTTTATCGCCGGGAATTGCTGAGCCGCCTGCACCTGCCGTTCATCTGCAGCTCGCCTGATATCGACGAAAGCCACCGTGAAAATGAATCCGCCATCGAGCTGGTCAAGCGCCTGGCCGAACAGAAAGCTCGCGCCCTCGCCGGCAGCCATCCGGGGCATTTGATCATTGGCTCCGATCAGGTCGCTGCTCTGGAAGGCCGCATCATCGGCAAGCCCCATACCTTCGAGAACGCGCGCGCACAACTGCTGGCAGCGAGCGGCAAGCGTGTCAGCTTCCTTACCGGGTTGGCGCTGCTGAACAGCCAGACCGGGCACTGCCAGGTCGACTGCGTACCGTTTACGGTGCACATGCGCGAACTGAGCGCTGAACGCATCGAGCGCTACCTTCGGATCGAGCAACCTTATGACTGCGCCGGCAGCTTCAAGGCCGAAGGGCTGGGCGTGAGCTTGTTCCAAAGCACCGAAGGGCCGGATGCAACCAGCCTGATCGGCCTGCCACTGATTCGCCTGGTGGATATGCTGCTGGCTGAAGGCGTGCAGACCCCCTAAGCCCAGCACAAAACCAATGTGGGAGCGGGCTTGCCTGCGATGCAGACACCTCGGAACATCAGTCGCACCGAGGTGACGCTATCGCGGGCAAGCCAGCTCCCACATGTTGAACCCTGTCGCTTTCGAGGTATCAGCGCAGCGTCGGGCCCTGGAAGCCCATGTACATCACCAGCTTCTCGGCCACGCTGGCACCCAGTTTCTTGGAAAAGCGATCAAACGGCGATTCCTCAACGGTGAAATCCACCAATTCCTTCTCGCCAATCACATCCCGCGCCACCGAACTGGCACTGCCCAGCCCATCGATCAAGCCCAGCGGCAACGCCTGCTCACCCGACCACACCAGCCCGGAGAACAGCTCCGGATGGTCTTTGTCCTTCAGTCGATCGCCACGCCCCTGCTTCACGCTGGCAATGAACTGACGGTGAGTGGTATCGAGCACGCCCTGCCAGAACTGAGTCTCATCGGCTTTTTGCGGCTGGAACGGGTCGAGGAACGCTTTGTGCTCACCCGAGGTGTAAGTGCGACGCTCAACCCCCAGCTTCTCCATGGTGCCGACGAAGCCGTAACCGGCCGCCGTCACGCCAATGGAGCCGACCAGGCTGGCCTTGTCGGCGTAGATCTGGTCAGCGGCGCTGGCGATGTAATAGGCGCCCGAGGCGCCCAGGTCGGAAATCACCGCATACAACTTGATATCCGGGTGCAGGCCGCGCAGACGGCGAATTTCGTCATACACATAACCCGACTGCACCGGGCTGCCACCTGGGCTGTTGATGCGCAGGATCACGCCCTTGACCTTCGGGTCTTCAAACGCCGCGCGCAGGCTGCTGACAATGTTGTCGGCGCTGGCGGACTCTTTGTCGGCGATCACGCCACGCACTTCGATCAAGGCGGTGTAATTGCTGCCGCGGGTAGCGCTTTTTTCCATGTCCATCAGTGGACTGAACAGCACCAGCATCGCGAGCAGCCAGATAAAGGTCAGCAGCTTGAAGAAAATCCCCCAACGCCGCGCACGGCGCTGCTCCTGAACGCTGGCCAGGAGAGTCTTCTCCAGCAGCTTCCAGCTTTTATCATCACTGCTATCCGCCTTTTCCGGCGCCTTCCACTCGTCACTCATGCCATTAACCCCAGCAAAGACTTATTGGGCCCGGCTGAGCCAGGCCTGCAGTTCGGAAAAATGATCAATCGTCAGCCTCGGCTCGTACTGCTGCAAGGTCTCGGCAGACTGAGCGCCGTAGCTGACCGCCACACTGTCCATGCCCGCATTGCGCGCCATCATCAGGTCGAAGGAGGCGTCGCCCACCATCAACGCCTGGCGCGGCGACACACCGCAATGGGCAAGGATCTGCTCAAGCATCAGAGGATGAGGCTTGCTGGCGGTTTCATCCGCCGCCCGGGTGATGTCGAAATAATTTTCGAAATTGTGCGCCTTAAGGACCCGATCCAACCCGCGACGGGCTTTGCCGGTGGCGACTGCCAAGTGATAACCCTGGGCACGAAAGGCCTCAAGCGATTGCACCACACCGTCGAACAGCGGCGAAGGCGTGGCCTCCAGCGCGATGTAGTGGTCGGCGTAGTGGTCGCGAAACGTCACCAGCTCAGCGTCACTGATCTGCGGGTACAAGGTACGGATGGCTTCAGGCAAGCCCAGGCCGATGATGCCTTTGACCGCGAGATCGGTGCACAACTCAAAGCCCGAGCGGGTTGAAGCTGCGTGCATTGATTCCACGATCCGCCCAATGGAATCGCACAGGGTGCCGTCCCAGTCAAAGATCAGCAGCTTGTAATCAAGGTGCGACACTCAAACGCTCCACGGTCTTGGCCCACATTTCGTCGACCGGCGCCTGCAGCTTCAGCTCACCGCCGTCAGGCAGCGGAACTGTCAGCATGTAGGCGTGAAGAAACAGGCGCTTGCCGCCCAGATCGCGAATTTCCTTGGAGAAATCCTCGTCGCCGTACTTGGTGTCGCCGGCGATGCAGTGGCCTGCGTGCAGGGTATGCACACGAATCTGGTGAGTACGCCCGGTCACCGGCTTGGCCTCGACCATGGTGGCGAAGTCACCGAAACGGCGCAGCACTTTGAACAGGGTCAGGGCTTCTTTGCCCTCCTCGTCCACTTCGACCATACGCTCGCCGGAGCGCAGGTTGCTCTTCTGCAGCGGCGCACGAACGCTTTTGATCGAGCTCGCCCAGTTGCCACGCACCAGCGCCATATAGCGCTTGTCGACACCATCGCCACGCAGAGCGGTATGAAGGTGGCGCAACATGCTGCGTTTTTTGGCGATCATCAGCAGACCAGAGGTGTCGCGGTCCAGGCGGTGGACCAACTCCAGTTCCTTGGCATCCGGGCGCAACTGACGGAACGCTTCGATCACGCCGAAATTCAGGCCGCTGCCGCCGTGCACCGCAATGCCGCACGGTTTGTTGATCACGATCAGCTTGCTGTCTTCGAAGACAATTGAAGCCTCAAGGCGCTGCAGCAGGCCCTGGGCCAGCGGCACGGGCTCGTCACGCTCAGGCACGCGAACCGGCGGCACACGGACGATGTCGCCCGCCTGCAGCTTGTACTCCGGCTTGATGCGGCCCTTGTTCACGCGCACTTCGCCTTTACGCAAGATGCGGTAAATCAAGGTCTTGGGCACGCCTTTGAGCCTGGCCAGGAGAAAATTGTCGATGCGTTGGCCGGCATATTCCGGCGAGACCTCGAGCAGCTGGACGCTGGGGGTCTGGGGGGCGGTAGTCGTCATGGCGGCGATGATAACAATTTTTTATGGAATTGAAGCACTTAATCATTGCTGCTATAGTCGCGAACGCCGCCAAAAGCGGCCTGGACAGAGGACTTGCGGCAAACTGCCGGCCCTGACCATCGCAATTCATCAGGACGCGAGGCCGTCCTACGGGGCTTTTGCCACCTTGGAAGGCTCGAGATTGTAACAAGCGCAGGTGACATGAGGCCTGAAGCGAGTGCAGAAAGCAGAGTGAATACTCGCGTTCTGCGCCGATATTTACGGCCAGTTCACAAAGTGCAGTCAGTCTTGAGCCAGACCATGGCGAAAGCTTCGGAAACAACGCCTGTTAAGAGCTGAGTGAGAGCGCAGTCGCCCACACCTAGTCTTGTTTAGCCATGAGCGTGGACTCCCCATTGGAGAACACGGTAAATGCCAACCCGCTGCGGATTCTGCGCGCGGCAGCACCCGAATTATCAGGGATACGTGTAGGGTGGAGATGCACAACCGTCGGACCGTGTAGCACTAGGCTTATATTTAGACGCTTCATCTCGTCCACAACCGCCGGTTGATTCCTCCTCCTGACCTTAGCTTTTGTTGAAGTGGTGCCTTTGTCACCACCGCTAACAAGCAGGACGCGTCCGTCGCGATACCGGCCCAATTGGCTCGTTATTGCTGGACACTGGAGTGGCCAACCACTCTTGACGCACCTGACACCGACCGTGAGAAGTCGTGTGTGCCGAACGCCGTTTCCGGCAGCCCGGAAACCGACGGTACAACATGAAAAGAATGCTGATTAACGCAACTCAACCCGAAGAGTTGCGTGTTGCACTGGTAGATGGCCAACGCCTCTACGACCTGGACATCGAATCCGGTGCACGCGAGCAAAAGAAGGCCAACATCTATAAAGGCCGTATTACTCGCATCGAACCAAGCCTTGAGGCTGCCTTTGTCGATTTCGGCTCCGAGCGCCACGGCTTCCTGCCCCTCAAAGAAATCTCCCGCGAATACTTCAAGAAAGCCCCAGAAGGCCGCGTGAACATCAAGGACGTCCTGAGCGAAGGCCAGGAAGTCATCGTTCAGGTCGAAAAAGAAGAACGTGGCAACAAGGGCGCCGCCCTGACCACTTTCATCAGCCTGGCCGGCCGTTACCTGGTGCTGATGCCAAACAACCCACGTGCCGGCGGTATTTCCCGTCGCATCGAAGGCGAAGAGCGCAACGAACTGCGTGAAGCGCTGAACGGCTTGATTGCACCAGCCGACATGGGCCTGATCGTGCGCACTGCCGGCCTTGGCCGCAGCAGCGAAGAAATGCAGTGGGACCTCGACTACCTGCTGCAACTGTGGACCGCTATTAAAGAAGCGTCCCTGGATCGTTCCGCGCCGTTCCTGATCTACCAGGAAAGCAACGTGATCATCCGCGCCATCCGCGATTACCTGCGCCAGGACATCGGCGAAGTGCTGATCGACAGCGTTGAAGCCCAGGACGAAGCCCTGACCTTCATCCGCCAGGTAATGCCGCAGTACGCCAGCAAGATCAAGCTGTACGAAGACAGCGTTCCGCTGTTCAACCGCTTCCAGATCGAAAGCCAGATCGAGACCGCCTTCCAGCGCGTAGTCGAACTGCCTTCCGGTGGCTCCATTGTGATCGACCCGACCGAAGCCCTGGTGTCCATCGACATCAACTCGGCGCGTGCGACCAAAGGCAGCGACATCGAAGAAACCGCTCTGCAGACCAACCTGGAAGCGGCTGAAGAAATCGCCCGCCAACTGCGCCTGCGTGACATCGGCGGCCTGATCGTGATCGACTTCATCGACATGACCCCGGCCAAGAACCAGCGCGCCGTGGAAGAAAAAGTCCGCGAATGCCTGGAAGCTGACCGTGCCCGCGTACAGGTCGGCCGCATCTCGCGCTTCGGCCTGCTGGAAATGTCCCGTCAGCGCCTGCGCCCATCCCTGGGCGAAAGCAGCGGCATCGTCTGCCCGCGTTGCAACGGCACCGGCATCATCCGTGACGTTGAATCGCTGTCCCTGGCGATCCTGCGCCTGATCGAAGAAGAAGCCCTGAAAGACCGCACCGCCGAAGTCCGCGCGCAAGTGCCGATCCCGGTTGCAGCTTTCCTGCTCAACGAAAAACGCAACTCGATCACCAAGATCGAACTGCGTACCCGTGCCCGTATCGTCATCCTGCCGAACGATCACCTCGAAACGCCGCACTTCGAAGTGCAGCGCCTGCGTGATGACAGCCCGGAAGCACACAGCGGCCAGTCCAGCTACGAAATCGCTGCTGCCGCGGCTGAAGTGGAAGAAGTCCAGCCAGCTGCCGCAACCCGCACCCTGGTTCGCCAGGAAGCTGCCGTGAAGACCGCACCGGCCCGTGCCAACGCACCGGTACCTGCCGAAGTAGCCGCCCCGGTTGCCGCGCCAGCCGCCCTGCCTGAGCCAAGCCTGTTCAAAGGCCTGGTGAAGTCGCTGGTCAGCCTGTTCGCCACCAAGGAAGAGCCAGTTGCTCCGGTAGTGGTTGAAAAACCTGCCACCGAGCGCCCGGCCCGTAACGAAGAACGTCGCAACGGTCGCCAGCAAAGCCGTAACCGCAACGGTCGCCGTGATGAAGAGCGCAAGCCTCGCGAGGAACGTGCTCCGCGTGAAGAACGCGCGCCACGTGAAGAGCGTGCACCTCGCGAAGCCCGCGAAGAAACCCCAGCCGTAGCCCGTGAAGAACGTGCACCGCGTGAAGAGCGCGCACCACGTACCCCACGCGCCCCTCGTGAAGACCGCAAGCCGCGTGGCGAGCGTGAAGAACGTGTGCGTGAACTGCGCGAGCCACTGGACGCAGCTCCAGCCGTGGCTGCCGAAGCGGCCAGCGAAGAACGCCCGGCTCGCCAGCCGCGTGAAGAACGTGCCCCACGTGAAGAGCGCCAGCCGCGCCCACCGCGTGAAGAGCGTCAACCACGCGCCGAGCAAGCCGCTGCCGCCAGCGAAGAAGAAGTGCTGACGAGCGAAGAGCAACTGCAGGAAGACGGCCAGGACAACGCCGAAGGTGATCGTCCACGTCGCCGCTCCCGTGGCCAGCGTCGTCGCAGCAACCGTCGCGAGCGTCAACGTGACGCCAACGGCAATGTCATCGAAGGCTCGGAAGAGTCTGGCGAAAACGCAGAAGCCGCCACCGCCGAGCCGACTGGCGCCGAACTGGCTGCCGGCCTGGCTGTGACAGCCGCCGTGGCCACCTCGGTCATCAGCGCACCTGCTGAAGCCCAGGCTCACGAGCAAGCTGAACGCGCTACTGCCGCCGTCGAAGACACCTCTGTTGTAGAAGCGCCAGTCGCTGAAACGCCAGCGGTTGAAGCGCCAGTGGTTGAGGCCCCGGCAGTTCAAACGCCGGTAGTTGAAGCTCCAGTCGTCGAAGCAACGACCCCGATCGAAGCCCCAGTGGTGCCGGAAGTGGAAGTTGCACCGGTTCGCGAAGCTCAACCAGCAGTGGATGTCACCGCGGTCGAGCCTGCACCGGTAGTTGAGCCTCAGCCAGCGGTTGAAGCCGTGGTTGAAGCGCCGGCTGTCGAAGAGGCCGCCCCGGCAGTGCGTGAAGTTCGCGAAGAACAGACCGCCTTCCAGTGGACTGCCGAGCCAGCCACTCCGGTTGAAGCGCCAACCCCTGCCCCTGTGGCAGAAGAAGCGCCAGCACCGGTTGCCGAAGTGGTTGAAGCCGCTCCGGTTGTGGTTGCCGAGCCTGCGCCAGTGGTTGAAGCGCCAGTGGTTGCCGAAGTTGCCGCCCCGGTGGTTGAAGCAGCCCCTGCCAGCGCACTGACCGAAAATGGCCGCGCGCCGAACGACCCACGTGAAGTGCGTCGCCGCCGCAAGGAAGCTGAGGCCGCCGCCGCTGCAGCCGCTGCCGCACCGGCTGCTGCTGAAGTAGTCGAGGCGCCAGCCCCGGCTGCCGCGGAGCACGCCCCAAAGGCGTTGGAAGCAGAACACGAGCCTAAACCTCTCGTCTGATTCCATCAGCCACTAAAAAGCCCCGCCTGAGTGATCAGGCGGGGCTTTTTTATGGGCGATGATTTGAGACCTGCGCAGATTGACTGACATCCAGCATTCGCGAGCAAGCCCGCTCCCACATTCAGTCGGCGTTGAAATTCAGCCTCTGTGGCAGGTCCACATCCCAAAGCACACCCGGATCATTGACGTGAACCTGCGCCACCTTCGCCTGAGCGAACAGAGGCTTGGCGCCACGATCCCCAGTCAACGCCATCAGGCCTGGCCCGAACGCACGACCAAACGCCACAGGATGGCCGCACGTTCCCGCATGCACCGGCACGCTGATACCCTCCTCCTGCAGCGCGTCCAGCACCTGCTCAATGCTCGATGCTTGAATAAACGGCATGTCGCCCAATACCACCAACCAGCCGTCTGCCGCGCCACTGGCCGCAACCACCGCAGCAAGGCTGTCGCCCATGCCGGCGGAATGCAGCAACAGGACTTCACAGCCGTAAGCCTGTGCCAGGCGAATCACCTCCAACCGGTCCGGCGAAGTCACCACCCAGCGCTTTACAACACGCGCAGGCAAGTTCACAAGCACCTGCTCGATCACCGGCCGCGTCACACCATCGCGGCCCACGCAATCGGCCAGCAACTTGTCTTTATCTGGCCCCGCCTCAGCGCGGAAACGACTGCCCTGCCCTGCCGCCAGCACAATCGCGACAACAGTCATGGGGCCGCCACCGGCAACGGCTTTTTCTGCAGTGTCGCCACGCCGTTCTTGATCGCAACGATTTCGGCCATCAACGACAACGCAATTTCCGACGGTGTATGACTGCCGATGTGCAAACCGATCGGCCCATGCAAGCGGGCAATGGCTTGCGTCGAGAGGCCCAGCGCCGCCAGGTTCTCTCGGCGCTTCTGGCTGTTGACCCGTGAACCAAGGGCGCCAATGTAGAACGCCGTAGAATTGAGCGCCGTCAGCAGCGCCATGTCATCCAGGCGTGGATCGTGGGTCAGACAAACGATGGCAGTGCGTTCATCGGTCTGGATATTGAGCACCGCTTCATCCGGCATGCCCGGCACAAAGCGGCCGTGCTGCTCTTCCCAGCCATAGACGAATTCTTCACGAGGGTCGCAGATCAGCACTTCGAAATCCAGCAACCGTGCCATCTCAGCCACGTAGCGTGACAACTGGCCCGCACCGATCAGCAACAAACGCCAACGGGGGCCATAGATCGCACGCAGGCGTTCGCCATCGAAGGTCACGGCATCGGTCTTGCTCGCACCGCTCAAGTTCACCTCGCCAGTGGCCAGGTCCAACTCGCGCGCAACGATTTCATGCGCCTCACACCGCGCCAGCAATTCGGCGACCCAAGCCCAGCTGTCCACGCGCTCTTCGGTCAGGCGTAATGTCCCGCCGCAAGGCAAGCCAAAACGCGCAGCCTCATCCCGGGTGACGCCGTAGGTCACCAGTTGCACCGGCGGCCCATCGTCCGGCAAGCGACCGTCCTGCAGGCGCGCGATCAAGTCATCTTCGATGCAGCCACCGGACACCGACCCAATCACGACACCGTCGCCTCGCAAGGCCAACATCGCCCCTGGCGGGCGCGGCGCACTGCCCCAGGTCTGGACCACGCTGTAAAGCACCACTCGGTGCCCAGCGCGGCGCCAATCGAGCACGCTGCGCAAGACATTCAGATCCACACTGTCCATCGAAACTCCTGCAAGCGATTGCAGCGCAAACATGCGGCTGGCTAATGGGTTTTAGAGCGGACACCCCGGCGCGAGTTTCATCAGCATAGTCCGGCCAGGGCCAACAAACGCCGGTAGATACCAGCCTCATCGCGGTTTGATGAAGTGATTGCTGACTGTAAATCAAAAGAACCGAAAAGTGACCCCGCAGAAACGCAAACGCCCCGATCAAGTCGGGGCGTTTGCAGAGCGTCTGACGCGATTCACGCCTTCGGCATGTTACTTGACCGCAGGAGCAGGACCTTCAGCCACGCCCAGGTCATCTTCCGGACGGGTGTCGGAGATGCCAGTGCCGCCGGACGCCAGCTCGCTGTGCAGCTTGTCGGTGTCCAGTTCCTTGACCCACTTGGCCACAACGATGGTGGCAACGGCGTTACCGACCAGGTTGGTCAGTGCGCGGGCTTCGGACATGAAGCGGTCGATACCCAGGATCAGCGCCAGGCCGGCAACCGGCAGATGGCCAACAGCCGACAGGGTGGCCGCCAGCACGATGAAGCCCGAACCGGTCACGCCTGCAGCGCCTTTGGAGGACAGCAGCAGCACCAGCAGCAAGGTGATCTGGTGGGTGATGTCCATGTGGGTGTCGGTCGCCTGAGCGATGAACACGGCCGCCATGGTCAGGTAGATCGAGGTACCATCGAGGTTGAAGGAGTAGCCGGTCGGAATCACCAGGCCTACTACGGATTTCTTCGCGCCCAGACGCTCCATCTTGATCAGCATGCGTGGCAGTGCCGATTCCGAGGAGGAAGTCCCCAGTACGATCAACAGCTCTTCACGGATGTAGCGAACCAGCTTCAACACGCTGAAACCGTGTGCGCGGCAGATGGCGCCCAGCACCACGACCACAAACAGGACGCAGGTGATGTAGAAGCAGATCATCAGCTGACCCAGCTGAACCAGCGAGCCTACACCATAGGCACCGATGGTGAACGCCATGGCGCCCAGGGCACCCAGTGGCGCGAGCTTCATGATCATGTTGATGATGTTGAACATCACGTGCGCGAAGCGATCGATGAAGTCCAGCACCGGCTTGCCGTAGGCACCCAGGCGGTGCAGGGCGAAACCGAAGATCACCGAGAACATCAGCACTTGCAGGATATCGCCGTTGGCGAAAGCGCCAACGATGGTGTTCGGGATCACGTTAAGGATGAAGCCAACCACGCTCTGGTCTGCACCGGCAGTCACGTAGGCCGCGACTTTGGAGGCGTCCAGGGTAGCCACGTCGATGTGCATGCCGGCGCCCGGCTGCACGACGTTAACCACGACCAGACCGATCAACAGGGCGATGGTGGAAACAACTTCGAAGTACAGCAGCGCGTAGCCACCGGTTTTGCCAACCGATTTCATGCTTTGCATGCCAGCGATGCCGCTGACAACGGTGCAGAAGATGATCGGGGCGATGACCATTTTGATCAGCTTGATGAAGCCGTCACCCAGTGGCTTGAGCGCCACGCCGGTCTGCGGGTAGAAGTGACCGAGCAAAATACCGATAACGATTGCAACGATCACCTGGAAATACAGGGATTTGTACAGTGGCTGACGAGTCGTCATTGCAAAGTTCCTCAATCGCACCGTGTGGCAAATATCCGCCATTGCCCACGACACTTGAATTGCGAACCCTCCTGCACTGGAGGGATTTGTTGTTTGCGAGGTCCGTTGAAACCGGCCTGCGCTGTTCTCTGTATCGCAAACGCCGTGCCACATCGCTTAAAAACGCTGAAGGCCTTTAGACATCAGGGCTGGGGGCACGACGACGGCCTTGCACACCTTGGGAGATGTGGCGGAATTCCGCCAGGCCACCCGGTCTCGTCCTACAATTTGGCGGATATCCGCCTTGTCGCCCCTCCCGGTGATGGCTAACATCCGCCACTCCATGGACGAGGCCCTCACATGCGTGAACGTACCATCGCCAGCCACTACGCCCGAGCCGCCCTCGGTGGTGCGCGCCGGGCGGGCTACGACTACTCGGGCCTGCTGCTGCAGGTGGGCATCACCCCAGAGCTGTTGACCGAACCCCGCGCCCGCATCGCCCCCGAGCAATTTACCCGGCTGTTGCAGATGTTGTGGCTGGCGCTGGACGACGAATACCTGGGGTTCGCCGAAGGTCCGAGCAAGCGCGGCACCTTCGCCATGATGTGCCACGCGCTGATCCACTGCCGCACCCTGGAGAAGGCTCTGGAACGCGGCTTATTATTTTATAGCCTATTCCCACAGGGTCCGCGCTGGCAGCTGACGAGAGAAGGCGACATGGCTCGGCTGAGCCTGGACGATTCGCAGTTGTGGGACCCGGATCACTTCCTCAGTGAGTGCCTGCTGGTGATCTGGCATCGCCTGGGCAGTTGGTTGATCGGCCAGCGTATCCGCTTGCAACAGGCAACGTTCAGTTACCCGATGCCGGCCCATGCCGGCGAATACGACCTGCTCTTTCCCTGCCCTCAGGCATTCGGCGCGCCACACAGCAGCCTGGTGTTTCCCAGCCGCTACCTGAGCTTGCCGCTGCTGCAGGACGAACGCACCCTCAAGCATTTTCTTGAGCGCTCCCCCGCCGACCTGCTGTCGCGGCCGGATGAAGGCGACAGCCTGAGCAGCCAGCTGCGCCGCTTGTTGAGCCGTGACCGCACGCCCTGGCCGGACCTCGAAGCGGTCGCGCAGCACCTGCACATCAGCCCTCAAACCCTGCGCAGGCATTTACGTGAGGAAGGCACCAGCTTTCAGGCGCTCAAGGATGAATTGCGCCGGGACATTGCCATCTATCACTTGGGACGGGCCGATTTGTCTTTGCAGGAGATTGCCGAGCAGCTGGGGTTTTCTGAGCCTTCGGCGTTTCATCGGGCGTTCAAGAAGTGGACGGGCTTGACGCCTGGGGCGTATCGGGCGCAGGAGAGTTAGCGGTGTGGTGCCATTGCCGGCCCCTTCGCGAGCAAGCCCGCTCCCACATTCGACCGCATTCCTACAGGATAAACGCGGTTAAATGTGGGAGCGGGCTTGCTCGCGAAGAGGCCAGTGGAGTCAACAGAGATCACAAGGCCGGAAAGTGAATCTTGAACGCCGCGCCGCCCAATGGTGAGTCGCCCAAGGTCAATCGCGCGCTGTAGCTTTCGATAATGTCCTTGACCACCGCCAGACCGATGCCCTGCCCCGGATGCTGGCGGTCCAGCCGCTCGCCCCTTTGCAGGATTCGCGCACGCTGATCAGGTGGCACGCCAGGCCCGTCATCTTCAATGCACAGCTCGGTGCCTTCGAGGCTTTCTGTCAGGCTGATGCGCACTTCGCTCAGGCACAGGCGATAGGCGTTTTCCAGCAAGTTGCCGAGCATTTCGAGCAACGCGCCCTTCTCGATCGGCACATCGCATTCGGCGGGCAACTCAAAGGTCACCGTCACGCGTTTATCGCGATAGACCTTGTCCAGCGTGTCGCACAGGCTTTGCAATACCGGCTCAAGGCGCACCTGGTGGCGCACCAGGCCGCTTTTACGCAGGCTGGCACGCTGCAGCTGGTAGCCGATCTGCTGGCTCATCCGTTCGATCTGCGATTGCAATACCCAGGCCTGGCCGCGATCTTCCGGGCGCTGGGCCATGTCCTCACTCACACCCTGCAACACGGCCAGCGGCGTTTTCAGGCTATGGGCCAAGTCGTCGAGGGAATCGCGGTAGCGCGCCCGTTGTTCACGCTCGCTGTGCAGCAACCGGTTGAGAGAGCCCGTCAGACGCAGCAATTCACGGGGATGCTCCTCGGAAAGGCTTTCGCGGGTGCCGCCTTCGATCTGGTCAAGTTCCTGGCTCAGGCGCCGCAGCGCCTGCAGGCCCCACGTCAGGCCCAGCCACAGCAACGTCAGCAACACCAGCAAGGCCGCGCCGAACCCCAAATAAAGGTTTTCCCGCAGGCCTTCAAGGGTCAGCTGGTATTCGCGCACCGGCTGCAGGGCCACGATACTGAACGCCGCGCTCTTGCCGCCCAGCAGCTTGACCTCGACGTCATACACGAAAAATTCCTGACCATTGGCTTCGCGAATGCGCGCGAACTCGTTACCGCGCCCGTCGTAGCGCGGCTTGTAGTTGATATTTTCTTCCTGAGTAGCGCGTGAGCGCCATACCAGATGGCCTTCACGGTCGTAGATATAGCCAAGCAGACGGCTATCGGTGAGGTTGAAACGTTCGTCCGGCAACTGCGCCGGCATCAGCAGGCGGTTGTTTTCGACGCGCGCGGCGGAAATCAGGGTGGTGACGTCCGACGCCAGGCGCTGCTCGATGGAATCCTGCAGCGCCAGGCTGAACGCCCCTTGCATGGCGGGCAATAAGCCCAGCATAAACAACACGGCCAGGGTGGTGGCCGCCAGCATCAAGCGCACACGTAACGAGCGTATCAACGGCAGCGCTCATTAAACAGGTAACCCAGGCCCCGCACGGTGTCGATCGGCTTGAACCCCGCCGGCCCTTCCAGCTTGCGGCGCAGGCGGCCGACCAGCACTTCGATCACGTTTGGATCACGCTCGTCGTCATCGGGATAAAGCTGCTCCATCAAGCGGTCCTTGGCGACGACTTGCTGATGGTGGCGCATCAAGTATTCGAGAATCCGATACTCATAGGCGGTCAGCGCCAGCGGCTGCTCATCCAGGGATGCTTGCTTGCGATTGAGGTCCAGCAGCAAGGGCCCGGCAACAATGGTCGACTGGGTGAACCCGCTGGAGCGGCGCAGCAAAGCGTTCATCCGCGCCTCCAGTTCTTCGAACTGGAACGGCTTGACCACATAGTCGTCAGCGCCGGCCGCCAAGCCTTCGACCTTGTCCTGCCAGTTGCCGCGGGCGGTGAGGATCAGGATCGGGAAGGTCTTGGCCTGGCTGCGCAGTTGGCGGATCAGGTCCAGGCCGCCCATGCCGGGCAGGCCCAGGTCGATGATGGCCAGGTCATGGTTGAATTGCCCGGTCTGGTACAGGGCTTCCTCGGCATTGGCCACGGCCTCGACCACGTGCCCGCTGTCGGTCAGGCGGGTGAACAGGTGATGACGCAACAGCGCCTCATCTTCCACGACCAGCAATTTCATAAGGCTCTCCAAGGCAATTCAACTGTCCGACAGGGGGATATCATAGCGGCCCTGCAAGTCTTGCGGGCGCAGTTTAATGCCATTGTATTGGCCCGTCAGGTGTTCGTAACCGGTGCGGTAGGCAGGTTGCGCGGCGCTCAGGCCCAGGGACTGGCCCCACGGCGCGGCCTGGGTGCCCGCGTCTTCGAAGCTGACACGATGGATCAGGTTGCTGGACTTTTTGGTTTTCTCGCCACCAAATGCCGCAAATGCACTGTCCGACGCCTGGACGCCGGCAGTGGCACTGAGCATGGTTAACGCCAACATCAGCTTTTTGATCGCAGTCATGGTGCTTACCTCTACGCGTTTTGGCTGTTGAGCCCAGACTACGCAGGCGCCCCTGAACTCCCCCTGAACGGGCTCTGAACCGCGCCTGAACCGTGACGGGCTATCCACTGGCGCGCCAACTGACGCAAAATACCGCGCATGACGCCCCTACCCGCTTGCTGCACCCCACTTGATGCCCATTGGCCGCTGCCCGCTCCGTTGCCGGGCACGGTGTTTCTGAGCACCCGTTTCGATCCGGCCTTATTAGCTGCCGGCGATTTCCAGCGTTGCGCGGTGCCGCCTCCGGCCAGCATCCAGCGCTCGGTGGCCAAGCGCCAGGCGGAGTTTCTCGCCGGCCGCCTGTGCGCCCGCGCGGCACTGCAACAACTCGATCACCTTGATTGCGTGCCGCCCATCGGCGAAGACCGTGCGCCGGTGTGGCCTGAACACATCAGCGGCTCAATCACCCACAGCACCGGGCACGCTGCGGCGATTGTCGGGCACAAGGCGCAATGGCGTGGGCTGGGGATGGATCTGGAGAATGTGCTGGCCCTGGACCGGGCCGAACGCCTGGCCGGGGAGATTCTGACGGCTGAAGAAATGCAGCGCATGGCAAGCGTGCCGCGCGAGCAGGTCGCCTTGTTGGTGACGCTGACGTTTTCGGCCAAGGAAAGCCTGTTCAAGGCGCTCTACCCGATCGTGCAGAAGCGCTTTTACTTCGAACATGCCGAGGTGGTGGAGTGGTCCGAGACCGGGCAGGTGCGACTAAAGCTGCTAACCGACCTTTCGGCTGAGTGGTGCCATGGCACAGAGTTGGAGGGGCAGTTTGGGGTGGACGGGGAGCAGTTGTTGAGCCTGGTGGCCATCCGGGCCTGATCTACCGCCATCGCAGGCAAACCAGCTCCCACTTTTTTTGCATGCATTCGCCCTGTGGGAGCTGGCTTGCCTGCGATAGCGATCTCAAGCCTTCTCCTGATCCCGTGGCCAGCTCAAACTGAAACACGCCCCGCCCAGGTTGTTGCTCTTGCTGATCAACGCCCGCCCGCCGTGCCAATAGATGATCCGCCGCACAATCGACAACCCCAGGCCGTGCCCGCCCGAGGCGCGGGTGCGGCTGTCGTCCAGGCGCAGAAACGGCGTGAAAATGCGCTCCCAGGCGCTTTCCGGCACACCGGGGCCGTCGTCTTCCACATCGATGCGGCACCGCACCTGGCCGACCTGGTAGCTGATCAACACCTGGCCCTGGGCGTGGCGCATCGCATTGCTGACCAGGTTTTGCACGGCGCGGTGCAGGTAGCGCGGCTCGGCATCGACCCAGGCATCGTCCCAATGCGCCGACGACAAGCAAATACCGCGGGCCACGTTGACCTGAGGGCGCAGTGGCGACAATTCGCCGATCACCTGATCGAGCAACGCGCTGAGGTCGACCCGCTGGAAATTCAGCTCCGGCGCGCCCTGCTCCAGGCGCGCGTAGGTGAGCATTTCGTCAACCAGGCCATCCAGGTCTTGAATGTCGCTGTCCATGCCATCCATGTATTTGCGCCGCGCCTCGGGGCTGGCGGCGGCGCCGATCATCTCCAGGCCAAAGCGCAGGCGTGCCACCGGAGTGCGCAATTCGTGGGACACCGCCCGCACCAGCTCACGCTGAATCGCCAGTAACTGCTGCAAGTGCTCGGCCATGCCATTAAAGGCCGCCGCCAGCCGCCCCACCGAGTCGGCGCCGCGTGCCGGCACGCGGACCTCCAGATTGCCTTTAGCGATACGTGTAGCCGCCGCTTCCAGCCCCTTGAGCCGCCGCTCGAGCTGGCGCACCAATAAATACACGATCAAGCCGATCAGGGTCAGGCTGATCAAGGCGATCAGGATCAGCCACTGCGGCGGGTAAGGGTTCATTTGGTACAGCGGGCCGATTTCCAGTACCCATGGCGTCCCGACCATGCCGGCAAACACGCGGATCGAATCGCCGCCCTTGCCCAAGGCCATCACCGTGTCGCCTTCCGACACCCGGCGACGCTGATCGTCGTCCATGTCCGCTTGATCCAGGGTCATCAGGTGCATGTCAAAACCAAAACCTTTGGCTTGCTTGATGTCGGCCAGCTTTTGCGGTTGCTCGGCGACCGGGAAGCGCACCAGTTCGTCCGCCAACAGGTAAATCGTCGCGCGGGCCAGTTGCTCGCTGATCTGTTGCACTTCGCCGGTGAGTACCAGCTGTTCCTGCTCGCTGACCAGGCGCAGCACCCGCGCGGCATGCGGCCCGGTCTGCTCGACCAGCACCTGGCCGCGTTGCAGGCGGTTGCGTTGGCTCAGGTCCAGTTGCGCGTCGGTGAGTGTGCGCAACTCCAGGGGAATGCCCAGCAAACGCTCCCACACCGCCAGGGCGCGCTGGCGTTCGATGGCGCTCA
Organism: Pseudomonas sp. MF6747; assembly: GCF_963890955.1. NCBI lineage: Bacteria > Pseudomonadati > Pseudomonadota > Gammaproteobacteria > Pseudomonadales > Pseudomonadaceae > Pseudomonas > Pseudomonas sp. MF6747. The sequence continues at coordinate 255,653 of NZ_CAWPSZ010000012.1, forward strand.
TGGGCTGCAGGTTGTCGCCCATCAACGCGAAGGTGCCGTGGGCCAAGCGTTCACGGTATTGACCGCTGCGCACTTCATTGAGCAGGTGCAGGGCCAGTACGCCCAGCAGCGCGACCAGGATCAGCGCCGCGCACATGCCGCCATAGATGCGCAGGAAGATCGAGTTCACAGCGGCATATCGGCAGCGGCTTCGGGGACGAACAGGTAGCCTTTGCTGCGGATGGTCTTGATCAGGCGCGGATGGATTGGGTCGTCGCCGATTTTGGGGCGAATGCGTGAGATGCGCACATCGATGGAGCGGTCCTGGCCGTCATAGCCGATGCCGCGCAGGGCGATGAAGATTTCTTCGCGCGACAGGATGCGCCCGGCATTCGCCACCAGTAGCCATAACAGGTCGAATTCGGCACTGGTCAATTCGATACCGCCTTCGTGCAGCCAGGCTTCGCGCAGGGCGTTGTCCACCACCAAAGGGCCAAATTGCAGGCGACGCTGGTTTTCCACGGCAATCGGCAAGGCCGGCTCACTGCGCCGCAGCAGGGCCTGGATACGCGCCAGCAACAGCCGCGGGCGCACGGGTTTGCACACGTAATCATCGGCGCCCATGTCCAGGCCCTGCACCTGGTCCATGTCATCGGTGCGTGCAGTGAGCATCAGGATCACACCGTCATAGCGCTCGCGCACGCTGCGGCAGATGCTCAGGCCATCTTCGCCGGGCAGCATCAGGTCGAGGATCACCAGGTCGGGCTGTTCGGCAATGATGCGTGCCGCCGCCAGGGCGCCGTCGCTTTCCACCGCCACCCGCAGGCCGTTGCTCTCCAAATAATCACGGGTCAACTCGGCCAATCGCTCGTCGTCCTCGACGATCAATATCTGCCAGGCTTCTTGCTCCATGCGCTACCTCGGTTCTAATTATTGTCATCTACGGGGCACACACTACTGCCTCTATTGAAGGCCGATTGTAGCCATGCGCCAGCCCTCTGGCACAAGCCGGGAAATCCATTCGGTGATCACGTTTTTTTGTGGTAGGGTTCGCGCCCTCAAAATTCCAATCGGCTGTTTTTACCTTGGAATATTCGGTGACAAACGGCGCGATCCAGTAGTACTGCGGCCTACACGGGCGTTCTACGTTTCATACACATTTTACCCACAGCGTTATCCACAGGTAGTGCGTTGCTAAGCCCCCCAAAACGCATTATCTTGTACCTCGGCGCTAAAAAAACCCTACATGTAGGGTTTTAAGCGAAAAAACCAAACACAGATCAGACAAGAAACTCAAGCGCTTTCTTGCTCCCGTTTGGTTGGAACCAACGCATTTTTTAAAAGCCCAAACCGCGCACGCGGATGGCAGCCGTTTTCCAGCCTCCAGGGCAGAAAGCGGTACGGGTGTTGCAGTGCTTGAAGCGAGCAACTGTCACCCACCAGGAATACGGCGAAGGGCGCCTCAAGGCCCGAACCGAAGACTTCGGCATGGAAGCGGCGCGATGAGCTCCCTTCCTCCTGTCCCGAAGTTGTTATGCCAGGCCCAGGCCTGCTGTAAGTGCTTCAGGACGGAACGGTGGGCACCGTGATGGTGCCCAAATAAATATAGAATGTGGAGACAACCCCCCATGCAAACCGACACAACTCGCGAGAACCCGCAGGGCTCCGTGCCGCAGGCCGCTGATTCGAACCTGGATCTGTCCGCCACTGCACCTGGCCAACTGCGAGTGATCAAGCGTAACGGCACTGTCGTTCCTTACACCGATGACAAAATCACCGTCGCCATCACCAAAGCGTTTCTTGCAGTTGAAGGCGGCACCGCTGCTGCCTCGTCGCGCATCCATGACACCGTTGCCCGCCTGACCGAACAAGTCACCGCAACCTTCAAGCGTCGCATGCCCTCGGGCGGCACCATCCACATCGAAGAAATCCAGGACCAGGTCGAACTGGCCCTGATGCGTGCCGGCGAGCAGAAAGTTGCCCGCGACTACGTGATCTACCGTGACTCGCGCGCCAAGGAACGCGCGGTACGCACCCCGGCTGAAGAAGCTGCCGTGCAAGCTCACCCGTCGATCCGCATCACCCTGGCTGACGGCACATTTGCACCGCTGGACCTGGGCCGCCTGAACACCATCATCACCGAGGCCTGCGAAGGCCTGGAAGAAGTCGACGGTGACCTGATCCAGCGCGAAACCCTGAAGAACCTGTACGACGGCGTGGCCCTGACCGACGTCAACACCGCCCTGGTGATGACCGCCCGTACCCTGGTTGAACGTGAGCCGAACTACTCGTTCGTGACCGCGCGCCTGCTGATGGACACCCTGCGTGCCGAAGGCCTGGGCTTCCTGAAAGTCGCCGACAGCGCCACCCACCACGAGATGGCTGACCTGTACGCCAAGGCCCTGCCTGCCTACATCGCCAAGGGTATCGAATTCGAATTGCTGAACCCGATCCTGGCCACCTTCGACCTGGAAAAACTCGGCAAGGCGATCAACCACGAGCGCGATCAGCAGTTCACCTACTTGGGCCTGCAGACCCTGTACGACCGTTACTTCATCCACAAGGACGGTATCCGTTTCGAACTGCCGCAAGTGTTCTTCATGCGCGTGGCCATGGGCCTGGCGATCGAAGAGAAGCACAAAGAAGACCGCGCCATCGAGTTCTACAACCTGTTGTCGTCCTTCGACTACATGTCGTCGACCCCAACCCTGTTCAACGCCGGCACCCTGCGTCCACAGCTGTCGAGCTGCTACCTGACCACCGTGCCGGATGACCTGTCGGGCATCTACCACGCGATCCACGACAACGCCATGTTGTCCAAATTCGCCGGCGGCCTGGGCAACGACTGGACCCCTGTGCGTGCACTGGGTTCGTACATCAAGGGCACCAACGGCAAGTCCCAGGGCGTTGTACCGTTCCTGAAAGTGGTGAACGACACCGCTGTAGCCGTGAACCAGGGTGGCAAGCGCAAAGGCGCTGTGTGTGCCTACCTGGAAACCTGGCACATGGACATTGAAGAGTTCATCGAGCTGCGCAAGAACACCGGTGATGACCGTCGTCGTACCCACGACATGAACACCGCCAACTGGATCCCTGACCTGTTCATGAAGCGTGTCTTCGATGACGGCCCGTGGACCCTGTTCTCGCCATCCGAAGTGCCAGACCTGCACGACCTGACCGGCAAGGCCTTCGAAGAGCGTTACGAGTACTACGAAGCCCTGTCCCAGTACCCAGGCAAGATCAAGCTGTTCAAGACCATCCAGGCCAAAGACCTGTGGCGCAAAATGCTGTCCATGCTGTTTGAAACCGGCCACCCATGGCTGACCTTCAAAGACCCGTGCAACCTGCGCAGCCCGCAGCAGCACGTGGGCGTGGTCCACAGCTCGAACCTGTGCACCGAGATCACCTTGAACACCAACAAGGACGAGATCGCCGTTTGCAACCTGGGCTCGATCAACCTGCCGAACCACATCGTCAACGGCAAGCTGGACACCGCCAAGCTGGAACGCACCGTGAACACCGCCGTTCGCATGCTCGATAACGTTATCGACATCAACTACTACTCGGTACCACAGGCGCAGAATTCCAACTTCAAGCACCGTCCGGTCGGCCTGGGCATCATGGGCTTCCAGGACGCGCTGTACCTGCAGCACATTCCTTACGGTTCGGACGCTGCGGTCGAGTTCGCCGACAAGTCGATGGAAGCGGTCAGCTACTACGCGATCCAGGCTTCCTGCGACCTGGCCGACGAGCGCGGTGCCTACGAGACGTTCCAGGGTTCGCTGTGGTCCAAAGGCATCCTGCCGCTGGATTCGCAACAGATCCTGATCGAGCAGCGTGGCCAGAAGTACATCGACGTTGACCTGAACGAATCCCTGGATTGGGCGCCGGTACGTGCCCGTGTGCAGAAAGGCATTCGTAACTCCAACATCATGGCCATCGCACCGACCGCGACCATCGCCAACATCACTGGCGTATCGCAGTCGATCGAACCGACCTACCAGAACCTGTATGTGAAATCGAACCTGTCGGGCGAATTCACCGTGATCAACCCGTACCTGGTTCGCGACCTGAAAGCTCGCGGCCTGTGGGACTCGGTCATGATCAACGACCTGAAGTACTACGACGGTTCCGTGCAGCAGATCGAGCGCATCCCGCAAGAACTCAAAGAGCTCTACGCAACTGCGTTCGAAGTGGACACCAAGTGGATCGTTGACGCGGCCAGCCGTCGTCAGAAGTGGATCGACCAGGCGCAGTCGCTGAACCTGTACATCGCCGGCGCTTCGGGCAAGAAGCTGGACGTGACCTACCGCATGGCCTGGTACCGTGGTCTGAAAACCACTTACTACCTCCGTGCCCTGGCCGCGACCAGCACCGAGAAGTCGACCATCAACACCGGTAAGCTGAACGCTGTTTCCAGCGGCGGCAACCACGGTGATGATTCGGTTCTTGCGGCACCAGCCGGTCCAGCGCCAGTGCCAAAGGCCTGCGCGATTGATGAGCCGGATTGCGAAGCTTGCCAATAAGCTGAGCTGATCCCGGGCTTGATTGCCCGGGATTGAAAAAAACCGATAGACCCTGCTGCAATGGGTTTATCGGTTTTTTTGTTTTTACGCTAAACGAATTCGTAGGCGTTGCCTTCCTGGGGAGCGCCGCCTCGCCCTCCCCACAACTCTACGCGACCGCCAATCACCGCCATTGAATGGCCGCCGTAATCCACCACGCCCAGTGCACCGCTTGCCAGCGCCGAACTCGAAGAGTCTTTATAGAGACCATTCAATCCAAGCCGGTCCAGCGCCTCTCGCCCCATCTCGCCATTGTTCAAGCTTTGCATCGCATGCGCGAAACTCTGCTTGGCGACCTCGGGATTGTCATCAAAACCATTCCCTTCCATCTGTGCACGCTTGGCACTTACGGCGTACATGAAGTTGGCGTCGGTCATCATCGAGGGATTATCCCCCTTGAACTGTGCGTAACTGGCGGCGTGCCTCAGTTCAGCTTTGGATAAATCCAGTTCGAAGCCATCGCGCATCTTGACGTGATAGCCACCAGCGGTCTCATGCACCTCAGCGAAAACATCAGTGGGCTTCTGCCCAAACTTCATCATCGCCCCCTTTATCGCGGCAACCGTGACGCAATTACCATCGGGCCCCTGGCTGAATCCACTCCAGATATTGTCCGGTTTCTTGCCCGGGTTACTTGCGTCCGGCTTGTAGTTGAAATGCTTGGAGCCTTCGGTAATCGGCAGATTACTCATGGGCTCACTGCCGCCAAAATCGCTTGGACTAACCCGACCGCCATCACCGCCACCGCCGCCGCCACCACCGCGGTCTGGCGAGGGTGTTGGTGAAGGTGCTGGAGACGGAGTTGGCTCATCTGCAAACAGCTCTGGAAACAGCCTCTTCAACAGCGCAAGAAAATCTGTAACCGCCTCCCGCTTCAACTGCTCAAGGATCGCTTTGAATTTTTCCTCTCCCAGCGCGTTTCGCTTTTCATTGAGCTTGTCGCGCAGGTCCTGGACAGTCTGGTTTTTGGCGGTTTTCTCGGCGTCATCCAACTGCCTGAGAAGCTGCGTGACCGCGTCTTTATCGACATCGACCGCATCCCGGCTGCCCTCTGACCGGCTGACTCCACTCAGGTACTGCCCCGCCCACCCCACGCCATAACGCACACCTCCAGCCCCCTGGCCGGACATCGACGAACTTCCCATACCGAGCCACCTTGTGATCGAACACGTTGAGACTTGATGAGTGGGAAGAACCGTGTGGCCGGTTCCAACACGGGCCTGTCGGCTGTGATCAGGCCAGAGGTGGGAATATTCCCCGATGCCAAATGGCAGGCAAAAAAAAGCCCCTCGATCGAGGGGCTTTCGTTGCGCGTGCGCGTCAGGCCAACAGCATCAGGTCATCTGAATGATGGTCTGCATGATGGTGCTCTGAGTGGAGATGGTCTTGGCGTTCGCCTGATAGTTGCTCTGGGCCTTGATCAGGTCCACCAGTTCGTTGGTCAGGTTGACGTTGGAGTTCTCCAGGGATTTGGACACGATCGAACCCAGGGTGCCGGCTTGCGGGGTGTCGTAACCCGGCTGACCCGACGCATAGGTTTCTTTCCAAGTGGTGCCGCCCGCCGGCTGCAGGCCTTGTTCGTTGTTGAAGCTGGCCAGGGAAAGCTGGCCGATGGCCTTGCTCTGCTGGTTGCTGAAGGTCGCGAACAACACGCCATTACCGTCAATGTTCAGGCCGGTGATCTGGCCGGTGGCGTAGCCATCGGTGACCGGTGGGTTACGGTAGGTGGCCGAGTTGTACTGGGTGATGTTGCTCATGTTGATGGCAATCCCGCCAGGGTTGGCGTTCGCACCGTTTTTGGTCCACACGCCGTTGGTCACTGTGCCCGGCACCCAGCCGGTCAGCTGCAAGGTGGTGCTGGAAGTGGTGCCCGTAACAATCCCGGTGAGCTTGCCGGAACCGTCGAAGCTCAACGTCGAGGCGACCGGCGGCGTCGAGCCTGTGCCGGTAGGCGCCGAACCGTCAGGGTTGCGGCCATCGATCAGGGTGTAGGATTTCCAGGTGTTGGAATCCGTTTTCACCAGGTATTGCACCATTGGGTGGGCGTTGCCCTGGGTGTCATACAAGGTGGTGTTGTATTGAGTGCTGAACGTGGTGGAGTCAGTTGGATCAAACGGCTTGGTCGTCTGATCAATCACCGGCGACGACGAGTTCAGGTTGCTGGTGGAGTCGACTTTGGTGGAGGCCTTGGGCGGCAGGTTCGACAGGTTCAATTGCAGGTCGGTCAGCGCGCCCTTGATGATATTGCCGTCGGCGTCCGCCGCGTAGCCTTGCAGGCGCGAGGTGCCGGTGTTGTTGGTGACGTAGCCGTCTTTATCCGAACGGAAGGCACCGCTGCGGGTGTATTCCAGCGAGCCGTCACTGCCCTTCTGAACGAAGAAGCCGCCGCCCTGGATCGCCATGTCCAGCAGACCGCCGGTATTGTTGACGTCGCCCTGGGTGAACTGCTGGGAAACGGCCGCCAGGTTCACACCACTGCCGACACTGTTCTGGCCGGTGCCCAGCTTGGACGCGGCGTAGATGTCCGAGAACTCGGCACGGGACGATTTGAAGCCCGTGGTCGCGACGTTGGCGATGTTGTTGCCGGTCACGTCCAGCTGTTTGTTGGCCGCATAGAGGCCGCTAAGGCCGATGTTAAAAGACATGTTTCTCTCCTTCTGCCGTATTTAGCCGGCTCTATGTACCGATAGTCTGAATTTGCGACAGCTTGACGCTGCCCATGCCGCCGGCAAGGTTGAGCAGCATTTCGCCGCCGGTCTTGCTCAACGTCACGCTGGTCACTGTTGCCGGCAGCGAGGTCAACAAGGCAACCGAGTCGCCCGTATCATTTTTGGTGCTGGCCGCGAAGGTATAAGTCCCGGCGGGGGCGACCTCGCCTTTGTCGTCCTTGCCATCCCAGATAAAGCTGGAATCACCGGCGCTTTGGGCGCCCATGTCGAGGGTGCGGACCACATTGCCGTCTTTGTCGGTGATCTTCACGGAGACGTTGCCCGTCGCCGCGGTCACCGCCACCGAGCCGGTCATGCTCTTGCTGGTGTCAACCATGGCCTTATCGGTCTGGGTGATGATCGAACGCCCGACCAGCGACGATGCCTGCAGCGCTTGCGAGGAACTGAAGTTGCTGGAGATCGCATTTACCGAGTCGTTCAGGGTGTTGATGCCTTCCAGGCTGCTGAACTGAGCCAGCTGGGCCACAAACGCACCGTTGTCCTGTGGCGACAGCGGGTTCTGGTTTTTCAGCTGGGTGACCAGCAGCTGCAGGAATGCATCTTTACCCAGCGCCTGGTTACCGGTGGCCGCGCTGGCCGCCGAAGCGAGGCCGCTGTTGTCTGTCGCGGTCTTGACCTTGGAGTTGAAAAGGTCCTGAACCGGCGTGTTGGGTGTCGTAGAAGTGGTATCAACAATGGCCATTATTTGGCGCCCCTTATCACTGACCCAGGGTCAGGACCTTCTGCATCATGGTTTTGGCGGTGTTCATCATTTCCGCGTTGGTTTGGAACGAGCGGCTGGCGGAAATCATGTCGGCCATTTCCTCGACCACGTTGACGTTGGGGTAGTACACGTAACCCTTTTCGTTCGCGGCGGGATGGTTGGGTTCGTAGCGGGCTTCCAGATTGCTTTGGTCTTCGACCACGCCAAGCACCTGCACGCCCTGGCCTGCGGCATCCTGGTTCTGGAACAGCGAGTCGCCGCTACCGCTTTGGCCACTCTGGCCGTCCTGAAACATGGTGGCGAACACCGGGTGACGGGCACGGTAGGTCTGGTCAATGCTCGAAGACACAGTCTCGGCGTTGGCGATGTTACTGGCGACGGTGTTCAGGCGCGTGGTCTGCGCGCTCATGCCACTGCCGGCAATATTGAAAACACTGGCTAAGGACATGGCTTACTCTCCACGCAGGGCTGACATCAGCCCTTTGAATTTGCTGTTGAGCAGGGTGAAGCTGGCCTGGAAGTTCACCGAGTTTTCGGCGTAGGCCGATTGCTCCAGCTGGGCGTCGACGGTGTTCTGGTCGATCGATGGCTGCATCGGCGTGCGATACAGCAACGACTCGTCACCATTGCTCAAGCCTTGCGCTTCGATATGACGGCTGTTGGTCATATTCAAGGCGAAGGTGCCGTTCTTGGTCTTGTCCTGCTGTGCGGCGAGCACGGCAGAGAAGTCCAGGTCCCGAGCCTTGTAGTTCGGGGTGTCGGCGTTGGCAATGTTGTTGGCCAGGACTTCGGCACGCTGGGCGCGGAAGCCCAGGGCTTGTTCGTGGATACCGAGCGCTTTATCGAAGCTGATGCTCATGGCGGAAACCTTTAGGCTGACCTGCTTTTCGTAACAGGGTTATAGCAAGGCGCATGCCAATTCCATCGGGGCCCGTAATTCAAGGGTTTGCGGGGAGTTTGCCGGTGGCAATGCCAGAAAAGCGGCAACGGCCTTCCGCGTGGCGCCAGTAAAGCGGCAATACCGGTTGCCGCTTTTATGCAGACTGCCGGTAGTGCCACGGCTGATTGAACGCCAGGCTCAGCAGGCAGCCTTTCAATGCAACGGCCTGAACACTGATCATTGCGTCGCCTGGGTTCGAACAGGATTCGGCGAAGCGCTTTGCGGCTGAACACCTGGTTACGGTCGCCGACGCCAGCGCTCAGGAAGTCATCGAGATGAAGCCTGCCGAATCGCGCGCATTAAAAAACGGGAGGCCTTTGGGGGCCTCCCGTTTTTTAATGCTCATGGGCCGATCACTTGGCCTGGTAAATGATACCGGGACTGCACTGCACCATCTGGTAATGGTCCGGCAACCCATTGAGCGCCTCGGACGCACCGAGGAACAGGTACCCACCACGCTTGAGCGTGCCGTGGATGCGCAACAGGATGTCTTTCTTCACTTCGGCCGAGAAATAGATCAGCACGTTGCGGCAGAACACCATGTCGAACTTGCCCAGGCTGGCGTAGCTGTCGAGCAGGTTGAACGAACGAAACTCTACCCGGCTCTTGATCGGTGCCTTGACCGCCCAGCGTCCCGCCCCTTTGGGGTCGAAGTAACGTTGCAGGCGCTCCTGAGACAAACCACGGCCCAAGGCCAGGCTGTCGTACTCACCGGTCTTGCAATTGGTGAGCATGGTGCCGGACAAGTCAGTGGCGACAATCTGCGCCCCGGCCTTCAACTGGCCCATGTTGGTGCGCTCGAACTCGTCGATGGACATCGAGATCGAGTACGGCTCCTGCCCCGAGGAGCAAGCGGCCGACCAGATACGCAAGCGCTGGCCCGGACTGGCCTTGATGGCCTCCGGCAGCACTTTGTTCTTGAGCACTTCGAAGGGGTAGGTGTCACGAAACCACAGGGTTTCGTTGGTGGTCATGGCATCCACCACCATTTCCTTGAGCCCACTGCGCGGCTGGCCCTGAATACGCTGGACCAACTCGCCCAGGGACTTGATGCCCTGCTGCTCCATCAGTTTGTTGAGACGGCTGGATACCAGGTATTGCTTGTTTTCACCGAGCAATATGCCACAGGCTTTTTCCAGGAAGATCCGGAACTGTTCGAAATCCAAATTACCCGTAGACAATGATACCGCCTCTTAAATCGTGTGACCGCCAGGGGAACTCCCCTTAGCCGTGATCTGCTGCCTTGATCCGGTCGACTACCCGGGATGCCAGGTCATCAGGACGGAATTTGGCCAGAAAGTCATCGGCACCGACCTTCTTGACCATCGCCTGATTGAATACGCCCGACAACGAAGTATGCAGGATGATATGCAGTTTTTGCATGCGTGGATCGTTGCGTATCTCGGCCGTGAGCGTGTAGCCATCCATTTCCGGCATCTCGATGTCGGAGATCATCATCAAAAATTCTTCTTCCGGCTTCTTGCCTTCGTCCACCAGCTTGCGCAGGTAATCCAGGGCCTGGCGACCGTCGTTGAGGGCCACCACTTCCACGCCGACGGTTTGCAGGCAACGGCTCACCTGTTTGCGCGCAACCGAGGAGTCGTCCACGGTCAGCACGCGCAGCGAGATCGCCTTGTGCGCCGTTTCGGCGTCGACGACGCCCACCGAAATCGATTCGGAGGTCGGTGCCACTTCTGCGAGGATCTTCTCCACGTCGATGATTTCCACCAACTGGTTATCGACCCGAGTCACCGCCGTCAGGTAGTGATCGCGCCCCGTGCCCTTGGGCGGCGGGTGGATTTCCTCCCAGTTCATGTTGACGATGCGTTCCACCGAGCGCACCAGGAAACCCTGGGTCTTGGTGTTGTATTCGGTAATGATCACGAACGGGTTCTGGCGGTCCTGCAGCCCCGCAGAGCCGGTGGCCAAGGCCAGGTCAAGAATGGGGATGGTCGCACCACGAATGTTGGCCACGCCACACACCACCGGACTGGACTTGGGCATGATCGTCAGCTTGGGACACTGCAACACTTCCCGCACTTTAAACACGTTGATGCCATACAGCTGCTTGCCGTCCAGGCGAAAAAGCAACAACTCCAGGCGATTCTGCCCTACCAGCTGTGTGCGCTGGTTTACTGAATCCATTACTCCTGCCATGCCCAGACTCCTACGCAAAAACCTTAGGGGTACGACGCGTACCCAACACTAAACGGCACGAGCTTTGCTATTTATTGATTTATGAACCTTAAAACGACAGTTTCCCGACGCATCCCACGCTACCGCAGAGTTGTCTGCGTCTGGCTGGCATTGCTTGCCTTGGGCGCAGGCACCACGGCCCGTGCAGATAATGTCACCTTGCCTGATCTCCTTATCGGCGTCACTCAAGGCTTTCTTGAATTCACTGTAGAAGATTATCTGGCGACCACGCAGGCACCGGGGCGTTATGAAATTCAGGTGAACCCGCTGGACCCGCGCCTGCGCATGCCCATGTGCGACAAGGAATTGACAGCCACGCTGGAAAGCCCCGCCCAGCCCATCGGCCGCGTGACGGTCAAAGTGCGCTGCGACGGCGCCTCGCCCTGGACCGTGTTCGTCCCGGCGCAGGTCAAACTGTTTCGTGATGTAGTGGTTGTCACACGTCCGCTCAAACGGACGGGCATCATCGGGTTTGAAGACGTTGCGCTGCGTGAACGGGATATCAGCTCGATCAATCAGGGTTATCTCACCTCGGTGGACCAGGCCGTCGGGCAAAAACTTACCCGACCAATGGTCACCGACCAAGTGATTACGCTGGTGCATCTGGAACAGGCTGAGGTGATTCGCAAGGGCGACCAGGTGGTGATTTCCGCCAGCAGCGGCGGGCTGACGGTAAAGATGCCGGGCGAGGCGCTGTCCAATGGCGGCATGAGCGAACAGATTCGGGTCAAAAACCTCAATTCCAATCGTGTGATCAAGGCACAGGTGATGGCGCCAGGCCAAGTCGAGGTCGCTTTATAGATCACTGGTATCAAGCGCCAGCTTTTCCTACACTGTGCGTTGGATGTCGACCTGTACAGGTTTATTGTCAATCGAGCCTAAAGTTTGTCCGGGTATGGCCGAAAACATGGCAAGCGTCCAAATACCCAGAGGTTTTTTTATCATGGTCATCGATTTCAGTCGTTTGAATAACACCCCGGCATTGCCCGGCAATACGCGCACCAGCGGTGCCAAGGACAGCGTAGAAGCCAAGGCCCAGCCAGCGCCCGCCAAGACCGAACAGGCCGGCGCCAGCCAGAGCGGGGAATCGGTTCACCTGAGCAATGAGGCTCAACAGTTGCAAAAGGTCACTGACTCGCTGCGCGACCAGCCGGTTGTCAATAAAGCCCGTGTGGCCGAGTTGAAACAGGCCATCGCCGATGGCAGCTATAAAGTCGACAGCAACCGTGTAGCCAGCAAGCTGCTCAACTTCGAAGCCGAGCGCTAGGCGAAGGCCTGCGCAGGGCTTTTGGACGCTTAAAACCCAAGGCCAGCCATGCACCACGACGAACATTTGCTTCAACTGATCATTGATGATCTGGCGCCGACGCAACATCTGCTCGAGCTGCTAAAGGAAGAATCCCTGGCCCTGTACGGCCGGGACATGCGCTTGCTGGAAGAAATCCTGGCGCGCAAGCAGTCGCTGATTGTGCTGCTTGAACAGCATGGCAAAAAGCGCAGCGAAATTCTTGTCAGCCTGGGCCTCCCGGCTGATCACGACGGCCTCGCACAACTGGCCAGCCACTCTTCGGTGGGCGATCAGTTGCTGGCGCAGAGCACCGCACTTAATCAATTGCTTGCCCAGTGCCAGGAAGCCAACCTGCTCAACGGTCAGTCGATCCAGCTGCAGCAAGCGACGACTGCCAACCAGTTGCGCATACTTCACGGCGGAGAACCCCCAGCGCTGTACAACGCCCAGGGTTCCACCTCGCGCCTGGTCAAGCCAAGCACCCGCAGCCAAGCCTGACAGTGGTTTACAGCGCGCACTATCCAAGGCGCGCTACATGCTGGCAAAATGCCGGTTCTTGCGTGTAGTCGTATTTTGTCTGGAGATGGAAGAACCGTGTTCAACGCCCTTAATGCGGAAGATGCTCCGCAGCCACCCAAGGTGCTCGCCACGCCTCTGGAAATCGCCAGCACATTGCGGATGCTGCAAGAAAGCCATGATCCACTGATCATTACATTCCATGAACGCAGCCAGCGCTTTCAGAGCTACCTGGTGGACGTTGACCGGGACAGCAAGACGCTGATCCTGGACGAAATGATTCCGCGTGACGGTGAACGCTACCTCGAGAATGGCGAACCTTTCCGCATCGAAGGCTTCCACGATGGCGTACGCGTCGCCTGGGAAAGCAACGGCACACTGACCATCAGTGAAAAAGACGGCCACCGCATCTACACCGGCAGCATGCCCGACGAGGTGGTCTACCACCAACGCCGCAATGCCTTTCGCGCGGCGTTGAAGCTGGCACAACTGGTCAGCATCGAACTGGGCGGCGAGAAGCTCAAGGCGCCGATCAGCGGCAAGCTCCTGGACATTTCCGCCACCGGCTGCAAATTGCGCTTTGAAGGCGACATTTCCGAGCGCCTGCAACTGGGCCAGGTCTATGACCGTTTTATTGCCGCCCTGCCCTTTGGCAGCATGACCACCTCTGTCGAGCTGCGTTACCTGCACTTCGAAGACAAGATCAACACCACCTTCGCCGGCGTGCGCTTTCACAACATGAGCGGGCTGGTGCAGCGCCAGGTGGAGCGGTTTGTGTATCAGCTGCAGCGCGAGGCGCGACGCTTTGACAAGGACGACGATCTCTAAGCGTTAACGATCGGGGCAAAAAAAAACGGGCAGATCCTGATGGGATCTGCCCGTTTTTGCATTCAGGGGCGCGCCCTGCTCAAATCGTGAGGATGCTCCTCCGGCCCCAGAGGTTCCGGCGGGCCTTCGAAGGCTGGCTCGTCTGCGGGCGGCTGTGGATCAGCGTCAGGTTCAGGATCGGGCACGGTAGTCTGCATTTGCTCCTGCACCACCGCCTCATCTACCCGGGGATCCAGGCATGCCACCAGCGGCGAGCTGGACATGCTGTCAGGCATCGCCACGTGGTGCAGCGGCGCATCGTCCACTTGGTGCAGGTTGGTCACCGCCTTCGGCCGGATACGCCACACCAGAATCAACGCACACAGGCTGAAAAACGCATACAACATATGGCTGCCGAAGAGCTTCATGACCACGCCCGCCAGCAACGGTCCGACACTGGCGCCGATGCCGTAGGTGACCAGCAACATCGCGGTCAACGACACCCGCCGATCGCCCTCGACGTGGTCATTGGAAAACGCCACCGCCAACGGATAAAGGCAGAACTGCACCAGGGAACACAAGAACCCGGCCACGAACAGCACTTCCAGAGGCACCTTGGTCAGCAGCGCCAGCGGCAACGCTGCCACTGCCAGGCACAAGGCAAAACACCGAATCAGCAAGGCGCGGTCATAACGGTCCGACAGCCAGCCCAAAGGCCACTGCACCACCAGCCCGGCGAAAATGCAGCTACCCATGAACAGACCCACTTGCTCGGTAGTCAGGCCTTGCTGCGAAGCATAGAGCGGCGCCAGACCATAGAACGAACCGACGATCAGCCCCGCGCCCAGCACGGTACTAAGTGACTGCGGCACGCGCTTTATAAAGAAGCGCGGCTCCATTGGCGCAGGATGCAAAGGCGCCGGGTGAATGCGCCGGGTCATGGCGACAGGCACCAGGCACAGGGCGAAGCACAGCGCGACCAACATCAGCAGCTCGAGGCCGAGTTCCGGGTGCATCACCAGGATCAGTTGACCCAGCACCAGCCCAAGGTAGGAGGCAATCATATAACCGCTGAACACCACGCCACGCTGCTTGGCGTCCGCCTGCTCATTGAGCCAGCTCTCGATGACCATGTACTGGCACATCATCCCCAGGCCCACGATCATCCGCAGTACGATCCAGGCGGGCAGCCAGTTGATCAGGCCATGGCCCAAAACGGCCGCCCCGACAATCCCGGCGCAGGTGGCATAGGCGCGAATGTGCCCGACGCGAGCGATCAGGCGGTGCCCGATCTTGCCGCCCAGCACCAGGCCAAAGTAGTTAGCCGCCATCAGCGCACCCACCCACAGGCTGTCGACGTGGTCGGCTGCCAGGCGCAAGGCAAGGTAGGTGCTGAGCAGGCCGGACCCGATCAACATCATCAAGGAGGCGAAATAAAGGGCTCGAAAAGATTTCCAGATCTGGCGCATCGGCGTTCCGAGCGGCTCCTTGCAGTGAGAGTCAGGGCTATCGGCATGATAGTCCGGGGTTGCCGGGTCCGGACAGGCGATATCGGCTGTATCCGGGGAATATTTTGCATATGGCTCAGACGCTGCCTGGCCGTGTGCAAGGTACACAGTTTGCGATAAATACACCGCGCACCTGCTGTGAACCCTCAACGGCGGCAAGGTTCGACCGGTGTTCACCAAGCGCGCACAAAAAAGCCCCGCCAGAGCGCTCTGGGCGGGGCTTTTTCACAGGTGCTGAATCTGGTGTCCCAGGGCCGGTTCGAACGGCCAACCTTCCCCTTAGGAGGGGGATGCTCTATCCAATTGAGCTACTGGGACAAATGACAGCCACCGGACCAGGGGCGCGGCGACGGACGGCGTGCATGTTAACGGCCGAGGTAGGTTTTGTCATGTCGTCCGTTGGCTTTTTGCGCGTAGGCCTGTCCTTGTTCTGCAGAGCGCCGTCTGAGTCCGTAAAACCGGGGGATTCGTCTCCGTCGTGCAAAATGCACTCCCCCAAAATGCCAGCATTGCAAATTGCAACCCTACGGGCCATTAAAGTAGACTTAAGGCACTGATTTTATTGAAATAATAGTTTGGCACGAGACCTGCAATACTTCTCCTACAAAACCTAATCGGCCACGGCGTTAAGCGGAGAACATGACCATGAACAGTGCCCTTCTGTTAGCCCTCAACACCGTAGCCCTCGCTGCACTGGTGACCTTCCATTTTCAATCGACTGGCAGCAATGATCCTGCACAGATCAGCCAGGCGGTGCCGCACCACTTGCAACAACGCCCACAATTGGCGGTGATGACGCCCAACGCACAATCGCCGGTACACCTGACCCAGGGCAGTCAGGCCGCGCCAGCATCTGAACACTGGGTTTTCTGAGGGATCGTGAATGACTAAATCTGCCTGGCTGTTTTTGTGCCTGACCGTTGCAACCGGCATCGCAGGCCTTGGTGCCGATGCCCAAGATGCGCAAACCACTGCTTTTGTCGCTACCGGTGTATGTGCAAGCCTCCTGCTGCTGACGCTCATCGTGGGCCGCAGAATCAAATTCGACCCCGTCTTGCGCTGATCCTTCCCTCCTGCTTATCCCCCTACCTTATGTCGCCTCGTGCTAGTAAATCGGCAAATTGCCACTAGTCTTAAACACGAGGGCAAAAGGCCATATTGCTATAGGATGTGCGACCTCAAACCCCGTCGCGGCCTGGACTTGCGAGAAGTTCCTTTGCGGAATTACTCATTGAAAAGTTTTCAAACCAGTCCGCAAAAATGCAAATGAGTGCTGGCATAAAGCCTTTAGGCAGTTCAATATTTGTCACAGAATTGACGCCAAGGAAATGTCAAATCTGAGGCATGATGCGGCCTCTTTGTAATTCGGGTTGAACTTTGGTCGTGAGCCTTGTCTTAACACTCATCTTGCGGCCAATTCCAAAAACCGCTCCCCTGAACTAACCGGTTAAATATATGCGCCCATTGAAACAGGCAATTTATTCCAGCCGTACGGCTGACAAGTTCGTCGTACGTCTGCCAGACGGAATGCGGGAACGCATTGCCGAGGTGGCTCGCAATCATCACCGCAGCATGAACTCCGAAATCATCGCGCGCCTGGAACAGAGCCTTATTCAGGAAGGTGCGCTGGGCGAAGAGTTGAGCATGCGCCTGGACAGCCCCGAGCTGTCACTGCACGAACGCGAACTGCTGCAGCGTTTTCGTCAGCTCTCCCACCGCCAGCAAAATGCTCTCGTCTCGCTTATTGCGCACGACGTCGAGGCGGCCGCAGAAGCCAATTGATCTGCAGTTGAAAGCCGAAGCCAGCCATGTGCTGGCTTTTTTTTGCCTGCGATTTGATCAAGGAGTGTCGAGAACAGACAGCAAAGCGGGAGCAGAGGTGCTCCCGCCGAGGGGGATCAGAGCAGAAAGATCGTCGCCAGGCCCAGGAAGATGAAGAAGCCGCCGCTGTCGGTCATGGCAGTGATCATCACACTGGCACCCATCGCCGGATCACGCCCAAGGCGCGCCAGGGTCATGGGGATCAACACCCCCATCAACGCCGCCAGTAGCAGGTTGAGGGTCATCGCGGCGGTCATCACAACGCCAAGCGACCAACTGCCATACAGCAAGTAAGCCACCACGCCGATCACGCCACCCCACACCAGGCCATTGATCAGGCCCACGGCCAACTCTTTGCGCAACAGTCGCGAGGAATTGGCCGTACTGACTTGGTCCAATGCCATCGCACGCACAATCATCGTGATCGTCTGGTTACCGGAGTTGCCGCCGATACCCGCCACAATCGGCATCAGCGCCGCCAAGGCCACCAGCTTCTCGATCGAACCTTCAAACAGCCCGATCACGCGCGAGGCGATGAAGGCTGTGATCAGGTTGATCGCCAGCCAGGCCCAACGGTTATGCAGAGAGCGCCAGACCGACGCAAAAATGTCTTCCTCTTCACGCAAACCGGCCATGTTGAGGACTTCGGTTTCACTCTCTTCACGAATCAGGTCGACCATTTCGTCGATGGTCAAACGGCCAATCAGCTTGCCGTTCTTGTCGACCACCGGCGCCGAGATCAAGTCGTAACGCTCAAACGCCTGCGCCGCCTCGTAGGCATCCTCATCCGGGTGAAAGCTCACGGTGTCGCTGGCCATCAAATCCGCAACTTTCTTGTCCGGATCATTTACCAGCAGACGCTTGATTGGCAGCACGCCCTTGAGGATGCCTTCGTAGTCAACCACAAACAATTTGTCGGTGTGACCGGGCAACTCTTTCAGGCGACGCAGATAACGCAGCACTACTTCCAGGCTGACGTCTTCGCGGATGGTGACCATCTCGAAGTCCATCAACGCGCCGACCTGGTCCTCGTCGTAGGACAGCGCGGAGCGCACTCGCTCACGCTGCTGGCTGTCGAGCGCTTCCATCAGCTCATGGACAACATCACGGGGCAGCTCAGGAGCGAGGTCGGCCAGTTCGTCGGCGTCCATCTCCTTGGCTGCAGCCAGGAGCTCATGATCGTCCATGTCGGCGATCAGGGTTTCACGGACCGAGTCGGATACTTCGAGGAGAATATCGCCGTCGCGGTCGGCCTTGACCAACTGCCAGAGGGTCAGTCGATCATCCAGCGGCAAGGCTTCGAGGATATAGGCAACGTCGGCGGAGTGCAGGTCATCGAGCTTGCGTTGCAGCTCGACGAGGTTCTGCCGGTGCACCAGGTTTTCGACGCGGTCGTGATGCGGACCTTCCTGGCGGTGCGTGAGGTCTTCGACCACGCGCTGGCGCTGCAGCAGCTCAATAACTTGAGCCAGACGATCCTGCAGGCTGTCTTGTGTTTTCTTTACTTCTACTTCGGTCATAGGCGAACTCCACTCCCAGCAGCGGGGCACGCCGGAAGGATCAATCAGTCAATTCATGATTGGTAAAACGGGGTACTAAGTAACTACTGGGTAAGTCCATGGAGGTATTCCACAAGCCCCGGCGGGGCTGACGGGCGCAATGATACACCGTGCGTCCGGTTTAAACGTTAAAAAACTGGAAAGAACAAGCGCTTGCGAGCCAAAGCTGAGCATTGGCTGCATCTATGAACTGCGACGACACGGCGAATAAGGAAAACACATGGCGCAGGAGAAAAAGATAAAATCCCACACAAACCCCAGACGGCAAAAAGCCCGCACTAGGCGGGCTTTTTGTTTGTATGGTGCACTCGACAGGATTCGAACCTGTGACCGCTCGGTTCGTAGCCGAGTACTCTATCCAGCTGAGCTACGAGTGCAAATTGTGTTTTTAGACCAGATCACAACTGGTTGAAGCCGAGTCACCTGCATTACTGCAACTGACTCTTAAATGGTGCACTCGACAGGATTCGAACCTGTGACCGCTCGGTTCGTAGCCGAGTACTCTATCCAGCTGAGCTACGAGTGCATTTGTTGCCGCGCATTATAGGCCGTTCAATCTCTATGTAAAGCTATTTTTTCGAGTAATTTCAACAACTTACCGAAAAAACCAGATTGCAACGTACTAAGCAAATAATGGCGGAGAACGGGGGATTCGAACCCCCGACACCCTTTTGAGGTGTACTCCCTTAGCAGGGGAGCGCCTTCGGCCACTCGGCCAGCTCTCCGCAACACGGGGCGTATATTAACCACGTTCATCCCCGTTTGCAAACATAAAAAACGATAAAAATTAAAGGCTTGGTTCTTCGTCCTTCTCTTTCTTGATCCGCAGGTAAATTTCCTCGCGGTGGACCGCTACCTCTTTCGGAGCGTTAACCCCGATACGTACTTGATTGCCTTTGACGCCGAGCACGGTCACGGTGATTTCGCCATCACCGATAATCAGGCTTTCTGCGCACCGACGAGTCAGAATCAGCATACCTTTCTCCTCACGCATTTCAGTTCAGGAACAACAGTCTGCAAAAAAAAGGCGTTCGACCTACGACGTGAAAGCCGCAGCCCTAACGGCCTAAGTATTGTCGAGCACACGCAAAAGACCATGCGCCCCACAAAAAAATGAAAGGCGCGGTAAACCGCGCCTTCCTGGCATCGCATCACTCGCCCTGTCGGGCCGGAGCGTCCAGCTCAAAAGCGGTATGCAGCGCGCGTACAGCCAGTTCCAGGTACTTCTCTTCGATCACCACCGAGACTTTGATTTCCGAGGTGGAGATCATCTGGATGTTGATGCTTTCCTTGGCCAGCGCCTCAAACATGCGGCTGGCAACGCCGGCATGAGAACGCATGCCCACGCCCACAATCGACACTTTGGCAATCTTGGTATCGCCGACTACTTCACGGGCGCCAATCTCGCTCGCCGTGTTCTGCAGGATCCGCTCCGCCGCATCGTACTCGTTACGGTGCACGGTGAAGGTGAAATCGGTGGTGTTATCGTGCGAAACGTTTTGCACGATCATGTCGACTTCAATGTTCGCGCCACTGATAGGACCGAGGATCTTGAAGGCCACGCCCGGAGTATCCGGCACGCCACGGATCGTCAGCTTGGCTTCATCGCGGTTGAAAGCGATGCCGGAAATGATCGGCTGTTCCATGGATTCCTCTTCATCAATAGTAATGAGGGTGCCCGGACCCTCTTTGAAGCTGTGCAATACGCGCAGCGGAACGTTGTACTTGCCGGCGAACTCCACCGCGCGGATCTGCAGCACCTTGGAACCGAGACTGGCCATTTCCAGCATCTCTTCAAAGGTGATCTTGTCCAGACGCTGGGCCACGGACACCACACGCGGGTCGGTGGTGTAGACGCCGTCCACATCGGTATAGATCTGGCATTCGTCAGCCTTGAGGGCCGCTGCCAGCGCCACGCCGGTGGTGTCTGAACCGCCACGCCCCAGGGTCGTGATATTGCCCTGCTCGTCCACACCCTGGAAACCGGCTACAACTACCACGCGCCCGGCTTTCAGATCTGTGCGGATTTTCTGATCATCAATCTGCAGGATGCGCGCCTTGGTATGTGCACTGTCGGTCAGGATGCGCACCTGGCTGCCAGTGTAGGACACCGCCGGTACACCACGCTTGTTCAGCGCCATGGCCAACAGGGCAATAGTGACCTGTTCACCGGTGGACACGATCACATCCAGCTCACGCGGCAGCGGCTGTTGATCACCGCTGATCGCCTTGGCCAGATCGATCAGGCGATTGGTCTCGCCGCTCATGGCCGACAGCACCACCACCAGGTCGTCGCCGGCGTCGCGGAATTTCTTAACCTTGTCGGCGACCTGCTCGATTCTTTCGACAGAACCGACCGAGGTGCCTCCGAATTTCTGTACGATCAAAGCCATTTCTAAGCCGCCTCAGCCCGTAAAGGGGCGCCCAATAAACAAATCTTCCAGCAACTGAACAAGCCCATGACTAGACCATGGGCTCATTAACAGCGCCTTAAATACCGGCCTCGACAAACGGCACAGTCAGGGCCAGGGCCGCGTCCAGGGCACCGGCGTCTACACCACCGCCTTGCGCCATGTCCGGACGACCGCCGCCCTTCCCGCCCACTGCCGCAGCGGCTTGCTTCATCAAATCACCAGCCTTGAGTTGGCCAGTCAGGTCTTTGGTTACACCGGCAACCAGAACGACCTTATCCTCATGGACACTGCCGAGCAGGATCACTGCGCGGCCGAGCTTGTTCTTCAACTGATCGACCAAGGCCAACAGCGCCTTGCCGTCCTGACCATCCAGGCGCACGGCCAGGACCTTCACGCCCTTGACGTCCAGGGCAGAGGCCGACAGATCATCACCCGCTGCGCTGGCAGCCTTGGCCTGCAACTGCTCCAGCTGTTTTTCCAGCTGGCGGTTGCGCTCCAGTACCCCAGAGAGCTTGTCGATCAGGTTGTCGCGGCTGCCCTTGACCAGGCTGGCCGCTTCCTTGAGTTGTTCTTCGGCCGCATTGAGGTAGGCCAGTGCCGCAGCACCGGTGACCGCTTCAATACGCCGTACACCCGAGGCCACACCGCCCTCGCTGATGATTTTCAGCAGACCGATGTCGCCGGTACGGTTGGCGTGGATACCGCCACACAGCTCCACCGAGAAGCTGCCGCCCATGCTCAGTACGCGTACTTCGTCGCCGTACTTCTCGCCAAACAGCGCCATGGCGCCTTTGTTTTTGGCGGTTTCGATGTCGGTTTCTTCGGTTTCCACCGGAGTATTCTTTCGAATTTCGGCGTTGACGATGTCTTCCAGCGCCTTGATCTGCTCAGGCTTGATCGCTTCAAAGTGGCTGAAGTCGAAACGCAGGCGCTGGCTATCAACCAACGAACCCTTCTGCTGCACGTGCTCACCCAGCACCTGGCGCAAGGCGGCGTGCAGCAAGTGAGTGGCGGAGTGGTTCAAAGCAGTTGCATGCCGCACGTCGGCATCCACCTGAGTGTCTACCGGCGCGCCGACGGTCAAGTTGCCCAACACCAACACGCCGTGGTGCAGGAATGCGCCGCCGGTCTTGGTGGTGTCGCGCACCTCAAAACGACCGGACGTCGAGCTCAGGTAGCCGCAATCGCCCACCTGGCCACCGGATTCGGCGTAGAACGGCGTCTGGTCCAGGACCACAACAGCCTCTTCGCCTTCATTGAGCACGTCGACCGATTTGCCGTCTTTATAGATGGCCACGATCTTCGCCGCGCCAACGGTCGCCTTGTAGCCGATGAACTCGGTAGGCACATCAACCTTGACCAGCGTGTTGTAGTCCAGACCAAAGGAGCTGGCAGAGCGAGCGCGCACGCGCTGGGCTTCCATCTCACGCTCAAAACCCGCTTCATCGACGGTCAGCTCGCGCTCGCGGGCGATGTCGGCAGTCAGGTCCATAGGGAAACCGTAGGTGTCGTACAGCTTGAACACCACGTCGCCCGGCACCACGGTGCCTTTGAGCTCGGCCAGGTCCTGCTCCAGAATCTTCAAGCCGTGTTCCAGGGTCTTGGAGAACTGCTCTTCTTCAGCCTTGAGCACGCGCTCGATGTTGGACTGCTGCTGCTTGAGTTCCGGGAAGGCATCGCCCATCTCGGCCACCAGTGCGGCAACGATCTTGTAGAAGAAGCTGCCGCTGGCACCCAACTTGTTACCGTGACGGCAGGCGCGACGGATGATCCGGCGCAGCACGTAGCCGCGGCCTTCGTTCGATGGCAGTACGCCGTCGGCGATCAGGAAGCTGCAGGAGCGGATGTGGTCAGACACCACCTTGAGCGAAGACTGACCTTCGTTGGCGCAGCCGATGGCGGCGGCCGAAGCGCTCAGCAGGTTGGTGAACAGGTCGATTTCATAGTTGGAGTGAACGTGCTGCATCACCGCACTGATCCGCTCCAGGCCCATGCCGGTGTCGACCGACGGGGCTGGCAACGGATGCAACACGCCATCGGCGGTGCGGTTGAACTGCATGAACACGTTGTTCCAGATCTCGATGTAACGGTCACCGTCTTCTTCCGGCGAGCCCGGTGGGCCGCCCCAGATGTCGGCGCCGTGATCGTAGAAAATCTCGGTGCACGGGCCGCATGGACCGGTATCGCCCATGGTCCAGAAGTTATCGGAGGCGTAAGGCGCGCCCTTGTTGTCGCCGATGCGAATCATGCGCTCGACCGGCACGCCGACTTCTTTGGTCCAGATGTCATACGCTTCGTCGTCCGTGGCGTAGACGGTGACCCAGAGTTTTTCCTTGGGCAGCTTCAACACGCCGGTCAGGAAGGTCCAGGCGAAGGTAATCGCATCTTTCTTGAAATAGTCGCCGAAGCTGAAGTTACCCAGCATCTCGAAAAAAGTGTGGTGACGGGCGGTGTAACCGACGTTTTCCAGGTCGCTGTTCTTGCCGCCGGCGCGCACGCACTTCTGGCTGCTGGTCGCGCGGGTGTAGGCGCGCTTTTCCTGGCCCAGGAAGCAGTCCTTGAACTGGTTCATCCCCGCGTTAGTGAACAGCAGGGTGGGGTCATTGCCTGGGATCAAGGAGCTGGAGGCTACACGGGTGTGGCCTTGCTCTTCGAAGAAGCGAAGGAAGGCTTCACGGATTTCTGCGCTTTTCATTAGGTTCTTCCACGGAGTCTGCGGCCAAAGGCCAGTGCGCAACATCATCAGACGGAGCGACGGCAAAGGGCCGCATTATATCGGCCCTTTGCCGGTGGTACAGCGTGTTTATGTGATAGAAACAGTCAATTAGACGGTCTGCACCGTCATTTGCGTGAAAACTCGGCAAATGTCTGCACGACTTGCTCGATCTGTGCCCGGCTGACATCCAGGTGAGTGACCATGCGCAGACGCGGCGCAGCGCTCAACTTGATGCCGCGCTCGGCAGAAAAGGCTTTCAACGCGTCGGCGCGGTCACCGATCTGTACGTAGACCATGTTGGTCTGCACCGGCTCCACCGCATAACCGATCTTGCGCAGTTCATCGCCCAGCCACTGGGCGTTGGCGTGGTCATCGGCCAGGCGCTGCACCTGATGATCCAGGGCATACAGCCCGGCCGCCGCCAGCGAGCCGGCCTGGCGCATACCGCCGCCGACCATTTTGCGCAGACGACGCGCCTTCGCGATCAACGCGCGCGAGCCGCACAACACCGAGCCAATCGGTGCACCAAGGCCCTTGGACAGGCACACCGAAACCGAGTCGAAGTGCTGAGCAATTTCCCGCGCGTCCACCCCAAGCTTGACCGCGGCGTTGTAGATCCGCGCGCCATCCAGGTGCAACGACAGCCCATGCTCACGGGTAAACGCCCGCGCTTTCGCCAGGTAGTCCAGCGCCAGTACCTTGCCTTGCATGGTGTTTTCCAGCGCCAGCAGGCGGGTGCGGGCAAAGTGGAAGTCATCCGGTTTGATCGCCGCCAGCACATGCTCCAGGTCCAGCGAGCCGTCCGCCTGCACCTCCAGCGGCTGCGGCTGGATCGAACCGAGTACCGCCGCGCCACCGCCTTCGTATTTGTAGGTGTGGGCCTGTTGGCCGACGATGTATTCCTCGCCACGCTCACAGTGAGCCATCAACGCCAGCAGGTTGCTCATGGTGCCGGTGGGCACGAACAGCGCAGCTTCGAACCCCAGACGCTTGGCCATCTCGGCCTCCAGCAGATTGACGCTGGGGTCTTCGCCGTAGACGTCATCACCACTGACGGCGCTGGCCATCGCGTCGAGCATGCCGGGGCTGGGTTGGGTCACGGTGTCGCTACGCAGGTCGATCACAGACATGAAACAGGCCTCTAACGGGGTAATGTGATGTGCTCTTGTGGGTGATTACTGCGGGCAAAGCCACGGAATATCAAGCCCCAATTGGCTTCAATCGAATACCAACCAAACAAACCGATATAGGTTATCAATACGGCGCTCGTGCAGTTTTTGAAAAACCATGTTAAAAACTCTCCGCCGCCAGGGTTCTGGTGGCAACGTTCTCAGGGCGGGGTGTAATTCCCCACCGGCGGTAATTGCACGCAATGTGCATAGCCCGCGAGCGCTTGGCGCCTCGAACTGCTCACGCAGGACGGCGACAAGGTCAGCAGACCCGGTGTGATCCCGGGGCCGACGGTCATAGTCCGGATGAAGAGAGAACGGGATTGGCACCTAAGGGCCGCGCGCTGGGTTCATGCTTGCATGAGCCAGTGGTTCGTACCCTTAAATCCCATTCGATTCATAACGCCCTGTTTTTTTCTTAAACAGGAGTCAGAACATGCAACCCACCGCAATCGACAGCAAACTCAAGAACCATCACGGCGAGCGCGTCGCGTTTATCCAGGCCTGCTGGCACAAGGATATTGTCGACCAATCGCGTAAAGGCTTCCTCGCCGAAATGATCGCCCAGGGCTATCAGGAATCGGACATCGATTTCTTCGAAGTCGGCGGCGCCTTTGAACTGCCCCTGCACGCCAAGCTGCTGGCCAAGACCGGCCGCTATGCCGGCATCGTCGCAGCCGCACTGGTGGTGGACGGCGGCATCTACCGTCACGAATTCGTCGCCCAATCGGTGGTCAGTGGCCTGATGCAAGTGCAGCTGGAAACCGAAGTGCCGGTGTTCTCGGTGTCCCTGACGCCGCATCACTTCCACGCGGGCAGCGAACACCACACCTTCTTCTACGAGCACTTCGTCCACAAGGGCCAGGAAGCCGCGCGCACCTGCGCCGACACCTTGCACAAAGTGCGTGCAATCCGTCGCAGCGAGCAGAAACTGGCGGTGTAAGTCGCCCCCGAAAACGCCCCGCCCACCCTGGTGAGCGGGGCGTTTTTCGTTCAAGCATCTACCACCGCGCCATGACGTATCTGCGGTCTAGTGAGCCACACGCCGGGCAACCGCCCGCCTTCTCACCTGACCGAGAGCCATCACGCCATGCACCGCCCTCTTTTTGTACCCGACACCCCCAGCGCCATTCACACCGTGCACGGGGGAAACCTGACGCCCACCGACGCAGAAAAAACCGCCAACCTGGGCGGTGCCCCAGCGCGTGCGCAGGTCTATCGGGACACGGCCGTTCGGGTCGAACGACTCAGGCAGCAGACCCGCCAGGATAAAGCGCCGCGCAGAGATACCTTGAGGTTTGCATTCACCGCCGATCAACGCGAACTCTGGCTCAGCGCGGCGGGCGATCACCTGCACCTGTACGTCGGCACGGCGCTCTATCAGATAACGCCATCTTCGCCGACGCAAATCATCGAGCTAGTCACCGGCCATGGCGCCGACTGCATCCATGTCGATGACAGCCTCCAGAACCCCGTCAGCATTGATGCAGGCGCTGGCGACGACTACCTGCGCGTCGGCGGCCGTCACTCGACGATCCTGTCCGGCGAGGGCGATGACACGCTACGGATCAGCGCCGAGCACTGCACCGTCGACAGCGGCCCCGGTAATGACAGCACGCAAGTCATCGGCGCCGGCACCGCCCGTATCTACGCGGGTGACGGCGCCGACAGCATTCACGGCGGCGCCGGGCTCAACTTTATCGATGGCGGCCCGGGCGACGACGTGATTGTCGGTGGCAGCGGCCATCACCTAATCAGCGGCGGCGACGGCAATGACACCATCAAGGCCGGCAGCGGCACTAACGTCATCTATCCGGGTAACGGCCATGACCATGTCAGCAAACTCAAGACGACAGACCGGGTTTATGGCCTGCCCGGCGACACCCTGGTCGCCATGACCAACGACGAACGCTATGCGTGGTTGCTTGAAAAACTCGCCAGCCTGCCAACCCCGTCGCTCGAACAGGTGATGGCGGTGCTGTTCCCCACCGACCTCGACACAGTCCACCCATCGCTCATGGCGTCCGACGAGGCCGGTAAAACGGGTCTGTCGATTGGGGGAAACAGGCAGTTTGTTGCGCGCGTCGAATCCGATCTCAGCGTGCTGCGCGTATCGCCCAATGGGCAAAAACTGCTCCACGCACTGGATATGGCGGCACAACGCAGTGGGCAACCCGTCAGCATTGAACCGGGTGACGAAAACAATGCCAGGTTCACGCCCTCCACCGACGCCGACACGCTGATGATCCGCGACGGCCAGCCCGGCACGCCGGCCTACGGCGGGCTGATCGAGTACAACCCCTTTTTCAGCCCACCGGGCTCGTTGCCGATCATCGGGCTCTATCACGAGCTGTGTCACGCCTATAACGCCGTCACCGGTACCGTGGCGCCCGGCACCACCGATGAAACTCACGGAGGCAAAAGCGTTGCGATCAAAAACGTGGAGCGGCAAGCCGTGGGCCTGCCCATTGATCTGGCGCCTTTTGACTTCGATCTGAACCCCGACACCCCGCCCACGCGGACCAACCCCGAGGCCTTTACGGAAAATGCGCTGCGCAAGGAATTCGGGTTGCCGACTCGCGACGCGTACCTGGCGAAGCCTTGAGGGAACTAGACCAGCGCCGCGTCGGTGGTGGGCACAATCAGAATCCCGGCCCGCAAACCATTCTTAACTTTCGGGTTCGGGAAGATAATGCGTGCGCCCTCCTCCTCGATTACCCAGCGGGTCTTGGCAACGTCTTCGGCCAGCAGGTAGCCCTTGGCCAACGGCGAGAAGTTTTCCACGTCCGCCGGCAAGTGCAGCAGGAACGCATCACTGTGCTTGATCACTTCACGCGATACCGCAAACAGTTGCAGGCCGTCCAGGCTGTCAGTGGCCGGCTCGCTGCCTTCGATGATCTGCGTCAGGCGCGTCTCCAGGCGGGAAACATCCACGCCCTGGTTCTGGCCGAACGGCCGCGCCTTGCCCAGTTCCAAAGTGAAAGCCTCGGCGTTCAGTTGCTCATAGGTGAACGCGGTGAAGGTGATCGACGTCTTGTTCTGCAACAGCACCGCTTGCATGCCAGCAGCACACAGGCGCGCCAGTTCGTGACGTGAATGCTGGCGACCTTCTTTCCACGGGTACAGCGCGAATTGCTCGATCTTCGAACCGCGAATGGCCGTGTGCAGGTCGTAATGCAGGCGCGAGCGCTCAGGCAGGCTGAAGAACGTGCGGGCCAACTGCTCAAGCTCAGCGGCGCGCATGGCCTCAGGGCCAATGTTTTGTTCGTGGCGGCCATTGAACAGCCGGTTGACGTCCAGCTCGAGGTAACGCTCGCCGCGGCGCATGGCCTCGGGGTTACCGAACAGGAACAGAATGCGGGTGCGGGGTTTGATTTCCCCACGGGCAATGCCATGCAACAGGCGGTCGAGCAATTCGATCGGCGCGGTTTCGTTGCCATGGATGCCGGACGACAGCAGCAGGTCGCTGCCGTTGTCCAGCGCTTGCGGCGGGCGCACTTCGAGCGCGCCCTCGCTGAGCCAGCGCATCTGCACGCCGTCGACAGTCAGTTGAATTTTTTGCGCCGGTTCGCGACCGGCGAGGGTCAGTTCAAGCAATTTGCCGAGGGCGAGCATAAGCAGCTTCCTTAGTGGTTGCAGCCAGGGCCGTGAACGTGATCGTCGTCATCACCTTCAACGTCGGCCGGTTCCATTTCCAGTTGCAGGCTCATCAGGTTGGTGGCCAGTGGACGCATCAGCAGGTTGGCGTACTCAGCGTCGCCTTCTTCCACGTCCACACCAATCAGCAACTGGCCACGGCCGTCGTGCTGGATCCAGATTTCCTTGCCCTGCCAGACCACGGCGACGCGGGTGCAGGAGGTTTCCAGCTGGGTGCCGTCGGTGTCTTCAAGAATCAGTTTCAGGGTGTCGGTGGTCATAAAAAGTTCTCAGCCATAGGGTGTAAAAAAGTGACGCTAGTTGATCTGGAAAGGATAAACCGAGCCCAGTTTAAGGATTTGCGTCAGTTCATCCAGTGCCGTCCGGCACTCAAGCAGCAATTGCGGATCAGCCAGGTCGGTTTCACGCAGGCTGTCGCGGTAGTGCTTGTCGACCCACTGGGTCAGCGTGTCGTACAACGGCGCGGTCATGATAACCCCTGGGTTCACCGCCGCCAGCTCAGTTTCATTCAACGCCACGCGCAAGCGCAGGCACGCCGGGCCACCGCCGTTCTGCATGCTTTGCTTGAGGTCAAACACCTTCACTTCACGGATCAGCCCGCCGGAGGCCGTCAGGCCTTGCAGGTACTGCCAGACGCGCTCGTTGGCGCGGCACTCTTCCGGCACGATCAGCAGCATCGAACCGTCGGCGCGGGTCAGCAACTGGCTGTTGAACAAGTAGGACCGTACGGCGTCCTCGACGCTGACCTGGGCGCGCGGCACGCACACTGACTGGAAGTTGCCGCCCAGTTTGCCCAACTTGCCTTGCAGCTCGGCGAGCATCTGCTCGGTATTGAGAAACGCGTCCTCGTGGTAGAACAGCACCTCGCCGTTGCCCACCGCGATCACGTCGTTGTGGAACACGCCGGCATCGATCACAGACGGGTTCTGCTGGGCGTAGACCACGCCGTCATCCTTCAGGCCATGCAGGCGCGCGACGGCTTGTGAGGCTTCAAGGGTCTGGCGCGCCGGGTACTTCTGCGGCGCGGGGTAACGGGTGTCGAACGCGCTGCGGCCAAACACGAAGAACTCGACGCCGGCCTCGCCATAATCACGGCAGAAACGCGTGTGGTTGGCCGCGCCTTCGTCGCCGAACTGCGCCACCGCCGACAACGCGGCGTGGTGGGCGAAGTGCTTTTGGTCGGCGAACATCGCACCCAGCACGCGGCTGGTGGTCGGGTGTTCGATGCTGCGATGGTATTTGCAGTTGAGGTTGGCGGCAGTGAAATGCACGCGGCCGTCCGCCGTGTCGGCACTCGGGCTGACAGTGGCGGCGTTGGCTACCCACATGCTGGAGGCCGAGCAGCTGGCAACCAGCAGCGGCATGGCCTGCTTGGCCGCCTGCTGAATCACCTGCGCGTCGGTGCCGCTGAAACCAAGGTTGCGCAACGCGGCCACGTCAGGACGTTCCTGCGGCGCCAGCACACCTTGCACAAAGCCCATGTCCATCAGGGCTTTCATTTTCTGCAGCCCCTGCAACGCCGCTTCCTTCGGGTTCGAAGACTGCTGGCTGTTGCTCTGGGACGCGACGTTGCCGTAGGACAAACCGCCGTAGTTATGGGTCGGCCCCACGAGACCGTCAAAATTGACTTCACAGGATTTCATCGGCGAGGCTCCACGAACATCTGTTTTTATAGGCATCAATAGCAGTCTTCACACCACCGCTACTCTCTATCTGTAAACCCGATCAACTGTGGGAGCTGGCTTGCCTGCGATGGCAGCGGCGCGGTTTGACTAAAGGACCGAGTTGCCCGCATCGCAGGCAAATCAGCTCCCCCACAAGCCCGCTCCCACCTTTAGATCAGCGTAATACCTGGGGTCAGCGTTGCCGGGACCACCAGGCTTGGCGTTTCCAGAGACGCCACCGGGTACGCGCAATAATCCGCCGCGTAATAGGCGCTGGCGCGATGGTTGCCCGACGCCCCTACCCCACCGAACGGCGCGGTGCTGGCAGCACCGGTCAGCTGCTTGTTCCAGTTGACGATGCCGGCGCGGCTTTCCAGCCAGAACTGCTGGTAGCGTGCTTCGGAATCCGACAACAAGCCCGCGGCCAAACCGTACTGGGTGTTGTTGGCCTCAGTGATCGCAGCGGCAAAATCAGCGTAGCGGATCACCTGCAGCAGCGGGCCGAACAGCTCTTCATCTTCGCGCTCGGTCACGCCGGTCACGTCGATAATGCCAGGGGTCAGCAACGCGGCCTGATCCTGCGGCTGAGTCATTTCCAACAGCGCCACGGCGCCATTGGCCAACATCAACTCCTGGGCGTCCATCAAGGCCTTGGCCGCGCCGAGGGAAATCACCGAGCCCATGAACGGCGCTGGCTGCTGATCAAACGCACCCACTTCAATCGTCGCGCTGACCGCCACCAGGCGCGCCAGCAACGCATCGCCCCAGGCACCTTCGGGCACCAGCAAGCGACGCGCGCAGGTGCAACGCTGACCGGCCGAAATAAACGCCGACTGGATAATGGTGTAGACCGCCGCATCCACGTCGGCCACTTCATCGACCACCAGCGGGTTGTTGCCGCCCATTTCCAGCGCGAGGATCTTGTCCGGGCGCCCGGAAAACTGCTGGTGCAGGTGATTGCCGGTGCGGCTGGAACCGGTGAAGAACAACCCGTCGATACCGGGGTTGGCCGCCAACGCGATACCGGTTTCCCGCGCGCCTTGCAGCAGGTTCAACACGCCCGCCGGCAAGCCGGCGTCGATCCAGCATTGCACGGTCAGCTCGGCGACTTTGGGGGTCAGCTCGCTCGGCTTGAACAGCACGGTATTGCCCGCCAGCAACGCCGGCACGATGTGCCCGTTCGGCAAGTGGCCAGGGAAATTGTAAGGGCCGAACACCGCCACCACGCCGTGCGGCTTGTGGCGCAACACGGCGGTGGCGTCGCCCAGCGGGCCGCTCTTCTCGCCGGTGCGCTCACGGTAGCTTTGAACCGAGATAGCAATCTTGTTGGCCATGCTGGTGACTTCGGTGGCCGATTCCCACAGCGGTTTGCCGGTTTCTTCGCCGATGCAACGGGCAATTTCGTCGGCGCGGCTTTTCAGCGTGGCGGCAAAGGTTTCCAGCACGCTGATGCGTTCTTCCAGCGGGCGCCGGGCCCAGCCTGGAAACGCCTGGCGCGCGGCCTGCACGGCGGATTCAACCTGTTCGACGGTGGCGCCATTGCCGGCCCACAGCACCTGCTGGGTCACCGGGTTGCGCGACTCGAACAGTTCACCCTGGCCCGCCAGCCAGCTACCTGCGATATACAGCGAATTCATTATTTCGACTCCCGAGCAGCAGACAACGCAACAGCGCGCACTTGATCACCCACCACCAGTTGCAGGCGTTTGGCGGTCTGAGGATCGACCACCAGCGTGCCTGCCGCCAGACGGGCCGGAGCGGCCGTGATGCGGCACTCCTCACGCTTGCGGTTATGAATCAGGAACGGCGTGGCGTCGTCCCCTGGGGTGCCGATGGCCAACACCAGTGACTGGCTGTCGCGCACCGCACGGATTTTGCTGGTTTCACATTCCACCGCCGGGCCGGCGTCGAAGATATCGACATAGCCCTGGTAGCTGAAGCCTTCACTCTTGAGCATGCTCAGCGCCGGCTCGGTGTCCGGGTGGACTTTGCCGATGACATTGCGCGCGTCTTCAGAGAGGAAGCAGCTGTACAGCGGAAACTTGGGCATCAGCTCAGCGATAAACGCCTTGTTGCCCACGCCGGTCAGGTAATCGGCCTGACTGAATTCCATCTTGAAGAAATGCCGGCCCAGGCTTTCCCAGAACGGCGAGCGCCCAGCCTCGTTGGACACGCCGCGCATTTCGGCAATGATCTTGTTACCGAACAGCTGCGGGAATTCAGCGATAAACAGCATGCGCGCCTTGGCCAGCATGCGGCCGTTGAGGCCGTTGCGGTAATCGGCGTGCAGGAACAACGAGCACAATTCGGAGTTGCCGGTGAGGTCGTTGGCCAAAAACAGCGTCGGAATCTCGCGGTAGATGTTCAGTTCCTGGGAGGCGCTGACGGTCAGGCCGACCCGGAAGTTGTACCACGGCTCGCGCAGGCCGACGGCGCCGGCAATGGCGGAAATACCCACCACGCGGCCTTCGTCGTTTTCCAGCACAAACAGGTAGTCGGCATCGCCGCGCCCGGCTTCGCCGCGAAAGGTTTTTTCCGCCCAGCCAACCCGGTGGGTCAGGCGCTCTTCGTTGGCCGGCAAGGTGGTGAGGCCGGTGCCGGTGCTGCGCGCCAGATCAATCAGGGCCGGTAAATCGCTGCTGCGTACGGGACGAACGATCATGCTATCTCCTCAGACGGGCCGCCTGCTCCAGGCCACCCGCAAAACTCTGCTTTAAACAGCGACCAGGCGCACGCTGGCACCTTCGCCGACACCCAGGGCTTCGGCCGCGGCCAGGTCCAGGGTCACCGGTTTGCCGGGCGCGTAGTCCAGCTCCAGCATCACCGCGCGGTAATCCTGCAACTGCGCGTTGCTCACCAGGTACTGGCGGCCGGCCCCCTTGACCATTTCACCGATCTTCACCGGCACCACGCGGCTTTGGGCAATCGAGCGAATGCCCGAGACCCGCGCGTGCAGCGTCGGGCCGCCGTCGAAGATGTCGATGTAATGGTCGGTCTCGAAGCCTTCACGCATCAGGATGTCGAAGGTGATCTGCGCACGCGGGTGCACCTGGCCCATGGCTTCCTGGGCTTCGTCGGGCAACAGCGGCACGTAGATCGGGTAATGCGGCATCAGCTCGGCGAGGAAGGTGCGACTTTTGAGCCCGCACAGGCGTTCGGCAGCGGCGTAGTTGAGGTCGAAGAAGTTGCGGCCAATGGCGTCCCAGAACGGCGAATCACCGTTCTCGTCGCTGTAGCCGACAATCTCGGTCACCACCGAGTCGGCAAAGCGCTCGGGATGGCTGGCGACGAACAACAGGCGGCCACGGGAATTGAGTTCCGACCACGGCGAACCGACCAGCGCAGGCTTCACGTAGAAACTGGTGAGCAGGCTGTTGCCGGTCAGGTCGTGGCATTGGGAAAGCACGTGAATCTTGTTGTGGATCTTCAGCTCGCGGGACGCGTGCACGAAGGTTTCGTTACGGAAGCTGTAGAACGGCTCCGAGTAACCGGCCGACGCGACGATGGCCGAGCAGCCGGCCAGCTCGCCGGTCTCGGTGTCTTCAAGCACGAAGAAATAGCTTTCTTCGCCGTTGAAACTGACCTCGGCCGCGAAGGACGCTTCGCTGGCGGCGATCTTGTCGCTCAGACGTTCCACATCATCCGGCAAGGAGGTGACACCAATCGGGCTGTCCGCAGCCAGACGCTGTACCTCGCCCAGATCAGCCATTTGCGCGGGGCGCATCACCAGCATGGTGTCACTCCTTAACTCGAAAAACTCATAGAGGGAAAAATGCCGGACACGGGATCTGAGCTCACACAGATCCAATGTGGGAGGGGGCTTGCCCCCGATAGCAGTCTGTCAGTTGATAAATCCAGTGACTGATCCACCGCTATCGGGGGCAAGCCCCCTCCCACATTTTTGACCAGTCCAACCAGCAAAATGTGTCGCTATCAGGCTTGCGTCAGCGTCTTCACGGCACGTTCAAAACGGTCCAGGCCTTCGTTGATGTCTGCATCTTCGACCACCAGGCTTGGGGCGAAACGCACCACGTCGGGGCCGGCTTGCAGGATCATCAGGTTTTCTTTTTCGGCCGCGTTGAACACGTCCTTGGCCTTGCCTTTGAACGCGTCGCTGAGCACGCAACCAATCAGCAGGCCCATGCCGCGCACTTCGGTGAAGATGCCGTATTTCTCGCCGATCTGTTGCAGGCGTGCCTTGAACAGCTCGTGCTTGGCGTTCACGCCGGCCAGCACTTCTGGGGTGTTGATCACGTCGATGACCGCTTCCGCCACCGCACACGCCAGCGGGTTGCCGCCGTACGTGGTGCCGTGGGTGCCGACCACCAGGTGCTTGGCCAGGTCTTCACGGGTGAGCATGGCTGCAATCGGGAAACCGCCGCCCAGGCTCTTGGCGCTGGTGAGGATGTCCGGCGTCACGCCGTAATGCTGGTAGGCGAACAGGTGACCGCTGCGGCCCATGCCGGTTTGCACTTCGTCGAACACCAGCAGCGCGTTGTTCGCATCGCACAGCTCGCGGGCGCCTTGCAGGTACGCCAGCTCAGCCGGCAAAACGCCGCCTTCGCCCTGAACCGGTTCGAGCACCACGGCGCAGGTCTTGTCCGACACGGCGGCTTTCAGCGCGTCCAGGTCGTTGTAAGGCACGTGAGTGATGCCGGTGATCTTAGGCCCGAAACCGTCGGAGTACTTCGACTGGCCACCGACGTTAACGGTGAACAGGGTACGGCCGTGGAAGCTGTTCAGCGCGGCGATGATCTCGTACTTCTCGGTACCGAAACGGTCGAACGCCACACGGCGGGCCAGCTTGAACGCGGCCTCGTTGGCTTCGGCGCCGGAGTTGCAGAAGAACACGCGCTCGGCAAAGGTGGCGTCGATCAGCTTATGCGCCAGGCGCAGGGCCGGCTCATTGGTGAAGACGTTGGAGACGTGCCACAGCTTGTTGGCTTGTTCGGTCAGTGCACCGACCAGCGCCGGGTGGGCGTGGCCCAATACGTTAACCGCGATGCCGCCGGCAAAGTCGATCAGCTCGCGACCCGCCTGGTCCCAAACGCGCGAACCCGCGCCACGCACAGGGATGAATGCGGCAGGTGCGTAGTTGGGAACCATGACCTGGTCGAAATCGGCACGTTGCACCGGGGCTTGCTCAACGGACATCGGAGTCTCCTGAAGAGGAACGCCTGCCTGGAACTGGCGGGCGATGCAGGGATTGTAAGGACAGTTTTCAGTGCGGCCTTGCCGCCAAGCGACAACTTCTTATAGCGCCAACCCGCGTTTTCAGCGGGTTTACGCCAATGCGACAAATAGCATCGCAATGGCGCAGTTTAAACCGTGGGCTCGCCCAGCGGCACCGATTTACGGCTCGCGCTTAATTATCTAACACGGATCGGCGGCGGCGAACTGTTCTGCTGAGGGCATCATTTGATCCTCAGGAAGTTTTGCAATGAGCCAGCAACCCAGCGTGCCCGCTTTCGACCGGCTGATCCCTGCGCGCGACGTTCATCATGAAACGCTCAAAAACGCGATCCCCGACTGGCTGGGCGACGCGTCGGCCGCACGTCGCAACGCCCTTAAAACCAGCGCACCGGCAGGGTACGCCCAACCCTCAGCCGAGCAGGACACGGCGCTCAAAGGCCTGATCCGTGAGGCCTGGGTCACCCAAAACCTGCTCGACAAGGCCATGGACGCACTCAAGTCACCCGCCGACTTTGCCGCGCCCGTGCTGCAGCAGGCGCTCAAACAGCGCTTCGGTGTGGAGTGCGATGTGCACAACACCTTCCTGCGCCTGTCTATACCGGCGACCATTCCTTGGTTCCCCGTGCGCTCCGGCGCAGTGCGAACCTGGACCGTGTCGCTGCTGGACGCCGCCTTGCATAACTTTGAAGCCGGCGAAACCGCTGACGACGCCTACGAGCCGCCATCCGGTTTTATCACCCCGCCCACCGCCACCGGGCATTTCGATACCCTGCCCGACATAGACACACGTATCAGCGTGCCGGCCTTTACCCGCCTGTGCCGCGAACTGGACATTGGCGGCCAATACAGCGCCTACCTCGAGCACTCCCTGGACCTCAACAACCCCGTCGCCACTGCACACCTGCAACACCGCTTCGATGCCAGCCAGGTCGCCAACCTGAAACTCGCCCTGCACATGGCGCGCCTGCGGGGCGACCTGTCGCAAGCCAGCTCGCAGCGCCTGCAACAATTGTTGAGCAATCCGGGGGGCTGCAACGCACTGCGTTGTCACGCCCTGAGCATGCTGTCCAGCCCGCTGACAGGCATTGTGCTGTTTGCCCACGCGGACCTTGAGCGGGCCAATCACGTGGTGCCCGTCATTGCCTATATTCCGCACGACCCGCAACACCCGCTCAAGGAGTACCGCTCCAGCGTGCAGTTCATGCAGGCCCTGACCGCCGACCTGCGCCAGCCTGCGTACCAGCAATTCTTCAGCCGTTTCGTGAACCACGACGAACGCGGGCATTTTTTCGCCGACCTCGGCCAGCGCCTGTCCCGCGTCACCTGGCATGCGCACACCCGCGGCGACCCGCGCCCGGCCTGGCGGGATACACCGGTGGACAGGCCTGGGCTGCAGTTTGCCGTCACACCGATCAGCGGCTCGGTGCTCGAACACCTTTACCAGACCACCCTGAGCAAACTCTTCAACGACGCACGCGCTCAAGCCGTGTCCACTGCCAGCGCCGACCAGAAAACCCGCTGGGAGCGCTGGAGCCTGTTCGAAAAGATCGGCTCGGCCCTGCTGCAGATTGCCGCGCTGGTCGCGGCGCCGTTTGTACCGCCGCTGGGTTTACTGATGCTGGGTTACACCGCGTATCAGCTGCTGGATGACACGTTCGAGGGCATCGTCGACTGGGCCGAAGGCCTCAAGGCCCAGGCGTTCGGGCACCTGATGTCAGTGCTGGAGCAAATGGTCCAACTGGGCATGTTCGCCCTCGGCCCGCCGCTTGCCGAAGGGTTGTTGCGCCAGCACTTGCCCGCTGAACTCTGGCAGTTTTTCGACCGACTCAAACCCGTCACCTTGCCCGATGGCCAGACCCGGCTGTGGCGACCGGACCTTGCGCCTTACGCCCATGCGGTGACGCTGCCCGAAGGCTCGCGCGCCAACCCGCTCGGCCTGCACGCGCATGGCGAGCAAGACATCCTGCCCCTGTCCGGCGCGCATTACGCGCTGGGCCTCGACCCCGGCACCCACACGCATTACTTCAAGCATCCCACCCGCACCAATGCCTACCGCCCAACGGCACACAGCAATGGCCAAGGCGCCTGGGTAAGTGAGCTGGACCAACCGCTGAGTTGGGACAGCGCCCAGTTGATGCGCCGTCTGGGCCATCAGGCGCAAAGCTTCAGCGACCTGCAACTGGCACAGATTCGCCACGTCAGCGGCGTCGAAGACGCGGCGCTGCGCAAGCTCTACATGGCCCGTGAACCCCTCCCACCGCTGCTGGCCGACACCTTCAAGCGCTTCAAAATCGACCAGGACCTGCAAACCTTCATCGACCAAATGAACAGTGATGACCCTCGTGTCCAGGCGTTGGCCGATGCCCAGACCCAACTGCTGCTCTTGACCAACTACGGGCTGTGGCCCACCACCAGAACCTTGCGCCTGATCGACAACCAGGGACGCACGCACTGGGAAATCCCGGGCGCCGCAGACGCCAGCGTCACCCAGATTCACGAGCACCAACTCAACAATGGCGACTTGCTCCAGACCCTGCTCGAAGCGCTGGACGAACCGCAGAGAAGGACGTTGCTGGGGGAAGCGTCCGGCCATCCCACAGCCTCGCTTCAAGCACGTACGGGCGTCCTCAGGCAAACACTTGCCCAACTGGCTCGGGAAAAACGCTGGGCGCTGTTCGAATCGGCATATCGCGCCCTGCAACGTACCGACGATGCGCAGCTGAGCGCGCTTGTCGACGCGTCGCCGGGCTTGCCGGTGAGCGCCGCCGAAACCCTGCGTGCCATCGCCAGCCCGGAGGAGCTGCGCGCCCTCGATCAGGGCCGGGCGCCCCGGCGCCTGATCGAGTTGGCGCGCGAAGCCCAGCGAGAAATACGCGCCTGCCGTGCCTACGAAGGGCTGTACCTGGACAGCATCGACAACCTGGACACTTACCGCCTGGCCCTGCACTCCCTGCCCGATTTGCCGAACTGGCCCGCGGGGCTGCGCATTAGCGTCAGAAACGACACCGCTGATGGGCCGTTGCGCGACGTGATCGGTGATGACCGCGCCCGCGTTCAACGCACGTTGGTTTACACCGCCAACGGCGGCTATGTGCCCACCGACAGCAGCGGCCCGCTGTTTGGCGAAACCGACTTCTACACCGCCCTCCTCCAGGCGCTGCCCGACCAGGCGCGCGCTGCGCTGGGCATTCATATCGGCCAGGGCCCGGCCCTGCGCCAGGCGCTTGCTCGTCATGCCCTGCACCACTGGCATCTGCGCGAGTTGCTCGCGGGCGCCCCCGTCGGCAAACCCGCCTACGACCCAAGCACCATGCGCCTGCGCGGCGGCATGCCGGGCTATCGAGCAGCACCCGCGCCCGGTGCGCAACACGAGCTGACGGCGCATGAACACGCCCAACACCTGTTCCCGGCGCTGCCCCGCGCGCATATCGACAACATTGTGCGCAGCCTGGAACAAGCGCCCGGCGGGGTGACGACGGCGCTGAGCACCATGCGCAACGAATACCAGCAACTTGAGCGCGACTTGCAGGCCTGGATCACTGCCACGCCGCGCCTGAGCGCTGACCCACAAGTGCGCATCAGTCGCCAGGAACTTGCCTATGCCCGGCGCAACCGCACGGCCTGGGCCGATGAACTGCGCCGGGCCTGGCGCCTGGAAACCCCGCTCGACGCGTACTACGAGCCGCCTGCCCCCAATGGCTACCAACTGCACTTGAACTGGCCGATTTCCGGCAATCCTCCCGTGCTGCCCGGACGTTTCGGTCATATCTCCAGCCTGTCGCTGCAGGGCGAGCAAGGGCCGCTGGAGATCAACACGTTCTTGTCGATGTTCCCGTTCCTGCGTCGCCTGACCGTGCGCAACTTCAACCTCGACAGACTGCCCGATGGCGTCACCGCAATACCCAGCCTCAATGAACTGGTACTCAGCGATTGCAACATTACCCTGACAGCGCAGACCCGCACCGCGCTTGAAAACATGACCCAGCTCAAGACCCTCGACCTCTTCAACAACCCGCTGGGGCTCCTACCCAGTGTCGAGAACATGCCTGGCCTGCACTTCCTCGACTTGAGCAACACCGGTATCACGCAATTGCCTGCCGGGATTTTGCAGCGCCCCCAGCTGGAGACCGCGCTGTTTCGGGACAACCGCATTGCTGCATTGCCCGACGCACTTTTCGAGCTGCCCGTGGCAACCAGCCATTCGTTCGACTTTTCCGGCAACCCGCTGTCTGCGCAGACCCTTGAGCAGGTCAAAACCTACTTCCAGCGCACCGGCAGTTACTGGGAGGCCAATGCGGCCCCGGTGGACATTGCCAGCGCGAAGATGCTTTACCCCACCTTGAGCAGTGACGAAATCAACCGCCTGATTTTCGGTCTGCCGGGTAACCTGGAAATGGGCAAAATCGAACTGGCGCGGCGGGACCTTGACTACAAGCAGCTGAACCACGAGCTGGACGCCTGGGTGAACAGCCCCGGCTTCGGCGAAACCGCCCACTATCAGCGCGAGGCGTTCAAACAAGCGTTGCTCGCTGGATGGCGTCGGCAACTGAAGCAGGACGAACACGGCAACGACATTCATCCCACCTACGCGCTGGACATCTCTGCCCCCATAAGCGGCAAATTACCCACACTCAGCAGCCGGTTCACTCACGTGTCGACCCTCAGGCTCAGTGGCGATGCTCAGCCGTTGGACGTAGGAAATTGGCTGGCGAGCTTTTCGCACGTGCAGCATCTGATCATTGAAGACTACGTGCTGGAGGATATCCCCGAGCCGGTTTTCCAGCTGCCACAGCTCACGGCCCTCAGCCTTGAACGCTGCAACCTGCGACTGTCAGCGAAAACCGTCAAAGCCTTGGAGACCCAGCGCAACCTGGCACGGCTGAACCTGAGCCATAACCCTCTGGAGCAACTCCCGGACTTTACCTCGATGACATCCCTGGACAGCCTGGGACTGCGCAACACCCACCTCACAGAGATTCCGCCCAGCCTGCTCACTGCCCGAGAACGCAACCTCGTAGACCTGAGCCACAACCTGATCACGCAGATTCCCGAACCGCTGCTGCAAAGGCCGGCCTCGGTTACCAGCGCGTTTGACTTGTCTGCCAATCCATTGTCACGAGCGACCCTGGAACAACTCAAGCGCTATTGCCAAACCCGCGGCGAGCACCTCCAGGTCGATGCGCCTGGCGGCTATAACGCCCGCATCGCAGCCTTGTACCCGACGTTCACCGCTGCGGAGGTCAACGCCTTTATCTTCAGCCTGCCCGGCGATCTGGATGCGATTGAGGGCGCCATCCGTCGCCTGGAAAGCGAATACGCGCGCCTCAGTGCAGACCTCACCGTCTGGGCACTGACCGTGCCCGAACGGCACCCCATCCTTGATGTAGCACTGGACGAACAAACGGCGGCCGAGGAGCAAATCCGGCGCCTTGCCATCAAGGCAACGCTGGAAGAAGGCTGGCGCCGCGAAAGCGAGATCGACGATTTCAATGGCGGGTATGCCGTGACCCATAAACTGACGTGCCATACGTCGATTTTTGGCGAGCTGCCCAGCTTGAGCGCACGGTTCGAACATGTGTCGCATCTGGAACTCATCGGCGAAGGAACCACCACCAACGTTGAAGGCCTGGTGCGTGCCTTCCCTAACCTGAGCACGCTGGCGCTGGATAAATACGCCCTGGGCGAGATCCCCGAGCTGATCTTCAACCTGCCGAGGCTGACCAGCCTGACGTTGACGCAGAGTCGGCTTCGCCTCAGCCCGCGGGCCCGCGCCCAGTTGCGAGACCTGCGTAACCTGGAGTACCTGGACTTGAGTGACAACCCGCTGGGCCGGGCGCCCGAGCTGGACAATATGCCCAAGCTGGAATGCCTCTACCTGCAAAACTGCGAGCTCAGCGAAGTACCGTTCGGGGTGTTTGACCGCCCTTATTTGCGCACCGTGGACTTGAGCGACAACCTGATCACCCAGGTCCCGGACGACATTCTAAGCATGCGCCAGCCGTGGGACGACGAGTCCGACCTCAGCGGCAACCCGCTGTCTGAGGACAGCCTGGACCGCCTTCGGCAGTATTTTCGCCAGACAGGCAATGATCTGCAGGTGGATGAAGCCGGCCTGAACGCCCAGGGCACGCCCCTGACGCCACCGTCCACACCCGAACCCATGGAGGAATAACAGCGGTCAGCCGCGCTCGGACGGCACCGACGACAACTCGAACGGGCTGCTGCTGCGTCGCTGGTTGCGGTCTTCACGCGGGGTAGCGCCGAAGAAGTTGCGGTAGGCGCTGGAGAAGTGCGGGCCCGACGAGAAACCGCACGACAAGCCGATCTGGATGATCGACTTGCTGGTTTGCATGAGCATCTGGCGCGCCTTGTTCAGGCGCAATTCCAGGTAGTACTGGCTGGGAACGCGATTGAGGTATTGCTTGAAGATGCGTTCAAGCTGTCGTCGCGACACACATACGTGCTGGGCGATTTCGTCGGTGGTCAGCGGCTCTTCTATGTTGGCTTCCATCAGCAACACGGCCTGGGTCAACTTCGGATGGCTGGAGCCCAGGCGGTTCTGCAAGGGAATGCGCTGGCGCTCGCCGCCTTCGCGGATGCGTTCGACCACCAGTTCTTCGGAGACGGCGCCGGCCAGTTCGGCGCCATGATCACGGGCCAGCACGGCCAGCAACAGGTCGAGTACCGACATGCCGCCGCAGGCGGTCAGGCGATCACGGTCCCAATCGAACAGATGGCTGGTGGCGATGACCTTGGGGAAGCGCTCGGCGAAATCGTCCTGCCAGCGCCAATGCACGGCGGCGCGGTAGCCGTCGAGCAGACCGAGTTGCGCCAGCGGATACACCCCCGCCGACAAGCCCCCGATCACGCAACCCGCCCGCACAAGCTGCTTGAGCGCAGCGCTCAGTTGAGAGGCGATGACGGTCGGCGGCTCGTCCGCCAGCAGGAAGAGTTTCTGGAAGCCTTCAAGCTTGCCGGCCCACGGCTCGCCCGGCAATTGCCAGGCGCCTTCGGTGGCAGGCTCGGCGAGCAGGAACGACAACTCGTAGACCACGTCCGGATGCACCCGCTGAGCAACGCGCAAGGCCTCCTCAGCCAGCGCAAGCGTCAGTGCTTTTGTGCTGGGCCAAATCAGGAAACCAATTTTGTGGGCGGTCATGGAATGCT
Organism: Pseudomonas sp. MF6747; assembly: GCF_963890955.1. Classification (NCBI taxonomy): domain Bacteria; kingdom Pseudomonadati; phylum Pseudomonadota; class Gammaproteobacteria; order Pseudomonadales; family Pseudomonadaceae; genus Pseudomonas; species Pseudomonas sp. MF6747. The sequence continues at coordinate 298,244 of NZ_CAWPSZ010000012.1, forward strand.
ATCCGAAACGAAGAACGGTAATGAAGACAAGGGCCAATGCTAGCCCGGAAACCAACACAAATCTCAAAACATATGAGATCTAATGGGGGAGCTGGCTTGCCTGCGATAGCGGTGGGTCAGTCTGCCTCTCTGGCACAGACACGCCGCCATCGCAGGCAAGCCAGCTCCCACAGGGAATCGAGGCCAGCCTTAAAGCTGCGCAGCTTGCACTAATTCAGTGCACAAAAGCAGTCTTGATTATTTCAGGCTGCCCGAAAGGAACTGCTGCAACCGCTCAGACTGCGGGTTCACCAGCACTTCACGCGGGTTGCCACGCTCTTCAACGATGCCTTTGTGCAAGAACACCAGCTGGTTCGACACCTCACGGGCAAAGCCCATTTCGTGGGTCACCACCACCATGGTGCGGCCTTCCTGGGCCAGGTCCTGCATGACCTTGAGTACTTCGCCGACCAGTTCAGGGTCGAGCGCCGAGGTCGGTTCGTCGAACAGCATCACCTCAGGCTCCATCGCCAGGGCGCGGGCAATCGCCACGCGTTGCTGCTCGCCGCCGGACATGTGGCCGGGGAACGCATCCTTACGATGGCCCACACCGACTTTGGCCAGGTAATGCTCGGCTTTTTCACGCGCGTCTTTTTTCGACATGCCCAGCACGTGCACTGGCGCTTCCATCACGTTTTCAAGCGCGGTCATGTGCGACCACAGGTTGAAATGCTGAAACACCATCGACAGGCGCGAACGCATGCGTTGCAGTTGTTTCGGGTCGGCAGCCTTCATGGCGCCGTCCTTGTTGGCCACCAGTTTCAGCTCTTCGTTGTTGAGCAGAATCTTGCCGGCGTGAGGTTGCTCGAGCAGGTTGATGCAGCGCAAAAAGGTACTTTTGCCTGAACCACTGGAACCGATGATGCTGATCACATCACCGGCCGCGGCGGCCAGGGACACACCTTTGAGCACTTCATGACTGCCATAGCGTTTATGCAGGTCTTGGACTTCAAGTTTGTACATGCGGTCGGTTCTCACAAAAACAGGTGGTCAGTCGTTGAGCAAGCGCCCGTGACGCAGCGCTTCGCGCCCCGCCACCTTGGCCAGCCAGAAACCCGCTTGGGCATAACGTAGCCGTTCAACGGCAAACAACACCCCGGACGTGCCCGCACACACAATGCTGACGCGGTCGGTCAAGGGATCAATCACTTCAAAAATCGGCTCGCCGGTCTCCACCCAGTCACCGGCTTTACGCAGGTAGCTGATCACGCCGGCATGGGGCGCGAACAACAGCTCGGTCCCCTCGAACGGCAGGCCTTCGCACGGCTCGTGCTGCGGTGCGGGCCATTCGCCCTTGATCAGGCCTTGTTCGGCCAGGAACGCGAGAATGCCTTCAGCGTGGAAGATCGCGTCATCACGGCCGGTGTCGGCCTGGCCGCCCAGCTCCAGCGTTGTCGCCAGGCACGCCAGCGGAATCTGCGCCTCGGGGAACGCCCGGGACAGACGCAGCCAGGGCAGCGAACAGGCTTCATCAAACGAGCTGCCGCCGGAGTCTTCCGCCAGCAGGCCGACTTTTACATTCAAGTGCGCCGACAGCGAACGCCATTGCGGCCAGTGTTGTGGCAACGCGTACATGTGCAGCGCGGCCTCGGCGTCACAGTGCAGGTCGAGGACGATATCGGCGGTGCACGCGTGGCTGAGCAAAACGCGCTGCATGCCTTGCAGCTGGCTGCTCGGCTCGGGCAACGCATTGAGTGCATCGCTCATTGCCTGGCGGATCATGCGCACATTGGCGTGTGGGTCATCGCCCAGCTTGCCCTGGAGCAACGCGGCGACCGGCTCGCTCAACTCGACGAAATCACGGTTGAAGTTCTTGCCGCTGCCGACTTCGAAACGCCCCTGGTGGCTGCCTTGCAACAGCTGGCCCAGGCCCATCGGGTTGGCCACGGGCACCAGCTCGATCACGCCATTGAGCGCACCTTGCTGTTCCAGTTCGGTGAGGCGTTTTTTCAGTTCCCAGGCCGCGCGCATGCCGGGCAATTCATCGGCGTGCAGGCTGGCCTGGATGTAGGCCTTGCGCTCGCCGCTGCCAAAACGAAACACGCTCAGCTGGCGCTCGCAGCCCAGGTGGCCCCAGGGCAACAGGTGATCGATACGTTCCATATCAGTGCTTCCGTGGCGCCAGGTAGCTGAGCCAGCGGCGCTCGGCCAACTTGAACAGGCGTACCAGGATAAAGGTCAGGCACAGGTAGAACACGCCGGCCGTGATGTAGGCTTCGAACGGCAAGTAGAACTGGGCGTTCACTGTGCGCGCGGCACCGGTGATGTCGATCAAGGTGACGATGGACGCCAGGCTCGTGGTCTGCAGCATCATGATCACTTCGTTGCTGTACTGCGGCAGCGCACGGCGCAGGGCCGACGGCAGCAGAATTCGGCGGTACAGCTTGTAGCGCGACATGCCCATGGCCTTGGCCGCTTCGATCTCACCGTTCGGCGTGGCCTTGAGGCTACCGGCGATGATCTCGGCGGTGTACGCGCTGGTGTTGATCGCAAAGGCCAGGCACGCGCAGAACGTGGCGCTGGACAGCAGCGGCCACAGGAAGCTTTCGCGCACGGCTTCGAATTGGGCCAGACCGTAGTAGATCAAAAACAGCTGCACCAGCATCGGCGTGCCGCGAATCACGTAGGTGTAGAGCCAGGCCGCACCATTGACGATCGGCTGCTTGGACACGCGCATCAAGCCCAGGGGCAAGGCGGCGAGCAAGCCGAAGAACAGCGAGATGGCGAGCAATTTCAGGGTGGTCACCAAACCGCCGAGGTACAGCGGCATGGCGTCCCAGATGACGTTGTAGTCGAAGATCATAGATCAGCCGCCCTTACGCCTACCGAGTAGCGCTTCTCAAGATAGCGCAGGGCCAGCAACGACACGCTGGTGATCACCAGGTACATCGCCGCCACTGCGAGGAAGAAGGTAAAAGGCTCGCGGGTGGCGTCTGCCGCCTGCTTGGCCTTGAACATCATGTCTTGCAGGCCCACCACCGAAATCAGCGCGGTGGCCTTGGTCAGTACCAGCCAGTTGTTGGTAAAACCAGGGATCGCCAGCCGAATCATCTGCGGCACCATCACCCGGAAAAACACCTGGAAACTGCTCATGCCATACGCAAGGCCGGCCTCGGCCTGGCCCTTGGGAATGGCCATGAAGGCGCCGCGGAAGGTTTCCGACAGGTAGGCGCCAAAGATGAAACCCAGGGTGCCGATACCGGCGGCCAAGGGGTTCAAGTCGATATAGTCGTCGTAGCCGAGCATCGGCGCGACGCGGTTCAGCAAGTCCTGACCGCCGTAGAAAATCAGCAGGATCAGCACCAGGTCGGGGATCCCGCGGATCACCGTGGAGTACAAGTCACCCAGCCAGGCCAACCAGCGCACCGGCGACAGGCGTAACGCGACCCCGATCAGACCCAGAACAATGGCCAAGGCCATGGACGACAAGGCGAGCTGAAGCGTCAACCATGCGCCATCGAGGATGACGGCCCCGTAGCCTTTCAACATGATTCAGGTCCTCGAAAAGGGGGATGAAAAAATGGCGCAAACCGCAGGAATTCTGTTGCTTGCGCCATTCTGGACAGACAGCTAGGACGAGTTACTTAGGGTCAGCGCCGTAAATATCGAAGTCGAAGTATTTGTCCTGGATTTTCTTGTATTCGCCGTTGGCACGGATCGCTGCGATGGCCGCGTTGATCTTGTCCAGCTCGGCCTTGTCGCCTTTACGTACAGCAATGCCGATGCCGTCGCCGAAGTACTTGGCGTCGGTGAACTGTGGGCCCACGAACGCGTAGCCTTTACCGGCCGGGGTTTTCAGGAAGCCGTCTTGCAGCAGGGTGGCGTCAGCCACGGTGCCGTCGAGGCGACCGGCTTCCACGTCCAGGTAGATTTCGTTCTGCGAGCTGTAAGGCACAACCGTGGCGCCTTTAGGGGCCAGGACTTCCTTGGCGAAGCGATCGTGGATCGAACCGCGTTGCACGCCGATTTTCTTGCCTTTCAATTCATCCAGGCTGTCGCTGACCGTGGTGCCTTCCTTCATCACCAGCTGCGCTGGGCTCAGGTAGTAGCGGTTGGTGAAGTCCACGGATTTCTTGCGGTCTTCGGTGATGGACATGGACGACAGGATCGCGTCGATCTTGCGCACTTTGAGCGCAGGGATCAGGCCGTCGAATTCTTGCTCGACCCAGACGCACTTGACCTTCATCTCGGCGCACAGGGCATTGCCGATGTCGTAGTCAAAACCGACGATGCTGCCATCCGGCGCCTTCGAGGCAAACGGAGGGTAAGCCGCTTCGATACCAATCTTCAGGGGCTTTTCATCAGCGAAGGCCTGCATCGACAGCACGGACAGCGCCAGGGCGCCCAACAGCACAAGTTTCTTCATCTTGGGACTCCATCGGTAGGGCAAAAAGCAGAATGAGCCGTGGCCCACGATGCGACTTAAGTGAAACCGAATAGCGGTGCTGCGTCCTACCCCGGTTCAGCATTGGAGACGACGAGCGAGTGATCGGCATTCTAACGACAGGCCGGAAGCCGATATTTCCTCAATGCGACAACAATTTACAGAAGCACTGAGAAAGCGGTTCCAGCACATTGACAGCCTCTGAATTTTATGCAGAGACAAAAGATATTAAACCTGTTGATGCTGCAAATTGCGGGCCTATTATTCGCAAACCCTTCTAGCACGGCAAGTCTGGCGTTTAATCTTATTTCAGAGGGTGTCTAAAACGGGGCTTTTCGGGGCGCGGGCGTAGCACTTTGCCTCAGGTTTGGGCACAGGGTTACACATTTGGCTTGCTCGGTAACATTCAGATACGTCCTACGAGCGAAGTCGATATTTATTGGCTTGGTGGTTATGCCGGCCTGTCAGACCTACACCGCCTTGTTCATGAAATACATTCCAAATGTGGGAGCGGGCTTGCTCGCGAATGCGCTGGGTCAGCTGCACATCTGCCAGCTGATGCACCGCATTCGCGAGCAAGCCCGCTCCCACAGGGGATTTGCATCGGTTTCGAGACCCTGCAAAAAAGCCCCATGCAGCTCACGCCGAATGGGGCTTCGTCCCACAGACCCCGCCTTACGCGGCGTTCATGGTCTTGTGCGTTTCAATCAAATGCGCCACCACACCCGGATCAGCCAAGGTGGAGATATCCCCCAACCCGTCATATTCAGCCGTGGCGATCTTGCGCAAAATCCGCCGCATGATTTTCCCCGAGCGCGTCTTCGGCAAGCCCGGTGCCCACTGAATCACATCCGGCGACGCAATCGGCCCGATCTCTTTGCGCACCCAGTTTTTCAGCTCCAGGCGCAGCGCTTCGTTCGGCTCTTCACCATTTTTGAGCGTGACATACACATAGATGCCCTGCCCCTTGATGTCATGGGGCACGCCCACCACCGCCGCTTCGGCGACTTTCGGGTGTGCAACCATCGCGCTTTCGATCTCGGCAGTGCCCATGCGGTGGCCGGACACGTTCAACACGTCGTCTACACGGCCGGTGATCCACCAGTAGCCATCCTCATCGCGACGCGCGCCGTCACCGGTGAAGTACATGCCACGGAAGGTCTTGAAGTAGGTATCGACGAAGCGGTCATGGTCGCCGTACAGCGTACGTGCCTGGCCTGGCCACGAATCGAGGATCACCAGGTTGCCTTCGGCAGCGCCCTCGATGATGTTGCCCAGGTTGTCCACCAACGCCGGCACCACACCAAAGAATGGCCGCGCCGCCGAGCCCGGCTTGAGCGCGTGCGCACCCGGCAGCGGGCTCATCAGGGTGGCGCCGGTTTCGGTCTGCCACCAGGTGTCGACGATCGGGCAACGGGATTGGCCGACATTCTTGTAGTACCAGTCCCACGCTTCCGGGTTAATCGGCTCACCGACTGAACCGAGCAGACGCAAGCTGCTGCCGTCCACGCCTTCGCAGGCGGCGGTGCCGGATGCCATCATCGCGCGGATCGCAGTGGGCGCGGTGTAGAGGATATTGACCTTGTGCTTGTCGACGATCTTGCCGACACGGGTGATGTCCGGGTAGTTCGGCACGCCTTCGAACAGCAGCGTGGTCGCGCCATTGGCCAATGGGCCGTACACGATATAAGTGTGGCCGGTGACCCAACCGACGTCGGCGGTGCACCAGTAGATTTCGCCTGGGCGGTAGTCGAACACGCGCTCGTGGGTCAGGGCCGCATACAGCAGGTAGCCGCCGGTGGTGTGCTGCACGCCTTTGGGTTTGCCGGTGGAGCCGGAGGTGTAGAGGATGAACAGCGCCTCTTCGGCGCCCATCTCTTTGGGCGCACACACGGTGCCCGCCACTTTCATCAGGTCTTCGTACCAGATGTCGCGATGCTGGTTCCACTTGATGTTGCCATTGGTGCGCTTGCACACGATGACTTTCTGGATGCTGCTGGTTTCCGGATTGGTCAGCGCGTCGTCGACGTTGGCCTTCAGCGGAATTTTCTTACCGGCGCGGATACCTTCGTCGGCGGTAATCACCACCTTCGACTTACAGTCGATGATGCGGCCGGCCAGCGCCTCCGGCGAAAAACCGCCAAACACCACGGAGTGGATCGCACCGATGCGGGTACAGGCCAACATGGCGACCACGGCTTCGGGGATCATCGGCATATAGATAGTCACCACGTCGCCGCGGTGCACATCCTGGCCGCGCAAGGCGTTGGCGAACTTGCAGACTTCTTCATGCAGCTCGCGGTAGGTGATGGTGCGGCTTTCGGAAGGGTCATCGCCTTCCCAGATGATCGCCGCCTGGTCGCCACGCTCGGCGAGGTGACGGTCCAGGCAGTTGTAGGAAACGTTGAGGGTGCCATCGGCGAACCATTTGATGTCGACATGGTGGTCGTCGAAAGAGGTCTGCTTGACCGCGGTGAAAGGCTTGACCCAGTCAAGGCGCTTGGCTTGCTCGCGCCAGAAGCCATCGGGGTTGACCACCGACTGCTGGTACATGGCCTTGTAGGTCGCCTCGTCGGTCAGCGTGTTGGCTGCTACTTCGGGGCGAACGGGGTACAGGGAAGCCGCACTCATCTTTCTTACCTCGGTGACAATAGTTGTTTTTGTATGCCCTGTTGTAGCCGGGGCGCCCCCATAGAACCATTCGACGATGGTAGTAACAAGCCCCTACAAATTGCCCTGCCATGCCCGTTTACGGCTCTGGCCCGCGCCCTGCGTGGCTTTCCGGCTGGGTGAAAAAACCTTTATCAGGGGATTGTTACAAAAACCGCCAATAGTGTTTATCAAAAGCACGGGTATATGAATATAACGCGTGCGCCTAAAATCAACGCCGTCAACAAGACACTGTGATTAACAACGTAACAGCCCCCACGAAGGCAACGTTAATCCGAACTTCCCAACTCTTAAGTTACACACGTGGCCTCACAAGGGCCCCGTGACCCCTTTCGCCCTGAAGAAGGTAAGTAAAGAAATGAAAGCTCTCGTAGTTATGGCCCTCAGCAGCTTGTGCGCCACCGCCGCCCTGGCCGATGAGGCCCCGACCGAGCTGGCCGGCCAGAACGCCCCGATCGTTGAGGATTACACTTACAGCACTCACTTGGATGTGGCCAAAGTCTTGTCCATGAGCACTGTTCCGGAAGTATGCCAAGTTGTACCGGTACAAATGGAATATGAAGACTCCCAAGGTCAACGTCATATTCTTAATTACCAAGTAATGGGCAACGGTTGTTCTAACGGGTAACAGGTTATTGAGTCAGGTTTAAACCCGGATCTTGGTCGCCGCAAGTAATCGTTCTTGCGGCCAAGAACCTATTTCGAACCCACCATGAAAAAAATGTGGGAGCTGGCTTGCCTGCGATGGCAATTTCAGCCTTACCCACCTCCCAAAGCCCGCCACCTACCCGCCTCTCCTGCCCCCACAAAAACTATCCCACCGCCCGTCAAAAAATTCCTATCCCGGCAAAGCCTTGCAAACACGCGCCTTGGCCGAAAACCAGGCCATTTTGGCGCGCAATCGTGACCATCCGCCGCAACACAAAGCCGAATTTTTCCCTATAATGCGCGGGTAAATCGGGCCTGCAATATCCCTTTACACTGGGATGAAGAGCCAGACCTGAGGCCTCCCGCTGGAGCATGCACCAGTCGCTCCGCCCCTCAGCCTCACGCAGAACACCCGTTACCCAATTCCGTTTAATGCCTGCGCGAGCTGTTGCAACAAACGATTTCTTAAGATCCACCGCGGCCTCTGGGCCGTGTGAACACCCAACCATCCGGTTTCACACGGGCACCTTTGAGCCCTCACGCAGGAGACGACACGTCATGCTGAGCTGGGACGAATTCGACAAAGAAGAAGAAGGCGAAGTAGCCGCTAAAGGCGCCAACGCCGGCCACGCCACCGAAGCCAACATGGACCGCCTCGACGGTGCCGGCGCCGCCGCCGCCATCGAAGCTCGCGCCGTCACCGCCAGTGACTCCGCCGCCATCGTGCGCGCCAAGGCCGCCCTGGACAAACTCGACGTCGCCGAAGGCCTCGCCGAGCTGGAAGGTTCCGCCGCCCGCGTCGCCGTTGACGAAAAGCGCATGATCAACTGCCGCGCCGACCTCAACCAACTCGTACCCTTCAAGTACGACTGGGCCTGGCAGAAGTACCTCGACGGCTGCGCCAACCACTGGATGCCGCAAGAGGTCAACATGACCGCCGACATCGCCCTGTGGAAAAACCCCGAAGGCCTGACCGACGACGAGCGTCGCATCGTCATGCGTAATCTCGGCTTCTTCTCCACCGCCGACTCCCTGGTTGCCAACAACCTGGTGCTGGCCGTGTACCGCCTGATCACCAACCCGGAGTGCCGCCAGTACATCCTGCGCCAGGCCTTCGAAGAAGCGATCCACACCCACGCCTACCAGTACTGCATCGAATCGCTGGCCATGGATGAAGGCGAGATCTTCAACATGTACCACGAGATTCCATCGGTGGCCAAAAAGGCCGCCTGGGGTTTGAAATACACCCGCTCGATCTCCGATCCGAAGTTCGAAACCGGTACCGTCGAGACTGATAAAGAGTTGCTGCGCAACCTGGTCGCCTACTACTGCGTCCTGGAAGGCATCTTCTTCTACTGCGGCTTCACCCAGATTTTGTCCATGGGCCGTCGCAATAAAATGACCGGCGTGGCTGAGCAGTTCCAGTACATCCTGCGCGACGAGTCGATGCATCTGAACTTCGGTATCGACGTGATCAACCAAATCAAAATCGAAAACCCGCACTTGTGGGATGCCGAGATGAAGGAAGAAGCGACCCAGATGATCCTGCAAGGGACTCAGCTGGAGATTGAATATGCTCGTGACACTATGCCGCGCGGCGTGTTGGGCATGAATGCGGCGATGATGGAGGACTACCTCAAGTTCATCGCGAACCGTCGTTTGTCGCAGATTGGGTTGAAGGAAGAGTATCCGGGGACGACGAATCCGTTCCCTTGGATGAGCGAGATTATGGACTTGAAGAAAGAGAAGAACTTCTTCGAAACCCGTGTAATCGAGTACCAGACCGGCGGCGCGTTGAGCTGGGATTAATCCTAGAGTCGGCCCCACCGAGAAGCCCTGACATGTTCAGGGCTTTTTTATGCTCAGTGATCTGAATATTCCCAAATTCAGAGACGGTCAAATCCCAGCAGACTGTAGGAAATTTCGTAGACGCAATAATGGCTACTCAGTATCGTCCGAGGGTTTTCTACCCTTGGCGGCTGTATGGATATTGCGAAAGACAAAACGGACTGGAACGACGCGGAGCTGGCAGCGGCGGTCGAGACGTACTTGAAGATGTTGGCCTGGGAAAAGAGCGGCCAGCCTTTTAACAAAGCCTTCGAAAACCGCCTTCTGCGCGAAGGCCCTGTGGCAGGCCGCGCAAAGGGCTCCATCGAATTTCGCATGCAAAATATCTCTACCGTGCTCGTCCGTATGGGCTGGGACCGCATTGAAGGCTATAAGCCCGCCAAGAATGTGGGCACAGGCGTAGAGCAACGCATCCGCAATGCACTGGCCGCAAAGGGCGTGTTCGAATCCGAAGATGCTGGCCAAACAGCAGACGAGCAAACGCTGATGCGCCGCGCGTCCAAACTGCAGCAGCAACCTTTCCCTAAGCTACCGGACGGTATTGCCCAGCCGCAGAAGGTATCGACCGTAAGCACGGCCTTCGTCCGCGATCCAAAGGTCCGCGCCTGGGTGTTGAAAGAAGCCAACGGCATCTGCGAAGGCTGCGGCTCTAACGCACCTTTCGAGGTCGACGGTTTGCCATTTCTCGAAGTGCATCACGTCAAGCACCTCGCCCGGAAGGGTTCGGATCGCATCACCAATGCTGTAGCCTTGTGCCCCAATTGCCATCAGCGTTGCCACCGGTCGAGTGACCGGGAGGCTTTCACCGAGTCGCTTTACGCCAAGATCGGAAGATTGGCACGGGAGTAAACTCCTGCTGTCACACCTGATGCACGCTTAATAAACACTAGATAGGACCGAGGCCAACCCGTGAACCCAGACATGCTCGAAGCCGGCCCTGCAGACGCCAAAGTACTTTCCGTCTTTGACTTCGACGGCACCCTGACCCATCACGACAGTTTCGTGCCCTTCCTCAAGTTTGCCTTTGGCACCGGTGAGTTCTATGGCCGGATGGTCAAGCTGGCGGTGCCGGGGCTGCGCTTTTTGCTGCGGCAGATCAGTCGGGATGAGTTGAAGGCGCAGTTGATTCGCACCTTTATGACCGGCGTGGAGAAGGCGTGGGTTCAGCAGCAGGCTGAGGCGTATTGCCAGCGTACGTGGAGCAAGCTGATGCGCCCGACTGGGTTGCAATCGGTGGCGGATGAGGTGAAGTCCGGAGCGGAGGTGACGTTGTGTTCGGCGTCGCCGGCTTTAGTGTTGCAGCCGTTTGCGAATCGCCTTGGGATCAAGTTGATCGGCACTGAACTTGAGGTGGTCGACGGGGTGTTGACGGGCAAGCTCACGGGGAATAATTGCCGCTGTGAGAACAAGGTACTGCGGCTTGAGGCGGTGTATGGGGATTTGGGCGATTATCGGCTCAGGGCCTGGGGCGATACCCGCGGGGATCGGGAGTTGTTGGCGGCGGCGCAGGATGCGCATTTTCGGCATTTTCATTCGAAGAAGAAGCAAGGCAAGTTGCAGCGCTGATGCGTGGATGGGGTCGGCGGGTGGACTGAGGTGATCCCCTCGCTGCCTCGCTGGGGCTCGAGAGCTCCCACATTTTGATCGGTTTCAGGCCGGACGGCGCACTAGCATGGGTTGCTGGAGGGTCGATACAAATAGCGGGTTCGGCAGCGGACCGAGGTGATGCCTTCGCTGCCTCGCTGGGGCTCGAGAGCTCCCACATTTTGATCGGTTTCAGGCCGGACGGCGCACTAGCATGGGTTGCTGGAGGGTCGATACAAATAGTGGGTTCGGCAGCGGACCGAGGTGATCCCTTCGCAGCCTCGCTGGGGCTCGACAGCTCCCACATTTGCGCTTTGTTGCTTGTTGATCGGTGTTCGGCGCGGTTTATGTTGTGGCCTTGAGGTTGACGCCCAGGGCTGTGGCGAAGGCTTTTACCATCGGGCTGCGCGGGGCGTTGTGGCGCAGGATCAGGTTGAAGGCGGTGCTCAGTTGGACGTGTTCCGGGCACAGTGCGCGCAGGCGCCCTTCCCTTACCAGTGGCGCGGCGTAGTGTTCCGGCAGGAAGCCTAGGAAGCGGCCGGTGAGGATCAGGATGGCGACGGCTTCAACCTGTGAGGCCGAGGCGGACTGGCTGTCGTAGGTGACGAAGTTGGCTTTGTCGCGGTGGATTGCGTACCGGTGGTTGACCACTTCGTATTGGCGCAGCACTTCTGGCGTGAGGTCGCTCGCGTTGAACAGTGGGTGTCCTACGGCGCAGTAGGCGTGGGCTTTTTCTTCGTACAGCGGGAAGTAGTCGAATTCTTCGCGGCGTTGATACACCGGGACGATGCCGACGATCAGCCGCCCTTCCACCACGCCGCGCTCAACTTCATCCAATTGCGAGGCATGTAGACGCAATCTAATCTTTGGCGATTCGCTGTGTAATTTACTTAAGGCGCTAATCAGCGGCGAATTAACGTCGGAGACGGTGTTATCAATAACGCCCACACTTAGGTCACCAATAAGCTCGTTTTGCGCCGAACTAAGCTTGTCGCGAAAACTGTCCACCGAGGTAAATAACTCGATGGACGCCTGATACACCAACTTGCCTTCTTCGGTCAGGCCGAAGCCTTCCCTGCCCCGCGTACACAGGCGCATGCCGATGCGGATTTCGAGGTCGGAGATCTGTTTGCTGATGGCCGCCAGGCCCACGTTCAGCTCGTTTTGCGCGGCGCTGAAGCCGCCGGCTTCGACCACCGCCATGAACACGCGCAGCAATTTGAAATCCAGCCCGCTCAGTTGCAGGGGCGGCCGAGTGCCGGGTTTTGGTGGCATGTTTCCAGAAGTGGAAAGTGGGGTTTCCATAATACGCGTTGACCTCAAGTGCCATATTCAACAGGCTTCAACCCAATCCTTGAACATAGCCAGGCGGCGATAATGGCCGTAAACATCCGCCCTTGGCAACCTTGAATATAGCGGGTTGAACAGCACACAGAGGCTGATTTAACACCCGTAAAAACCTGACACTACGATCAGGTCTTTTTAGTTTTTTACTGCCTCCGACTCTTCTAAAAACAAGCGCGAGGAATACCGATGTCCCAGCCCACCGACCGCCTTTGGGGTGCTCGTTTCAAGACCGGCCCGTCTGCTGCATTGGCCGCGTTGTCGCGTTGCCCTGAGCGCTATTTTCGCCTGACGCCCTACGACCTGGCCGGCTCCCGCGCTCATGCCCGGGAGTTGCAGCGCGCCGGTTTGCTGGATGAGTCGGAGACTTTGCGCACCCTCGAGGCCCTGGACCGAATCGGTGAGGACTTCGCCGCCGGCCGCCTGCATCCAACCCTGGATGACGAGGACGTGCACACCTTTATCGAACGCGTATTGACCGAGCGCCTGGGCGCCTTGGGTGGCAAGTTGCGCGCCGGGCGTTCGCGTAACGATCAGACGGCCAATGACCTGCGCCTTTTCCTACGCGACCATGCGCGCACCATCACCACCGAGGTGTTGGGTTTGCAGCAGGCGCTGGTGGACCAGGCCGAGCAGCATATCGAGAGCATCTGCCCGGGCTTCACCCACTTGCAGCAGGCGCAACCGATTGTGTTTGCCCATCACTTGCTCGCTCATGCGCAGTCGATGCTGCGCGATGTGCAGCGCTTGGTGGATTGGGATGCGCGCACGGCGTTGTCACCGTTGGGTGCTGCCGCGATGGCAGGCTCGGCGATTGCGCGTCAGCCAGAGCATTCGGCCAAGGAAATGGGCTACACCGGGCCGTGCGAAAACTCGATCGACGCCGTCGCCAGCCGTGACCATGTGGCGGAGTTCCTGTTTGTGGCGGGCATGCTGGGGGTGAATATTTCGCGGCTGTCGGAGGAGTTTTGCCTGTGGTCGTCGCGCCAATTTCGCTGGGTGGTGCTGGACGATGCCTACGCCACCGGCAGCTCGATCATGCCGCAGAAAAAGAATCCGGACATTGCCGAGCTGGCACGCGGCAAGGCTGGGCGCCTGATTGGCAACCTGACCGGGCTGATGTCGACGCTCAAGTCGTTGCCGCTGTCGTACAACCGCGACTTGAGTGAAGACAAGCACAGCGTGTTGGACAGTGTGGACACCTTGCTGCTGGTGCTGCCAGCGATGGCCGGGATGGTTGCGACCATGAAGGTGCAAGTGGAAGAGCTGCGGCGTCAGGCGCCGATGGGCTTCACTTTGGCGACTGAGGTGGCGGACTGGTTGGCCACCCGTGGTGTGCCGTTTAAAGAGGCGCATGAGATTACCGGCGCGTTGGTGCAGGCTTGCGAGAAACACGAGATTGAGTTGTGGGAAGCCTCGCCGGCGATGTTGGCGGAGGTGGATGCGCGGTTGCTGCCTGAGGTGCGTGACTGCTTGACCCTTGAAGCGGCAATTGCGGCGCGCAGTGGTTGGGGTGGGACGGCGCCAGAGCGGATTCGGGAGCAGATTGGGCGGTTGAAGGTGGCGTTGGCGGCTCAGCAAAAATGGGCTGAGAGTTATCAGGGGTTTCGGATTTAAACCTGGTCCTTTGTGGTGAGTTTGCTGGCGCTTTCGCAGGCAAGCCAGCTCCCACATTTGGACTGTGTTTTAACAGTTGGATCGAGTACAGCAGTGGAGTAACACCATGAACCAAACCCCGGCGGAGCGCTTGGAAGCTGAGCGCAAGTTGTCCGAGAACCAGTTCGATATCACGCAGTACGAGCATGTGCCGCGTCGTTATTACGGGCGGATGTTTTTTGCCACGTTGATCGTGATCGCACTGGCCGCGTTGTTGCGCGCCTTTGCCAATGGCCAGATCGAATGGTCCTACATCGGGCAGTTCCTCACGTCTGAGGCCATTCTGTGGGGCCTGGTTAACACTATCGTCATGTCGATTCTGGCAATGGCACTGGGCGTGGTCATCGGGGTGATCACGGCGATCATGCGCATGTCGGCCAACCCGATCCTGCGCTATGTGGCCATCACTTACACCTGGCTGTTCCGCGGTACGCCGCTGATTCTGCAGCTGTTGCTGTGGTTCAACCTGGCGCTGATTTTCCCGGTGATCGCGATCCCCGGCCTGTTCAGCATTGACACCGTCGACCTGATGACGCCATTCGTGGCCGCCCTGCTCGGCCTCAGCATCAACCAGGGCGCCTACACCGCCGAAGTGGTGCGCGCAGGTTTACTGTCGGTCGACACTGGCCAGTACGAGGCCGCCAAGTCCATCGGCATGCCAAGCCTTCAGGCGCTGCGTAGGGTGATTCTGCCGCAGGCGATGCGGGTGATCATTCCGCCTGTAGGCAACGAGTTCATCAGCATGGTGAAAATGACCAGCCTGGCCAGTGTGATCCAGTACTCGGAGCTGCTGCACAACGCGCAAAACATCTACTACGCCAACGCCCGCGTCATGGAGCTGCTGATTGTCGCCGGCATCTGGTACCTGGCGGTGGTGACTGTTCTTTCATTTGGTCAAAGCCGCCTTGAGTGTCGTTTTGCCCGCGGCGCCGGCAAGCGTTCGTAAGTCTGGGTTGAGGAGATTTGCCCCATGAGAAGCATCGTCAAGGCCGTCAACCTGAACAAGTATTACGACGAGTATCACGCGCTGCGCGACATCAATATTGAGGTCGAGCAAGGCGAAGTGATGTGCATCATCGGCCCGTCCGGCTCGGGCAAAAGCACGCTGTTGCGGTGTGTGAATCAGCTGGAAAAAATCGACAAAGGCGGCCTTTGGGTCGACGGCGAACTGGTGGGTTACCGCGTCGTCGGCAACAAGCTGCATGAGATGAATGAATCGCAGATTGCCCGCCAGCGCCTGGCGACCGGCATGGTGTTTCAGCGCTTCAATCTGTTCCCGCACATGACCGTGTTGCAAAACATCATCGAAGGCCCGGTGCAGGTTCTCAAGCGCTCGCCCAAAGAAGCCATCGAAGATGCGCTGGAATTGCTGGCCCGCGTCGGCCTGGCGGACAAACGCAATGCCTACCCGGTGGAATTGTCCGGCGGCCAGCAACAGCGTGTGGCCATTGCCCGCGCGCTGGCGATGCGTCCCAAACTGATGTTGTTCGACGAACCCACGTCAGCCCTCGACCCGGAGCTTGTAGGCGAAGTGCTGTCGGTGATGCGCGATTTGGCCACCACCGGCATGACCATGATCGTGGTCACCCATGAGTTGGGCTTCGCCCGCGAAGTGTCCAACCGCATGGTGTTTATGGATGCCGGCCAGATTGTGGAAGCCGGCAGCCCGGAAGAAATTCTAATAAGCCCACAAAACCCGCGTACCCAAAGCTTTATTTCTGCCGTTCGCACTTAACTAAAAAACTAACGAGAACGCCTCCATGAAAAAATTGTTTATCCCAACGTTGCTCGCAGGCCTGATGGCCTCCTCGTGTGTATTCGCGGCATTGCCGGCGGCAATCAAGGACAAGGGTGAGATCAGCGCGGCCATCGTGCCGAACTACCCGCCGATGGATTTCAAGGACACCGCCACCAATAAACTCACCGGGCTGGACTTCGACCTGGGCAATGCCCTGGCCGAGCGTCTGGGCGTGAAGATCAAGTGGCAGGAAACCGGCTTCGAGCAGATGCTCAGCGGCCTGACCACCAAGCGCGTCGACATCGTGCTGTCAGGCATGAGTGACACCGCCGAGCGCCAGAAGGCCGTGACCTTCATCGACTACTTCACCAGCGGTCCGCAGCTGTACACCCTGGCCAAGCGTGAAGACCTCAAGGAATTGACTGACCTGTGCGGTAAAAAAGTCGGCACCAGCCGCCGTACCACCTGGCCGTCGGAAATTGCCGCGTGGAGCAAGGAAAACTGCGAAGCGGCGGGTAAGCCGGCAATCGTGGTAATCGGCACCGAAGGCTCGGCGGACGCGCGCGCCCAGTTGCAGCAGAACCGTTTGGATGCGGCGATGCAGGGCAGCGAGACGATTCCTTATTTGATGTCGTTGGACAAGGGCAAATACAAGCCGGTGGGCCTGGCCATTTCCAAGCAGTTCACGGGGCTGGGGATTGAGAAGAGCAACACCGAGCTGGTCATGGCGATCAGTGAAGCGTTGCAGGGCATGATTGATGATGGGACGTACGGCAAGATCCTGAAGAAGTGGGATCTGGAACAGGGTGCGGTTGAAAAAATCAGCATTAATGCCGGCCAGTAATTTGATCTAAATGTGGGAGCGGGCTTGCTCGCGAATGCGATGTATCAGTGACAAATTTACCGACTGATCCACCGCATTCGCGAGCAAGCCCGCTCCCACATTTGAATTGTGTTGTATTGGAAAAATAATAAGGACATCCGCCCCACCGTGGCCACCTACTCCCTGGTAATCCGCCGCCTGATGATCTGCTCGGTGACCATCGTCGTCAGCCGCGCGATGACCAGTCCGCTGCTGGCCCTTTGGCTGAGCACGCGCCTGGGCCTCAACCAGCAGGACATCGGCTTGCTGATGGGCATCGCCGTGTTCATCGCCACGCTGCTCGGCCTCTATGGCGGCTACGTCATCGACCGCCTGGAAAAGCGCAAGCTGCTAATCCTGGCCATGCTTTCAAGCGCCATCGGATTTCTGTTGCTGACCTTTGCCAGCAACCTCTACCTCACCACCCTGACCTTGGTGATTACCGAAGCCGCGTCGGCACTGTTCCTGATCGGCTCCAAGGCGATCATCAGCGAAAACCTGCCGGTGGGCGACCGCGCCAAAGTATTTTCCCTGCGCTACACCCTGACCAACGTCGGCTATGCCACCGGCCCGATGGTGGGTGTGGTGATCGCCGGGCAGATCCCCTGGGCGCCGTTCCTGATCGCCAGCGCCATCGCCTTGGGCAGTGTGTTCCTGATGATCGGCATTGCGCCGACCCAACGCGACAACAGCAATAAACCCCTGAGTTTTCTCACGACCCTGCGCACGCTGCGCAGCGACCGCACACTGATCCTGTTCACCAGCGGCAGCCTGTTGAGCACCATTGTCCACGGGCGCTATACGCTTTATCTGTCACAGTTTCTGCTGGTGGCCTACAAACCCGCCGAGGCGCTGAAGATTCTGTCGGCGGTGCTGGCCTGCAACGCTATCACCGTGATTTTGATGCAGTACCAGATCGGCCGATTTCTGAAACGCGAGCAATTGCGCTACTGGATTGTGCTGGGCACGTTGCTGTTCATTGTCGGGCTGATCGGTTTCAGTCTGGCGGACAGCCTGGTGACCTGGTGCCTGGCGATGTTCGTGTTCACCTTGGGCGAGATGATCATTTACCCCTCGGAATTCCTGTTCATCGACACCATCGCCCCGGATGCACTACGCGGCAGTTATTACGGCGCGCAAAACCTGGCGGCGTTTGGCGGGGCGATGAGCCCGGTCATTTGCGGGTACCTGCTGATCAATGCGGCGCCGGTCAGCATGTTCTACGCACTCGGCGCGTTGACCGCCGTGGGTGGCACCTTGTGTTTCCTGAGTGGACGGCGGGTGGCCGGAACACCGCCTATCTAATGTGGGAGCGGGCTTGCTCGCGAACGCGGTGGATCAATCAATGCACTCGGAACTGACACACCGCCTTCGCGAGCAAGCCCGCTCCCACACAAGCCCGCTCCCAGATTTTTTGATCTCCGTAACGGCGAAGTTTTGCGTAATATCCAGTCATTCATCTCACGGACCCGAGCCCCATGAAATTCGACACGGCCTACAGCCTGAGTCTCGATGACAAGCTGTCGATCTACGACGTACGGGACCTGAATTTCGACGAAACCAGCCCTTTCGACTCCGACAAGGACAGCTTCCTATGCCCCAACGATGAGTGCCGCGCAGCGTTCGATGCGGGCAACGCCCTCAGCACCTTCAACGCAAAAAACGTCAACTATCAGCGCACGCCGCATTTTAAGAACAAGGCCAGTACCCAGCACATTGACGGCTGCCGCTACGCCAGCACGCACAAGACCGCGACCGGCGAAACTGATGATGAGCGCGAGGACAGTTTCCCATCGGAATGGGTACTGACGCGGCGCCAGTACGAGCGCAAGCCGGCCGTGACCGGCACCGAAGTCGGCGTCCCACACGATCCCACGAAGGTTGCGTCTACTCGTACCGGTTCGTCCCCCAGCGCCAGCGACTCTACCCCAGACAAAACCAGCGTGTTCGCCCACCCGGTGGAATGCTATGTGTCGAACATCGACGATAAAGACAAGCTCAAGAGCATGCCGCTGAAGATCGGCGATCACGCGGCAACCTATTGGACGTTTTTCAAGAAGATCGAATACCTACAGGACAACAACGGCCTGATCTACTGGGGGAAAATCAAGGAGATCAAGGACTACACCGCCAGCTTTCGCATCGATTTCGAAAAGAAAGTGTGGCTCGACAAGAAGCCCTACTCGGTCAACGTCTACCTGAGCAAAAAACTCATCGAAAACTACCGCAAGCGCACGGCGTTCCTGGAACAGATCAAGGCGGCAGCAGACAGTAAAAAGGCGCTGTATTGCTTCTTTTATGGGGTCACGCCGCAATTGAAACAGGTGCCGAGCAAGAAAAACCCCGAGCAGACATTCGGGGTCTTCAGCGCGAATATCGAGAACCTGGATCACCTGATCATTCGAGAAGCGCCGGGCGTGGAATAACGCGCGGCCCAAACGCCATTAAAAAAATCCAGTTGATGAGCGGTCAAAACAACTGTACAAAAACACAGTATAGTTTGCCTTCCCCCGTCGAACCTGGAGAAACCCCCATGTCCTCTCTGGCAATGAGCTCTTTTGTAGAACAGCAGATCGTCCTGCACCAATTCACCGCCAAGCACAGTGTGCAGGCCCGCGCGATGCTTGGCTGGAGCCGGGAAGAACTCGCCCGCCAAGCCGGGCTGGCGGTCGAAACGGTGCAACGCTTTGAAAGCCAGGGCGATGTAGATGATGAAACCCGCCTGGTATTGGCCTTTCGGCTGGAAGCTGAGGGGCTGGTGTTTTTCCCGGGGTTTGCGCCGGGTTGGGGCATGAGTGCGCGCAAGTTCGACAAGGCCCCGGCCGAGCCCGCTGCACAAGGCATCATTTCGCGGCTGATGGGCTCAACAGCGGCATCAATTGATTCACCAACGCCTCAACCGAATGGTGCGTAGCGTCCAGCCGGATCACCGGGCAGCTCAGTGGTTTCAGCCAGCTTTCATGCCGACGCAGGCTGCGTAGGCTGTGGTTACCATCATCGTAACGAGCAGCCCAGGCGAGAAACGCGACGCTGTTTTCATGGCGGCTGCCGCCCTCCAGAATTCGGTCACCATAGCGCTGCTCTTCGCGCAGTTGCAGCCGGTGCAGGCGAACTGGCGGGTCTACGCGCAGAAACACCACTTGGGTGAACTGCGGGATCATGGCATCGCCCCATCCGCACACCGAGCCGGACAGCACCCAGCCTTCGAGGCCGGCACTCTGTTCCTGTAACAGACGCATGCGTTCATCCCGTAGCCGAGCGACGGTGAACGGTTCCGGAGTTTGCTGCCAGAAGAAGTCGTCGGAGTCGAAATAAACCACCTTCAAGCGTTCGGCCAAGGCTTTGCCCAGTGTCGTGGTGCCTGCGCCCGCAGCGCCGAGGATGTGAATTTTATGGCGCATATCTTGCCCCCTTAACTTGAGTGTAAGCCGCTGGGGCATCAGGCCTGCAATTGCAGCGCGCGGCGCATCATTTGTGGCGGCTGGCCGAAGGCACGCAGGAAGGCGCGACGCATGCGCTCCGGGTCACCGAAGCCGGTGTCGCGGGCAATGATGTCAATAGGATGGTCGCCGGATTCAAGCATCAGGCGCGCCGCTTCAATGCGCAGGCGTTCGATCGCCTTGGCCGGGGTGTGGCCGGTTTCGCTGCGAAACAGACGGCTGAACTGGCGCGGACTAAGGTGCGCGACGTCGGCCAGCCGTTCAACCGATAGCTCTTCCTGTAAATGCTGGCGGGCGTAGACCAGGGCGGTTTGCACGCGGTCGGACTTGGGGTCGATGTCCAGCAGCGCGGAAAATTGCGACTGGCCGCCCGCGCGGCGATGGTAGATCACCAACTTGCGCGCGACCTCGCGGGCCACCTCTATACCCAGGTCGTTTTCGACAAGGGCCAGGGCCAGGTCAAGGCAGGCGGTCATGCCGGCAGAAGTCCAGAGTGGGCCGTCGACAGTGAAGATGCGGTCTTCTTCAAGCCTCACAGTGGGATAAGCCTGACGAAAGGCACGGGCGTGGTACCAGTGAGTGGTTGCCTTGCGGTCTTCCAGCAGTCCGGCGGCCGCCAGGTGGAAAGAGCCGGTACAGGCAGACGTCACACGACGCGACGTCACCACTGACTGCTGCAAGTAGCTGAGCAGGCCAGGCGTGGCGTCGAGCACTTCGTTATCGCCCACCACCAACACCGTGTCGTATGGACCAAAAGGCACGGTATCAATGGCAAAACCCATGGAGCTTTTGATCGGCCCGCCTTCCTCAGATACCAGGTCTACCCGATAGAACGGCTGTTGCACCTCCAGGTTGGCGAATTCAAACACCGTACTGGTGCTCAGGCTGAGCATCTGGAAACCCGGAAACAGCAAAATACCGACAGACACCATGGTCAAACCTCATGTCTCTAAAGGAGGGATATACGACATTGCAGCCACGACATTACACCCATAATCTTGGTTGCAACAAGGCCCTCCTTCCTCGGCCCTCCTGGAGCAACTGCAATGACTCAATCCAAAGGTTATGCGCTGATCACCGGCGCTTCTTCAGGTATTGGCGCCACCTACGCCGATCGCCTGGCTCGCCAGGGTTACGACCTGATATTGGTGGCACGTAACCAGCACCGGCTGGAGCGACTGGCGACTCAGCTCAACGCCAACACCCAACGGGATATCCACGTGGTGGTGGCCGACCTTAACCTGCCGGCCGATCTGGCCCGTATCGAACAGATCCTGCACGACGACAGCCGCATCAGCCTGTTGGTGAACAACGCCGGCATCGGTGCCACCGCGTCCTTGCTGGACAGCGATGCGGACAAGATGGAGGCGATGATCCTGCTCAATGTGCTTGCCCTGACCCGCCTGGCCAAAGCCGCGGCAACCAACTTTGTCGCCCAGGGTCGCGGCACCCTGATCAACATCGGTTCGATCGTGGCGGTCGCACCCAAGCTGCTGAATGGCGTTTACGGAGGCACCAAAGCGTTTGTGCAGGCGTTTACTGAATCACTCGAGCATGAGCTGAGCGACAAGGGAGTACGGGTTCAAGTGGTGTTGCCCGGTGCCATCGCCACCGAGTTCTGGGACGTTGCCGGCCTGCCGGTGAGCAACCTGCCCGAGACAATGGTCATGACCACGCAAAACCTGGTAGATGCCGCGCTGGCAGGGCTCGCACAAGGTGAAAAGGTCACGATCCCGTCACTGCCCGACAGCCTGGATTGGGACGCTTACGAGACCGCGCGCCTGGCCTTGGGGCCAAACCTGTCACGCAGCAGCCCGGCCCCACGTTACGGCGTGTAGTCAGCTAATAGACTGAAGCCCAGGTCAGTGGCCGCCTGGGCCGCCGGCGCTGTTTTGCCGATAGGCGTAGAGCAACGCGTGCAAAGCATCGCGAGACCACCGAGCGCCATAAAACCAGAGCTTCGCGCCCTCTGCCAACGGCTCGCACACGGCGGGATACCCACTTATGCACGCACCATGAAACGCCGCAGATTGATCATCAGACACCAAGGCATCAAGCCGATGCCTGGTCACCAGATCGTCGATTTCACGCGTCTGCAAAGAGAATTGAAGGCTGTGGTCTTCACGTCGTGCATCTACCGGTACCAATTGCGCACCGGCCAGTTGCAGGATGTCGAACGCTCGGCGCAAGGCTGCACTGTGTTCAACGGGTTCGTAATGAGCCCCGTGCACATACCGGTCAGCGAACCCGATGCGCCACCCTGCGAGCACCTTGGAAGCGGTAAAAGTGCTGTTATTGCGTACCAGAGGCACTTCAACCATCACAGGCCCAGTGGGCTCGATACCACTCAAAGCGACGAGTGACAGCGCAGGATCCCGCACGGGTTTTATCGGCGCAGCCACGGCGTTGTAACCGGGAATGAGTGCGATACCCTTTGGATGATCAGCGCCGAAGACGATACCGCCCGGATTGGCTTTATCGGGTTGGGCCTGGGCCGGCGCAGCGTTTGAGCCGCCCGCTTCACCCGCTTCCGGCAAGGAAGGCCCAAGTCGACAAGGCAAGCCCAATCGCCAATGCTCCCTACAGTTTTTTTCCATCAGAACCCGCACCCCGACAATGACCGTGCGGGATCATCGCACTCGGACCTGATGGTTGTCGCAGGGCTGAAATACCCTGAAAACTCATTTTCCTACGGCCCCAAACGTCAGCCCGCCGCGTGCTCTTTCGCACCTTGAGTTTCCACGTCCAACCACCACGCATGCCCACGCTCAGGCTGGTTCAGATTGAACGCTTGCCCCATCGCCGGCGTGGTAATCGAAACGTTGCGCTCCCAGGCCAGGGCCATGATGCGGTCAAACGGCTCGTGCCAGGCATGGAACGCCAGGTCGAACGTGCCGTTGTGAATCGGCAGCAGCCAACGGCCTTTAAGGTCGATATGCGCCTGCAAGGTTTGCTCCGGCTGCATGTGCACATGGGGCCAGTCGACGTTGTAAGCACCTGTTTCCATCAGCGTGAGATCAAACGGGCCGTATTGTTCGCCGATGCGTTTGAAACCGTCGAAATAACCCGTGTCGCCACTGAAAAAGACCCGCCGCGCACCGTCGATCATCACCCAGGAACACCAAAGGGTCTGGTTGCCGTCAAACAGACCGCGCCCCGAAAAGTGCTGGGCCGGCGTGGCGATAAAGCGAATGCCATCGACCTCGGTACCTTGCCACCAATCCAGTTGCCTGACTTTGCTGGCGTCCACACCCCATTTCACCAGGGTGTCGCCCACACCCAGCGGGGCGAGAAAGTAGCGGGTTTTGTCGGCCAGCTGGACCACGGCCTTATGGTCCAGGTGGTCATAGTGATTGTGCGAAAGAATCACCGCTTCCAGCGGCGGCAAGTCTTCAAGGCTGATGGGTGGCTGATGGAAGCGCTTGGGCCCGGCCCAACTGAACGGTGAGGCGCGCTCGGCAAACACCGGGTCGGTTAGCCAGAACTTACCGCGCATTTTCAGCAACACGGTGGAATGCCCCAGACGGAACACGCTGTGATCGGGAGCGGCCAGCAGTTGCTCGCGTGTCAGCGGTTGCACCGGGATCTTGCCCACAGGGCGCGTGCTGCGCGGCTTGTTGAAAAGCATGTTCCAGAAAATCCGCAACGTCTTGCCAAAGCCGCCATGTTGCACTGGGGCATCGTTGGTGAAATGCCCTTGCTCCTGCTCGGCAGGCTTGAGTGCTTCAGGCGAAGGGTCGAGACGGCTTGAAATCGTGGCCATTACAGAGTGACTCCTGGGGTCCGCTCACAAATTACACTGCACAGTGTAGTTTCTAGATTGCAACAAAACCCGGAGCAAGTAAACTACCGAGTGTAATTTCATCCAAGAGCCGAACGCCCTCCATGACTGCTCCCCAACGCCTCACCGACCGCAAACGCGAAGCCATCGTGGCAGCGGCCATCACCGAGTTTCGGGCTAACGGGTTCGAGGTCACCAGCATGGACAAAATTGCGGCCACCGCCGGAGTCTCCAAGCGCACGGTGTACAACCACTTTCCCAGCAAGGAAGAGTTGTTTGCAGAAATTCTGCACCAGTTGTGGGCCAGCAGCGTTGCCCAACTGGACGCCAGCTACGCCAGTGACCGCCCCCTGCGCGAGCAATTGCGCGGTTTGCTGCAGGCGAAGATGCAGATGATGTCGGACGCCAACTTCCTCGACCTGGCCCGTGTCGCGATCGCCGCCACCATTCATTCGCCCGAACGCGCGCAAGACATGGTCAACCGCTTGAGCAAACGCGAGGAAGGCTTCACCCAGTGGGTACGCGCGGCCCAGGAAGACGGCCGCCTGGCCTGCACCGACCCGGCCTTTGCGGCCCATCAGATCCAGAGCCTGCTCAAGGCGTTCGCCTTTTGGCCGCAAATTACGCTGGGCCAACCTACCCTCGACGCTGCCACACAGGCCAGCGTGATCGAATCGGCCATCGACCTGTTCCTGGCCGGCTACGAAGTCAGCCCTGCCCGTTCGTAATACAGCCTGTTGCATGAGCGACATTCCAGGTCGTTTTTAGCGCATTCACCCGGTGTGCTGCGCAAATGGCTTGGAAGGACACTGATTATTCCCACGTGAATAACTGACAATATTCCCACCTAATATCCGATCAACGGTCCAAGCCGCTGACGCACGCTGTCGTATCTGCAAAAAAGAGCTGACCCGGAACACTATGGAAAACAGACGAGGCAAAGGGCTGTCATTTGCCAGACGTATCTACAAGCCAAGGATTATCGGCCTGGGTATCGGCTGTATCAGCGTCATCGGCGCCCTTTACCCGTTGGCCATGCCGGGCTGGGTATGGGCGCTGCTGATATTCAACGGTTATGCCTGGGCCCATGTGGCGTACCAGCTCTCCACGCGCTCGCAATTTCCCTACCAGGCCGAACAACGCAACTTGCTCTATGACTCGCTGCTCGGCGGTTTCTGGGCGGCGGCCACGCAATTCACACCGCTGACGACCGTGACCATCCTGTCGATGATGACCATGAACAACGTCGCGGCCGGGGGCAAGCGCCTGTTTCTGCGCGGGCTGGTGGCACAGGCAGGCGGTATCGGCGTGGCGTGGGCGCTGCTGGGGATCAAGTTCAATCCCAACGTCAGCCTTGCCCAGGTGTATACCTGCCTGCCGATGCTGACGCTGTACCCGATGGCGATCGGCATGGTCTGCTATCAGTTGGCAATCAAACTCTCGGAACACAAACGCGCCCTCAGCGCCCTCAGCCGCGTCGACAGCCTCACCGGCCTGCTCAATCATGGCTCGTGGAAAGACCTGCTCAATCTCAAGTTCCACAAATGCCAGCAGCAACAAGGCCACGCCACCATTGCCTTGATCGATATCGACCATTTCAAACAGATCAACGACACCTACGGCCATATCGTCGGTGATCAGGTGTTGCGCCAGCTGAGTCAGGAGTTGCGTCAACACCTGAGGGAAAATGACTTGGCCGGCCGTTACGGCGGCGATGAGTTCTGCGTGATTCTTCCGCAAATGCCACTGGAAGAAGCCGCGCTGGTCATGGAACACATGCGAGAAACCTTTAGTAACTATCGCAATTCGCAGATCCCAGCGTTGCGCGTGAGCCTGAGCATTGGTCTGGCAGACTTCCAACCCGTCTTCAGCGATGCGGCAATGTGGCTCAACGCCGCGGATCGCGCGCTCTATGCCGCCAAGGACACCGGCCGCAACCGGGTGAATGTCAGCCACTGTGTCGTCGCCCACTCCGCCTAAGTCGTCCTACAACACCTCGTCTGATTTCTCTTCCGCCGCACTGCTGCAGAAGCATAATGCCACCATTGGTCGCCTACTCATTGATGCCACCGCCCTGAAGGCGAACTTCTTGGCCGGCCGATCACTCTGAACCCGTTGTTCAACCCCCCTCTGTCAGCACAAGGAAGCTGACAATGAGCAAGTCAACCGTAAGGCCTGGTGCCCTACGGGGGCAGGCGCATATTCATGGATACCTCTGACGCGTGCTTCCCCGAGCTCTCGAACATGCTATTCAACGCCCACAAAAAAACTATCAACACCCTGCAACACACCAACGCCCAACAAGCCAGCTTGCTGGATGCCATCGAGCGCTCCATGGCGGTGATCGAATTCGATCTGCAAGGCACCGTCCTGCGGGCCAATGAGAATTTCCTCAAGACCATGAGCTACCGCGCCGAACAGATCGAGGGCCAGCCCCACCGGATGTTCTGCACCCCCGCGTTCACGCGCAGTGCCGAGTACAACCAGTTGTGGACGCAGCTGCGTAATGGCCAATTTCAGTCGGGCACCTTTGAACGCGTCGGCGGCGACGGCCAATCGGTATGGCTGGAAGCCAGCTACAACCCGGTGCGCGATCACACCGGCCAGGTCATCAAAGTGGTGAAATACGCCATGGACGTCACCCCGCGCCTGCAGGCCGAAAGCGAAGCCAACGCCAAGTTGGGTGCCATCGACCGGGCCATGGCGGTGATCGAGTTCAACCTCGACGGCACCATCATTACCGCCAATGCAAATTTCCTGCAGCGCATGGGCTACAGCCTGGCGCAGATTCAGGGCAAGCATCACCGCCTGTTCTGCAAGCCGGACCTGGCCAACAGCTCGACCTACAGTGAGTTCTGGAAGCGCCTGAACCAGGGCGAACTGTTCAACGGCCAGTTTGAACGCATCGACAAAAACGGCCAGACGGTGTGGCTGGAGGCCAACTACAACCCGGTGTACGACGCCAGCGGGCGCCTGTGCAAAGTGGTGAAGTTTGCCTCCGACATCACCGCCAGAGTGCAACAGCATGCCGCCGACGCCGCCAGCGCTGCCCAGGCTTATCACATCTCGCTGAACACTCGGGATATCGCCGAAAAGGGCGCCGATGTGATCCAGCAAACCGCCAGCGGCATGCGCGAGATTGCTGCCGACATCGATGGCTCCTCGCAACTGATCGCCAAGCTGGGCGAGCGTTCGCAGCAGATCACGGCCATCGTCAACACCATCCGCGGCATCGCCGACCAGACCAACCTGCTGGCCCTCAACGCCGCCATCGAAGCGGCGCGCGCTGGCGAACAAGGCCGTGGCTTTGCCGTGGTGGCCGACGAAGTGCGGCAACTGGCGGCACGCACCAGCGGCTCGACGGCGGAAATCTCCAGCATGATCGCGATGATCCAGGAGGAAACCCGCCAAGCCATCGACAGCATGGAAGGGACTCGCGACCGCGCCGCTCAAGGTGTGGAGTTGGCCAACCAGGCCGGCACGGTGATCCTGCAGATTCGCGAAGGCACGGGCGAGGCTGTGCAGGCGGTGAGCGCGTTTGCCAATGAGCGGGGCAACAACTGACCTGATCTTCATGTGTCTGCCCGGGGGCTCGGTCTATAGTGCTGGCTAGTTTTTACGCCAAGGATTCGAGCCCGCCATGACCCCAGACAAGCCAGAAGCAGCCCCCGTCGATCACCTGCGTTTCCACCGAGGCCACGCCCACCTGGCGCCGACCTTCGGCAACGACACCTTTGCGCTCAAGGCCGAAGCGTTCGCGCGCTTCTTTGGTACGCCCACCTTTCTGGGCGCGCAAACCGCGATCGTGATCTTGTGGGTGGTGCTGAACATGACCGGCATCACCCACTTCGACGTGTACCCGTTCATCCTGCTCAACCTGGCCTTCAGCCTGCAATCGGCCTATGCCGCGCCGCTGATCCTGCTGGCCCAGACACGCCAGGCCGCCCGCGACAAAGCCCAGTCCGACGCCGATGCCCAGCACCGCGAAGCGCTGGCCATAGCCAACACCGAGCGCCAGGCCCAAGCCGAACAAACCACCAAGCAGTTGCTGGAACTGCTGGAGCAGAACACCCGCCTGACAGAAATGACCAAGCAACTGACCGAGCGTATCGAGACCCTGACCTGCGAGATGCATGAGCAGTTCATGCGTAAACCCTGAGGGCAACGCAGTTGCATTAAGGAAAGCTTGTTGTAGCGAGCGAGCTGCTGTGGCGAGCGGGCTTGCCCCGCGTTGGGCTGCAAAGCAGCCCCAAAACCTGACACCGCGGTTTACCTGAAGAATCGCGTTGGCCTATCTGGGGGCCGCTTCGCGCCCCAACGCGGGGCAAGCCCGCTCGCCACAACAAGCCCGCTCGCCACAGCAGCCCGCCCGCCACAACAAGCCCGCTCGCCACAGCAGCCCGCTCGCCACAACAAGCCCGCCACAGCAGCTCGCTCGCTACAACAAGCCGCGCGCGCCACAACTATCCCGCCAGTCACAAAAGATGCCGTTCACGGCAACCGCACATGCCGCCCCAGCTCATCAAACAACGTGACCACCGAACGCAACGCCCGGCAATCCGGACGCGTCAGCAGCCACAGTGCGGTGTTCCGTGCGGCCAATGCCGGCCCCAGTGGTTGCACACCATCGCCCAAGAGAAAATCCGGCAGCGCCGCCACGCCCAGGCCTGCACGTACCAACTCGGTGACCGACAACATGCTGTTGCAGCGATAGCTGGGACGCACACCCGGCAAATGCTCGCGGCGCCAGGCGACGGTGGGGTGATCGGGCAGGAAGTCGTCCGGGGCGATCCACGGCAGGTCGGCCAACTCGCGGCCTGCGTGCTGGCGCGCAAAATCGGCACTGGCACACACTTGATAAGCGACCGTGCCCAGGCAACGACCAACAAGGTGCTCCGGCGGCGTCTTGGTCAGGCGCAGGGCAATGTCGGCATCGCGGCGGCTGAGGTTGGCGAAATCATTCGATGTGCTCAACTCCAGGGTCAACGCCGGGTAGTCGGGCATGAACCGCGCCAGCGCCGGCAGCAGCAAACCTTGCAGCACCGAGTCGGTACAGGTCAGGCGCACAGTGCCGCTGATCACTTCGCCGCCCTGCTCCACGCCAATGCGCGCCGCCTCCAACGCTTGTTCGGCGTGCTCGGCCTGCTGCGCCAGGTTGCTGGCCAGGCTGGTGGGCAGGTAACCGGCGCGGCTTTTTTCAAACAGGGTCTGGCCCAAGGCGGCCTCCAGCCGGCGCACCGCGCGGAACACCGTGGACACATCCACCCGCAACAGCGCCGCCGCGCGCGCCAGGGTGCCGCCGCGTACCAGGGCGAGGATCAGCGAGAGGTCGGGATAGTCGATTTGATAGTGCGTGGCTGCATTGAGCATGTGGGCAAACGCCAATTTTGATTGCGTGAGCGCCAATCTATAGTGGGCACCAGGACACAACAAGCCATGGGACGTACACGATGAAAGCCAGCACCTTGCACCTTGCCCTGATCGGCGACTACAACCCCGACGTCACCGCGCACCAGGCCATCCCCGTGGCGCTGCAACAGGCGGCCGACGCCTTGAACCTGAACGTTCACGTGCAATGGCTCGACACGGACTCGATCACGTCCACCCCTCAATTGCATGCGTTCGACGGTTTCTGGTGTGTGCCCGCCAGCCCCTACCGCGACACCGACGGCGCATTGCGGGCGATCCGGTTTGCCCGCGAACATAAGCGCCCTTTCCTCGGCACGTGCGGCGGTTTTCAGCATGCGGTGCTGGAATATGCCCGCAACGTGCTGGGTTGGGCGGATGCCGAACATGGCGAGCTGGACCCGCACGCCAAACGTGCGGTGATCACACCGCTCAGTTGCGCGCTGGTAGAGGCCACGGACACCGTGAGTCTGGCGCCCTACACCCGCATCGCCGAGGCCTATGGCACGCTGGATATCCACGAGGGTTATCGCTGCCGCTACGGCATCAACCCCGAGTTCGCCAACGCGCTGTTGGAAAGCGACCTGATCCCCAGCGGCCACGACTCGGCCGGCGATCTGCGCGCCATCGAATTGCTCGACCATCCGTTTTTTGTCGCCACGCTGTTCCAACCGGAACGTGCCGCGCTCAAACACGTCACGCCACCCTTGGCGATCGCTCTGCTCAAGGCCTGTCTGGAGTTGTCACGATGATCGCCACCACTCCCGCCACGCCCTACTACGCAGTGATTTTCAGCTCAGTGCGCACCGAGGGCGATCAAGGCTACGGCCAGGCCGCCGCCCGCATGCTGGAACTGGCGCGTGAACAACCGGGGTTTCTCGGGGTGGAATCGGCGCGCGAGGACGGCTTGGGGATCACCGTGTCCTACTGGGAAAGCGAGGCGGCGATCCTGGCCTGGAAACAGCAGGCCGAGCACCGCGAAGTGCGTGAGCAAGGCCGCGCCACCTGGTACTCGGCGTTTCACACGCGGGTGTGCAAGGTGGAGCGGGCCTACACCTTCCAGAAGTGACATGCGTGCCCCGGTGGGAGCTGGCTTGCCTGCGATGGCATCAACTCGGTTTTACTCAGAGACCGCGTCGTCTGCATCGCAGGCAAGCCAGCTCCCACCTCTGATCTTGATTGCCTGCAAAACAACAGGTGCTTAGCTGACCAAACTGCGCAACGCACTGATCTGCGGGATTTCGACCCGGCGCATGTACACGCGCAACGGCTCGGAGATGTTGATGCGGTCGTCGATGTTCTGGTCCAGCAGCAACTGCAGGCGTTCGCGCGACAGGGTCATGGCGTGGTCGGCGGCCGGCAGCCAGACAAACTCAGCAGTAGGAATGATGCCGTCATCGGCTACGTCCATGCCGAAGGCATCTTCGCTGAAACGCACAATGTACTGGCCGGTTTTGCGGTTCAGGCCGACAAAACCGTGGAGTTGGTCGGCGGCCTTGCAGATGAGTTCTGAAGTGATGCGCATGGTAAACCTCACTGAAAAGTCCCACTGGGACTGGAAAGATGGTTTACACGCGTGGCAGAAATTACGGCCCTCTGACGGGACAGCTGCGGCCAAGAATACTGCACTACAGCACAAAAAAAACCCGAAAAATGGCGCCTGAGCACCTTAATGTCGGTTTGGTGATAGCGCCTTTCGCAATCAATTGTTAAAAAGGACGCCTTCTCAAAGTTACCTCCATGAAAGGACTTCGCATATGCCTGTCACGTTTACCAAGAGCGCCTTGCTGCTCGCTCTGATGCTCGGCCTTGGCCAGGCACAGGCTGCCGACCCGATCAGCCCGGCTGAATTGGCAACAAACGAAGGCATTCCGTACCCGGCCGTCATTGCGCACCGTGGCGCTTCCTACGACGCTCCCGAATCCACCGCGGCTTCCTACAAGCTCGCTCGCGACCTGGGCGCCGACTACCTGGAAATGGACCTGCAGCGCAGTAAAGACGGCGTGCTGTTCGCCCTGCACGACAACAACCTGCAGCGCACCACCGACGTGGCCACCAAGTTCCCCGAGCGCAAAGACGCCCCGGCCAACGAGTTCACCTGGGCCGAGCTGCGCACCCTGGACGCTGGCAGCTGGTTCAACGCCGCCTACCCGGATCGTGCGCGCCCAGCGTTCGTCGGCCTGAAAATCCAGAGCCTGGACGAAATCATCAAGATCGCCGAAGGTAACCCGCAGCATAAACCCGGCCTGTATATCGAAACCAAAGAGCCCAAGCAATTCCCGGGCATCGAAGCCGACCTGAAAAACAAGCTGCTGGACAAAGGCTGGTTGAGCTCTGCCGGCTCCAAGCTGGGCAAGAGCAACACGGGCGTCGGCCAGGGCAAGGGCCGCGTGGTGCTGCAAACGTTTGAAAAAGACAGCTTGAAAGAGCTGCAGAAAGAAATGCCCAACACCCCGAAAATCCTGCTGCTGTGGGTCGGCCCAGGCAGCATCGAGCCGAAGTCCGCGCAGACATTCGCCGAATCCGGCGAGACCACCAAAGCGGCCTACTACGCCAAGCAAGAGCCGAAAGACGCTGCCGAGTTTGAAAAGTGGGTCGACGAAGCCAAGAGCCTCGGCGCCATCGGCACCGGCCCATCGGCCGAACTGACCAACCATGGCGACCAGAGCTACACCGACCTGGTGAAGCCACAAATGAACAAGCTGACCCACGACAAAGGCTTGCTAGTGCACGTCTATACCGTCGATGAACCGGTGGACTTCGAGAAAGTGATGGCCGCTGGCGTCGATGGCATCTTCACCAACCGCGCCGCCGAATTGCTGAAGTTCTACAAGCGCTGGCCGTCGTCGAGTGTGCAGGACCTGCTCAAGGACAACGGGTACTAAGCGTCAGGCCGCAATAGGTGTCGGTTCGCCATTAAGGATGAATTAAGTTGCGCTGGTTAATCTGGCGCCACTTAAACAGCTCACCCAGAAGGACACACCATGAAAACCCTGACCGCCCTGTTTGCCGCTACCGCCCTGACCCTGACTGCCGGCCTGGCCCAGGCGGACGTTCGTCCGGACCACATTGAAGGCCTGCTCAAATCCGGTGCAGTCATGCCGTTCGAGAAACTCAACGCCGCCGCCGTGGCCACTCATCCCGGCGCCAGCATCACCGACACCGAGCTGGACCACAAAAACGGTGTACTGGTTTACGAAGTTGACGTGACCGACACCGCTGGCAAGCGCTTTGAAGTCAAGCTCGACGCCAAGACCGGCGCGGTGCTGGAAAACAAGCAAGACACTTGAGTCAACCGCTAAAAAAACCGCGCCACTTTTTAAGTGGCGCGGTTTTTTTATGCGCGCTGGAAAGCCAGAGGCAGGAAAAGTACCCACATAGTTAATGAAATTACACCTACAACGCGCAAGGTCGCTAGAATCCCACTCATTAACGTGGGCACAACGCCCACCCACCTCCCTATAGAGACCGCTGAATGGGGCAGAAAGCCGCCGACATCGCCACTATTGGCCGTATCAGTGCCGTACCTGCGATGCTCAAAGTCATCAGCGACATGACCGGCCTGCGTTTTGCCGCCGTGGCGCGCGTGACCGAGGACACCTGGACCGCCTGCGCTGTGCTCGATCAATTGGAGTTCGGCCTCGGTGTGGGTGGCGAGCTGGACCTTTCCACGACTATCTGTCACGAAATCCGGGGTTCCCACGTCTCTGTGGTAATCGACAAGGCCAGCGAAGACCCGCGCTACCACGACCACCACACCCCGCGCATGTACCAGTTTGAAAGCTACATCTCGGTGCCGGTGTTCCGCACTGACGGGCGCTTTTTCGGCACTATTTGCGCGTTGGACCCCAACCCGGCGCAGCTGCGCAGCAGCACGATCCAATCGACCATGGAGTCGTTCGCCCGGGTGCTGTCCTTGCAGATCGAAGCCGAGGAGGATTTGCAGGATACCCAGGCGCAATTGCAGGAAGAACGCGGCACGGCCGAACTGCGCGAGCAATTCATCGCCGTGCTCGGCCATGACCTGCGCAACCCGCTGTTCGCCATCAACTTCGGTGCCGAGCGGCTACTGCGCAAACACCCCAACGCGGCGACCGACCCGCTCGTACGGCACATCCTCGCCAGCGGCCGGCGCGCGTCGCAACTGGTCGAAGATGTACTGGATTTCGCTCGCGGGCGCATGGGCAGCGGCATTCCGCTGCACCTCAATGATTGCCTGGATTTGCAGGACGCTTTTCGACACGTGGTCTTCGAAGTGCAAAGTGTGCACCCGCAACGCTTGATCAAGGCCGATATCGGCGACCTGCGTGGCGTCTACGGCGACCGCGATCGGCTGGCGCAATTGCTCTCCAACCTGGTGGCCAACGCCATCCATCACGGTAGCCACGACGGCCCGGTGGAGGTCACGGCGCGGATTGAGCATGAACACTTCACACTGACCGTGAAGAACCCCGGCCAGATCGACGAACTGGCGTTGCCTCGGCTCTTTCAGCCCTACTCGCGGCCGGTCAGGGACACGCCACAAGCAGGCCTCGGCCTGGGTTTGTATATCGTCAAGCAGATTGCCGATGCCCACGGCGGACAGCTGCAGGTATCGTCCTGCGCAGAAAATGGCACGCGCTTCACCTTCACACTGAAAACCCGCTGAACTCGTTTTCATACCGTCACAAAATCGTCATCCGGCCTTGCAATGATTCGCCCACGCGAACCTGTGAAACGTCCTACAGGCGCTTTCTCTGCGAGCCTCCATGAACCACAGCATCGACCACGGCCATCAGGATCCCGATCTGTTTGGCCTGCTTTACGGTTTTCGTTTTCGACCCGGCGAAAAGGGCGAACAGATTGATTCGGCCACGGCGCTCGCAGCCTTGCAGGCGCCGCACAACCCGGATGAATTTCTGTGGCTGCACCTGAACCTGGCGCACGCCGCGTGCGAGCGCTGGATGCAGACGCATCTGGCGCTGCCGGAAGAGTTTTTCGAAGCCTTGCACGAAGGTTCACGCTCTACGCGCATCGAACACGTTGACTCGGCCTTGCTGGCGGTGGTCAACGACGTGGTGTTCAACTTCAGCAGCATGGTTTCCTCGGATATTTCCACGCTGTGGGTGTGCGCCCGCAGCCACTTGCTGGTGAGTGCGCGCCTGCAACCGTTGCATTCGGTGGACAAATTGCGCTCGTCGGTAAAAGCCGGTGAACGCTTTCGCTCGCCGCTGGAGCTGCTGGTGCATTTGTTGCGCGACCAGGGCGAGGTGCTGACCCAGATCGTGCGCAAGACCAGCCTCAGCGTCGACCACATCGAAGACCAATTGCTGTCTTCGCGCCTGTCTACCAACCGCGCCGAACTGGGTGCCGCACGCCGGGTGCTGGTGCGCCTGCAACGCCTGCTGGCGCTGGAACCGGGCTCGTTGCTGCGCCTGCTCAATCGCCCGCCGCAGTGGCTGCAAAAGGAGGACGTGAAGGAATTGCGCAAATCCACCGAGGAGTTTGCGCTGATCATCAACGACTTGATGGCCCTGGGTGAGCGGATCAAATTGTTACAGGAAGAGATCGCCGCCAACCTCAATGAACAAAGCAACCGCACGCTGTTCACCCTTACGGTGGTGACAGTGCTGGCGTTGCCGATCAACATCATTGCCGGTTTTTTCGGCATGAACGTGGGCGGCGTGCCGCTCTCCACTGACCCGGAAGGCTTCTGGATTCTGGTGGCGTTGGTGGCCACGTTCACCTTGATTGCCGGGCGCTGGGCCTTTAGAAAGCGCAAAGATTACTGACGGTGGAATGCTACAAAACGGTGGGGGCTTGCCTGCGATAGCATCACCCCGGTGTCTCTGAAATTCCGAGGTGCCTGCATCGCAGGCAAGCCCGGCTCCCACACAAGCCAGGCCCCCCATTGATTGCACTCTGCCATTACTTTTGTGGGGGTTTGTAGACCAGTGGCACGCCCAATTCCCTAAACACTGACTTACCGCAGCATCTCTGTAACATTCTGCAATGATCATCAACGACATCCTCCCCACACTGGATGCTCCGGCATGGCCACCCCTTCCCTGACTGCCTCCACCACCGCCTCACACGCAGACCCCAAACCCCGGCTGGACAAGAAACCCGGCCTGGTGACGGTGATCATCTTCTTCGCCGTGCTCGCCATGGGCCTGCTGTTTACCGCCTACAGCCTGATGCACGACATGCACGAACTGGGCACGGTGGTCACCACCTGGACACCGTTCCTGCTGCTCGGCGTGGCGCTGTTGATCGCCCTGGGTTTCGAATTCGTCAACGGCTTCCACGACACCGCCAACGCAGTGGCGACGGTGATCTACACCAACTCGCTGCCGCCGCACTTTGCAGTGGTGTGGTCGGGCTTTTTCAACTTCCTCGGCGTGCTGCTGTCCAGCGGCGCCGTGGCGTTCGGCATCATTGCCCTGCTGCCGGTCGAGCTGATTTTGCAAGTGGGCTCCTCGGCCGGTTTCGCGATGATCTTTGCCTTGCTGATCGCCGCGATCCTGTGGAACCTCGGCACCTGGTGGCTGGGCCTGCCGGCCTCGTCTTCGCACACCCTGATCGGCTCGATCATCGGCGTCGGCGTGGCGAACGCCTTGATGCACGGGCGTGACGGCACCAGCGGCGTCGATTGGAGCCAGGCGATCAAGATTGGTTATGCGCTGCTGCTGTCACCGCTGATCGGCTTCGCGTTTGCCGCCTTGCTGTTGCTGGCGCTTCGCGCCTTCGTAAAAAACCGCTCGCTGTACAAGGCGCCCAAGGGCGACACCCCGCCGCCGTGGTGGATTCGCGGCATGCTGATCGCCACCTGCACCGGCGTGTCCTTCGCTCACGGTTCAAACGACGGCCAGAAAGGCATGGGCCTGATCATGCTGATTCTGGTCGGCACCCTGCCAATGGCCTACGCGCTGAACCGCACCATGCCGGCCGAGCAGTCGTTGCAGTTTGCGGCAGTGGCCGAGGTGACCCAGGTCGCGTTGATGAAAAGCGCACCGCAAGCACTGCCGGGCGACCCACGGCCGATCCTGTCGACCTACGTGCGCACCAAGGAAGCTACCCCGCAACTGATACCCGCCCTCGCCGCCCTGACAGGCCAGATAGGTGACGAAGTCAAAGGCTACGGCTCCCTGGCCAAAGTCCCCGCCGAAGCGGTAGGCAACGTGCGCAACGACATGTACTTGACCAGCGAAACCATTCGCCTGATGGACAAGGACAAGGTCGGCAGCTTCGACGCCGACACCCAAGGCAAGCTGAAGCTGTTCAAGGAACAGATCGACAATTCCACGCGCTTTATTCCGCTGTGGGTGAAGATCGCCGTGGCCATCGCTCTCGGCCTGGGCACCATGGTTGGCTGGAAGCGCATCGTGGTGACGGTGGGCGAGAAAATTGGCAAGACCCACCTGACCTATGCCCAAGGCGCCTCGGCCGAGACAGTGGCGATGCTGACGATTGGCGCAGCGGACATGTTCGGGTTGCCGGTGTCGACCACCCATGTGCTGTCGTCCGGTGTGGCCGGGACCATGGTGGCCAATGGCGGGGGGTTGCAGATGAAGACCATCCGCAATTTGCTGATGGCCTGGGTGCTAACGTTGCCGGCGGCGATTCTGTTGTCGGGCAGTTTGTACTGGCTGTTCACCCAACTGTTCTGACACAACACTGTTAAAAACTGTGGGAGCGGGCTTGCTCGCGAAGGCGGTGTGTCAGTACCGAATAGGCTGGCTGACACACCACCTTCGCGAGCAAGCCCGCTCCCACATGGGTCCTATGTGTTTTCAGGGAGTGAATAAACCGCCCATTATTTTCAGCCGCTTCTTGTACACCCGCCGCGCCTCCAATGCCTCCTCAAGCGTCACCGCCACAAACCCCGCCCGCTGGTTCGGCTGCATCTGCCCGATCAAATCCAGATCCGCACTGATCACCGTGCCAATCATCGCGTAGCCACCGCCCGAGACCGCATCCCTGTGCAGCACAATCGGCTCCAACCCCGCCGGCACCTGGATCGAGCCAATGGGGTAGCAACTGTCGACGATATTCGACGGGTCCGAGCCCGCGCCAAACGGCTGCTCACGCGGCTGAAAACTCAACGCGCTGCCGCCCTTGAAGCGATAGCCGATGCGATCCGCCTCGGAGCCCACTGTCCACGGTTCGGCAAAAAAGCTGCTTTTCGCGCCGTCAGTCAGCCGGTCGTAATACAGCCCCGGCACCACACGCAAGGTCACATCGCCGCCGACTGAGCGACGCAGCGCCATCGGCAAACTGTTGCCCGCACGCCCCAGCCCAAAGTCCTGGCCGATCGGCAGTTCATCGCCCGCCTGCAAGCGCCGTCCCTGAAACCCGCCAAGCGCGCCGAGGGTGTACGTCGAGCGGCTGCCGAGCACCAATGGCACATCAATGCCGCCCGCCACCGCCAGGTAGGTGCGCGCGCCCGCCTTGGGAAATTCAAAGCGCAGCACCTGCCCGGCGCGCACCTGGAACGCGGTGTCCTGATGCACCACGTCACCGTCCAGGCGCGGCGCCATCAGCGCACCGCTGAGCGCCACCAACGCGTCCTGTTGAAACAGCAGCTCAGGCCCGATCAAGGTGCATTCCAGGCCGGCCGCACCCACCGGGTTGCCCACCAGGTGGTTGGCCGCGCTCAAGGCGTATTGGTCCAGCGCACCCGAGGGCGGGATGCCCAAGTGGTAATAGCCTTCACGACCAAGGTCCTGCACAGAGGTGGCGAGGCCGGGTTTGATGACTTTGATCATGCCAGCGCCTCCTGCAGGGTTTTCGGATAGCCAACGGGGTCGGCAACAAAGGCGTCGAGGGAAAATTCCACCGGGCGGATGCGCAAGTCGAAACGCCCCGCGTCCACCTCGGCGACCGCCAGGTCATAGGCGTCGCGGTCCAGCGGTTTGAACTGCACGATGTCTCCGGGGCGGAAGAACACCATATGCTCCTTGAGGTACGCCAACTGCTGCGCCGGGTCGTAGATGGGCGCCGGGGTCACGCCGAACATCTGGTAACCCCCGGCGCCGCGTACCGAGTAAATACAGCCAAAGCAGCCGCCATGCCCGAGGGTCAATTTGGGGGTGTCGGTGCGCGGGCGCAGGTACTTGGGCACCTGCAATTGCCGTTCGCGCTCAACCATCTGGAACATGAACGGCAGGCCGGCGACAAAGCCCACCATCGACACAAACCACGGCGCGCCACTGTGGGCGGCGATAAACGCGTCGACATCGGCCAGGCCGTTGATGCGCGCAGCGTATTCCAGGTCCGTGCCCGTGGGGTCTTGGTGACGGTCGCGAAAACGCATCAGCGTTTCGTGGGTCCAGGGGTCGTTGTAGAGCACCGGGATTTCAATGATGCGCGTGTGCAACGTGCGCTCGGCCACGGCCCGGGCTTCGGCGCTTTGCACCGCGTCGAGCAGCACGTGTGGCGCGATGCGGTCGGGGTCGAAGCGAATCTGAAACGACGCATTGGCCAGGCACACATCCAATACGCCGTCCAGCGCCAGACGCTCCACGGCGCGGGTCACGGCCATGCCTTTGAAAAAGGCCTGCAGGGACATGCTGTCGCTGACCTCGGCAAACAAGTGTTCATCACCGCCGAAGCTGTAGCGGATGGGGGACGTTTCAGCCATGTCTGTTCCTCTTGGAATCATTGTAGAAAGGCAGGCAAAAAATAATGTGTGTGTGTGCATGCTTTTTGTTGGGGTGAGCGCATGTCGTTGTGGCAAGCCGGCTTGCTGTTGCCAGTGGGTTTACTGTGTTCAGTAGGCTTACTGTGGTCAGTAGGCTTACTGTGGCGAGCGGGCTTGCCCCGCGTTGGGCTGCGCAGCAGCCCTTAAATCAGGCGACCGGGTGCTACCTGACATGACGCGGCGTTTATTGGGGCGGCTTCGCCGCCCAACGCGGGGCAAGCCCGCTCGCCACAGTAAGCCCGGTTGTCTCAGCAAGCCCGCTCGCCCTCAGAGAGTCCTCTCGCCCCAACACGTCCACTCGCCGCTGTGACTACGATGCCCGCCCGGTCCAACGCTTCGCGGGTGGCCTCGACCAACTCCAGCGCGCCGGGCGTGTCGCTGTGCAGGCAGATGGAGTCGAATGCGATAGGCAGGTCTTCGCCCTCTACCGTGCGCACCAACCCCGTCTGACAAGCCCGCAAGACCCGCGCCGCGACCGTTGCAGGGTCAAGCGCCCGCACATGGCGGGTAAACACGATGGAGCCGGTCAGGTCGTATTCACGGTCGGCGTAAAACTCGCGCACCACAGGCTGCCCGAGTTCCTTGGCAACGCGCCAGATCACCGAGTTGGGCATGCAGTACAACAACAGTGTCGGTTCGATCAGTTGCAGGTTTTGCACCAGCAAGCGCGCGGCCTCTTCGTCGCGAGCCAGGTGCATGTAGAGCGCGCCGTGGGGCTTGATGTGTTGCAGGGGCACGCCTTGGGCGCGGGCGATTTCGCGCAGGGCGCCGAGCTGGTAGAGCATGTCGTCCACCAGTTCCTGCGCCGGTGCGTGGATATGCCGACGGCCAAACCCCACCAGGTCACGAAAGCCTGGGTGCGCGCCGATGGCCACGCCGAGTTGCTTGGCGCGCGCAACGGTGCGGCGCATGGTACCGGGGTCGCCGGCGTGGAAGCCGGTGGCGATGTTGGCTGAGCTGATGTAAGCCATCAGTTCAGCATCCACGCCATCGCCGATGGTCCAGGGGCCGAAGCCTTCGCCCATGTCTGAATTGAAATCCACTGCCTGCATCGGTGTCGCTCCGCCAAAGGTGATGCCAGGAAAGTAGGCTGGCGCTTGACCCCTTGGGAAGATCTATTATCAGATGGCCCATCTTCTGAAAATCAGATAAAGCCATGTCCCTGACCTTGCGCCAAGTTCGCTACTTCGTCGCTACTGCCGAGATCGGCCAGATTTCCCAGGCGGCCATTCACTTGAACATCTCCCAGTCGGCGGTGACCACGGCGATCAAGGAACTGGAAGCCATGCTCGGCGTGCAGCTGTTTGTGCGTTCGGCCCAAGGCATGAACCTGACCGATGCCGGACGGCACTTTCTCAACCGTGCCTATGTGATTGTGCGCAGCGTGGACGACGCGCTGAACAGCCCGCTGCCGGATTACCGCGCCAGCGGCGTGCTGCGCGTGGCGGCCAGTTACACGGTGCTCGGCTATTTCCTGCCGCATCACTTGCAACGCATGGAACACTGGCACCCGGACGTGACCATCGAGGTGTTCGAGCAGGAGCGCCAAGCCATCGAACACGGCCTGCTCGACGGTCAATTCGACATGGCCGTGGTGCTCACCGCCAACCTCACTCACCCGGATATCGTCTCCGAGATCCTGTTCAATTCGGAACGCCGCCTGTGGCTGCCCAGCCACCACGCGTTGTGCGAACGCGGCGCCGTGAGCCTGGCCGATGTGGCGCAGGAACCTTACATCCTGCTCACCGTCGACGAGGCCGAACACAGCGCCATGCGCTACTGGGAACAGGCCGGACAAACGCCCAGGGTGCGGCTGCGCACCAGCTCGGTGGAGGCGGTGCGCAGCATGGTTGCCAATGGCAGCGGCGTGGCGATTCTGTCGGACCTGGTGCACCGGCCCTGGTCCCTGGAAGGCAAGCGCATCGAGACGCTGACCGTGACCGACCCGGTGACGCCCATGAGCGTCGGCCTGGCCTGGCACCGCGAGCGCGCGTTCACACCGGCGATGCAGGCGTTTCGGGATTACTTCCACGATGCTTTCCTGGCACCGCAGCAGTTGTCGGCGCGGCGTTAAATCTGGGCTTGCACGGTGGCGGCGAGCCAATCCATGAACACCCGCACGCGCTGTGGCAAATGCCGCTGCCCGGCATAGAGCAACGACACGTCCAACGCCGGCGCGGGGTAGTCAGGCAACACGGCCACCAGTTCACCGCGCTCGAGTAAATCGCGAATTCCCAGGACCGGCACCTGCGTGATGCCAAAACCGCCCAGGCACGCCGACTTGTAGGCATCGGTGCTGTTGACCGTGACGCGCCCGGCCATCGGCACGCGGTGCACTTTGTTGCCCTGCTGGTATTCGAACCCCGGCGAACGCGAACCCAATGGCCGCACGTAATGCACCAATTGGTGATGCGCCAGGTCGGCCAGGGTCTCGGGCTTGCCATGGCGCTGGACATACTCGACGCTGACGCAGTTGATCATCGGCATGCTGCACAGCAGGCGCGCCACCACCGACTGATCAGGCTGCGCGCCGACGCGCAACACGCAGTCGAAACCTTCGGCGAGCAGGTCTACCTGACGGTCGGTGGTGCTGATTTCCAGCTCGATCAAGGGGTGGGCGTGCATGAATTCGGGCAGGCGCGGCAGGATCAGGTCCCGCGCCATGACGTTGGGCATGTCCACGCGAATGCGCCCGGTCAGTTGCGCTTCATCCTGACGAAACAGGCCTTCAAGTTCTTCCATGTGCGACAGCAAATCCTTGCTGCGCTCATACAGCACGCGCCCGTCCTGAGTGGCCTGGACCTTGCGCGTGGTGCGCTGCAACAGGCGCGCGCCGAGTAATTCTTCGAGTGCCTGCACGTGCTCGGACACCGTGGAGCGCGGCAGCCCCAGGCTCTCGCCCGCCTGGGTGAAACTCGACAGTTCGGTGACCCGCACGAAGGTGCGCAACAACTCAAGCTTGTTCATGGGATTGTTCGCCTTATCCGGCCAGTGATTCCGATAGCGCCCTGTTTATCACGTTACGAGCGGACAAATACACTCAGTCCCACTGATCACACAAGAGGACTGCACCATGACCCGTAAAATCGCACTCATCACTGGCGCCAGCCGCGGCCTGGGCAAAAGCGCAGCGCTGCACCTGGCGGCACAGGGCGTCGACATCATCGGCACCTACCACAGCGCCGCAGCCGAAGCCCAAGCGGTGGTGGAACAGATTCAAGCGCTGGGTGGCCGTGCTGCCATGTTGCAACTGGATGTCAGCCAAAGCGGCACCTTCAATGACTTCGTCGGCGAGGTCAGCACAGTACTCAAGGATGTTTTCGCACAGGCTCACTTCAATTTTCTGATCAACAACGCCGGCATCGGCGCTCACGCCAGCTTCGCCGATACCACCGAAGAACAGTTTGACCGCCTGGTGGCCATCCACTTCAAGGCGCCGTTTTTCCTCACGCAAAAGTTGCTGCCGCTGATCAGCGATGGCGGGCGCATCATCAATATCTCCAGCGGCCTGGCGCGGTTCAGCCTGCCAGGGTATTCGGCGTATGCCTCGATGAAGGGCGCGGTTGAAGTGCTGTCGCGCTACCAGGCCAAAGAGTTGGGCCCGCGCGGCATTACCGTCAACACCCTGGCACCGGGCGCCATTGCCACCGACTTCAGCGGCGGCGCAGTGCGCGATAACCCGGACGTCAACGCAATGGTCGCCAACAACACCGCGCTGGGCCGTGCCGGTTTGCCAGACGACATCGGCGGCGCGATCTCGACCTTGCTGGCCGATGGCAGCAACTGGATCACCGGGCAGCGCATCGAAGCGTCGGGCGGCATGTTTCTGTAGGCATTGTGCGCTAGCATCAATGCCTTCAAGTCACAGACAGGCAATCACCGATGAGTTTCGATCCAGGTTTGGCCGGCGGCATGGGCGTATTGGCAGCCGTGGTCGACAGCGGCAGCTTTGCCCGCGCCGCCGACAGCCTGGACATGACGCCTTCGGGGGTCAGCCGGGCGATTTCGCGCCTGGAAAAACGCCTGGGGATTCGCCTGTTCGACCGCACCACGCGCTCGGTGCAACTGACCGACGAAGGTCGACGCTTTTACCAGCAAATCGCGCCGTTGCTGGCCGGTCTTGAAGAAGCCGCCAGCTCCGCCGCCGACAGTGCATTGACCGTGCGCG
The DNA here is from genome assembly GCF_963890955.1 of Pseudomonas sp. MF6747. Lineage (NCBI taxonomy): Bacteria > Pseudomonadati > Pseudomonadota > Gammaproteobacteria > Pseudomonadales > Pseudomonadaceae > Pseudomonas > Pseudomonas sp. MF6747. The sequence continues at coordinate 341,494 of NZ_CAWPSZ010000012.1, forward strand.
GGCGCTTGCGGGTGAATATCGACCCGTACTTCTCGCGCCTGGTATTGGGCCCGGTGCTGGGCGATTTTATGCGGCGCTACCCGCAGCTGCAGTTGGACTTGCACACCCGCGACCAACTCGGCGACCTGGTCGCCGACGGTTTTGACGTGGCAATTCGCTTCGGCATCCCACAATCCTCCTCGCTGATCGCGCGCAAATTGATGGAAGTGCGCGTGCTCACCGTGGCCTCTCCCGCTTACCTTGAGCAATACGGCCGACCGGCCACGCCACAAGACCTGGAAACCGGGCATATGTGCCTGGACTTTCGCGACTCGCAAACCGGGCGCCCGTTTGCCTGGGAGTTCCACCGCAAGGGCGAGCAAGTGATCGTGCGCACCGACGGTCGCTTGGTGGTCAACGACGCCAGCACCTTGTACAGCGTGTGTGAACACGGGCACGCGGTGGCGCAAATGCTCGATCTGGGCCTGACGCCGGCGCTCGATGCCGGCAGCCTGGTGGAGTTGTTTCCCGACTGGCCGGACGAGCGTTTTCCGCTGTACGCCTACTACCCGTCGCGGCATTTGCCCGCCGCCAAGGTGCGGGCGTTTCTGGAGTTTGTCGCCTCGCTCAAGCTTGGCTGACCAGCCGCCGCTGTAAGAACTTTTCCCGCAGCACGTCATAGCCCCAGTGATACACATAGGTGTACGGCAGGAAGAACAGCAGCACGCCGATGTCGAGAATAAACGCCTGCATCAGGCTGATGTTCAGCCACGCGGCGATCAACGGCACGCACACCAGAATCAGGCCGCCCTCGAACATCAACGCGTGCAGCACACGCGTCCAGCCGTTGTTGGCGAGCTTGCAGCGTGCCTTCAGGCGATCGAACAGGCCGTTGAAGATCACGTTCCAGGTCAGCGCCATCAGGCTGATTGCCAGGGTGACCATGCCCATCTCCAGGGCAGGCTTGTCCATGATCCATGCCAGCAACGGGGTACAGATCAACAACGCCAAACCTTCAAAACCAATGGCCTGGCATACACGTTCAGTAATCGACTTGGTAGGGTTCATGACCCGGCTCCGTGAGTGACGACGGTTGCCATGATTACCCTTTGAATCGATACTTCATAACTAATAACCATCGATCAAGGCGATAGTCATGGCCTCTCATGAAGTGCTGCAGGCGTTTGTCCAGGCGGCCACCCAAGGTTCGTTTTCCGCCGCGGCGCGCAAGTTAGGCAAGAGCCAGTCCACCGTAAGCGCGGCGGTCGCGAGTCTGGAGATTGACCTGGACGTGGTGCTGTTTGATCGCAGCAGCCGCAAGCCAACGCTCACGCCCGCCGGCCATGTGTTATTGCAACGGGCCGAGCAGGTGTTGGAAGCCAGCAGCCGCCTGGAGCTGGCGGCGAGCCAGTTGGCAATGGGTTTGGAGCCGAAGTTGAGTATCGCCATGTCCGATACGTATCAGTCGGAGCGTTTCGAGCTCGCGCTTAAAGCGTTTGAACAACGCTACCCGGACCTGGAGCTGGAATGGCTGATCGCCGAATGCGAAGACCTGATCGCCCTGGTGCAAAGCGGCCGCGCGCAGATTGCCTTGATCGAAGCCCAGGAGGTTTACCCGCCCGACCTGACCCGCGCGCCCGTGGCAGAGCGTACGGAAATCGCCGTGTTCGTGGCCCCCACTCATCCTTTGGCCAACGTGCAAAACCTTGACCCGCAGGCCTTGCAGCAACACCGCGAATTGCGTCTGGCCAGCATCATCAACCCCAACGAAACCCGCCCGACCGGCCGTGTGTGGTCGGCGCCGAGTTTTCTGATGCTGATGGAAATGGCCCAGCTCGGTTTCGGCTGGGCGGCGCTGCCGCGCTGGCTGGTGGAGCGATTTGGGAATGCCGGGCTGGTGGAACTTGAGGTGCGCAGTTGGCCACGTTCGGTGGCGGTGGATGCGCTGTGGTCACGCCAGCACCCGCCGGGGCCGGCGGGGAGTTGGATGTTGGGGCAGATGTTGGAGTGATTACTTGCAGGCGATAGAGATCCAAATGTGGGAGCGGGCTTGCTCGCGAAGGCGGTGGGTCAGTAAAAAATGCGCTGACTGGCACACCGCTTTCGCGAGCAAGCCCGCTCCCACATTGGAACTGCTTCGAACAGGAGATTTGTGTCACGCCGCAGAGAGCTGTGGCGGCCGATTGTTCTGGAAATATTCGTGCAGGGCGCGCAATGCAGGCAATTCCAACGCCTGCGCGGCAAAGCACAACCCCACGCGCCGCGTCGGCGCCGGCAGGTGCCATTCGCGAGTCACCACGCCGGCCCGTTCGGCCGCCATCGACTGCGGCAACATGGCCACGCCCACACCGGCCGCGACCATGTGCAGTGCCTGGGTCAACGAACCGGCATGCCCGGCCACTGCATGCGGCGAACGGCCGTACAGCGCCATCAAGCGTTGGTGCGAATCGTGTTGTGGGCAGGTGATCCAGTCTTCAATCGGCGCCCAGGCCTGCGCTTTACCGGCGTGTGCCATCGGGTGTGCCTCGGGCAATGCCATCACGTAGGACTCCTCCCAAAGCGGCAGGAACAGCTCGTCCTCGCAGCACATTTCCTCCACGGCCAAGCGCCCGTCGCCTTCGCAACCTTCCTGCAAGGTCAGCAGCAAACCCGGCAGGCCGTGGTGCGCCATACGCAGGAAAGTCTCGATCTGGCTGTCGGCAATATCGCCCTCCACGCCCAGCTCCAGGGCGATACGGTTTTCGCGCCCGCGAAACAAACCGCTCAAGGCGTCCGCTTCGGCGACCATGCGCCGCGCCTGCGGGTACAGCACCCGGGCCTCGGCGCTGACTTCTACACCCCGCGGTTGGCGCACAAATAACGCCACACCGAGTTCGTCTTCCAGCTGCTTGATGGTCACCGACAGCGTCGGTTGGCTGATAAACAAACGCTGGGCGGCCGCGGTGATGTTGCGTTCTTCGAACACCGCGAGAAAGGCCCTGAGGTGACGCACATCCATAGCTTTATCCGATGGCAGACAGAGGAATAAGGCATTTTTCAGCCTCGGCGGCGGTAAATATACTGCGCCGACCGTTCAGTTATCGATATTTCTTATTCCAGGAGTGCATTCATGAGCAAGCCACTGATCATCATCACCGGTGCCAGTTCCGGTATTGGCGAAGCCACCGCCCGCCTGTTGTCGGCCGCCGGCCACCCACTGCTGTTGCTGGCGCGGCGCATAGAGCGCCTGAACGACCTGGCACTGCCAAACACCTTGAACCGCGGCGTCGACATCACCGACCGCGTCGCACTGGTTGCCGCCGTTAAAGAAGCCGAGGCGCAATTCGGCCCGGCCGACGCGCTGATCAACAACGCCGGCGTCATGCTGCTGGGCGCCGTCAGCGAGCAAGACCCGCAGCAATGGGAGCAGATGCTCGACGTCAACGTGAAAGGTTTGCTCAACGGTATCCATGCGGTGGCCGGCAGCATGGTCGCGCGCAAGGGCGGCACGATCATCAACGTCAGCTCGGTGGCCGGGCGCAAGACCTTCCCAAACCATGTCGCGTATGTCGGCACCAAGTTCGCGGTGCATGGGATTTCGGAAAACCTGCGCGAGGAATTGTCGCCAAGCAACGTGCGGGTAATCACCATTGCACCGGGTGCGGTGGAAACTGAACTGCTCAGCCACACCACTGATGAGGCGATCAAGACGGGTTATCAAGCCTGGAAACAGGACATGGGCGGCACCGTGTTGAGCGCCGATGATGTGGCTTCGGCGATTGCCTACGCCTACCAGCAGCCGCAGCATGTGTGCATCCGTGAGATTGTGTTGGCGGCTACTCGTCAGCAGCCTTAACCGAACAAACTGCCCCCCCTGTTGAATGTGGGCGCAGGCTTGCCGGCGATGGCGGTGTATCAGGCTGTCAATCTGTTGGCTGATACACCGCTATCGCAGGCGTGCCAGTGCCCACAGTGTTGATCCTTATGGTCTGATGGTTTTGAGTTCGGCCAGGCGCCGCTCTAAAAAGCGCTTTTCTGGGGTTTGCTGAGTCAGTGACAGGGCTTTTTCGTACGAAGCACAGGCTTGCTCGGTACGCCCCAACTGCCGACAAAACTCCCCGCGCGCCGAATGTGCCCAGTGGTAATCCAGCAACTCGCCTCGCGCAAAAATCGCTTCCACTGCCTGCAGGCCTGCCCACGGTCCATCGCGCATGGCCAGTGCCACCGCGCGGTTCAACTCGATCACCGGCGACGGCACAGCCCTGAGCAACACGTCGTAGAGCCCGACAATCTGCAGCCAGTCCGTTTCCCCCGCGCTCGACGCTTCGGCGTGCACCGCCGCAATGGCGGCTTGCAGGCAATACGGGCCAAAACGCCGTGTGCTCAACGCCTGCTCCACCAGCGCGCAGCCTTCAGCAATCAAGGACGCGTCCCACAACCCACGGTCCTGTTCATCCAGCAACACCAACTCGCCGTCGGCCGAGGTGCGCGCCGCTCGGCGTGACTCGTGCAATAGCATCAGCGCCAGCAGGCCGATGACTTCCGGCTCTGGCAGCAGTTCCACCAGCAGGCGTCCCAGCCGAATGGCTTCGCGGGTCAGGTCCTCCCGCGTAAGGTTCGCGCCCATGGACGCCGAATAGCCCTCGTTGAACACCAGGTAAACCACGCGTAACACGCTGTCCAGGCGCTCGGGCAATTCGTCGCGGGACGGCACCTGATAGGGAATCCCTGCTTCGCGAATCTTGGCCTTGGCGCGCACGATGCGCTGGGCGATGGTGGTGGGCGTGGCGAGAAAGGCGCGGGCGATTTCTTCGGTGGTGAGGGCGCAGATCTCACGCAAGGTCAGCGCCGCCTGGGCGTCAGGCGCCAGCGCCGGGTGGCAGCAGGTGAACATCAGGCGCAGGCGGTCGTCTTCCACGTCGTCCTCATTCCACTCGGCCGCTTCCAGCGCGTCGGCCTGCTCCTGCAACAAGGGGGTAAAACGGGCCTGGCGGCGCAGGCGGTCGATGGCTTTGAAACGACCGGTCGAGACCAGCCAGGCGCGTGGATTGCTCGGCACACCGCCGCGCTGCCAGCGCTCGACCGCGACGAAGAACGCCTCGTGCAGGGCTTCTTCAGCGAGGTCGAAATCACCGAGCAAACGGATCAGCGTGGCGAGCACGCGGCGTGACTCGCTGCGGTAGATCGCCTCGAGTTCAGGCGTCAATCGGGCATGCCCTGGGTCACCAGCGTCACCAGGCGGTCGAGGCTCTGGCCCCAGCCGTCATGAAACCCCATGGCTTCGTGCGCCTGTTTATCGGCTTCGCTCCAGTGCATCGCGCGAGCGGTGTACAGCGTCTTGCCTTCGACCTCTTCGAAGGTCACTTCGGCGGTCATGAACGGCTTGCCCGACGGCACCCAGCCTGGCGCGTAAGCATCGGTAAACACCAGCCGGCTCGGCGCCTGGATCTCCAGGAACACGCCTTGGGTCGGGTACTCAGCGCCATCCGGTGCGCGCATCAGGGTACGAAACAGACCACCGACCCACAGGTTCATTTCGCACTCGGGCGTGGTCATGCCGTGGGGTCCCCACCATTGTTGCAACAAGGCAGGTTCGGTCCAGGCGCGAAACACACGGTTACGCGGGGCGTCGATCAAGCGGCTGATGGACAGTTCAAATTCGGCAATTGGCGTTGTCATGGGATAAACCTCTTGTGGTTGTTGTTTTCAGAGATTCAATTCACGCACGGGGCGTACTTCCACACTGCCGACCCTGGCTGCCGGTATGCCACCGGCCACCTGGATCGCTTCGTTCAAGTCCTTGGCCTCGATCAGGTAAAACCCGGCAAGCTGCTCCTTGGTTTCGGCAAACGGCCCGTCGGTGATCGACAACTTGCCATGGCGCATGCGCACGGTGGTGGCGGTGTTCACCGACTCCAGTGGCTCGGCGGCGAGCATGCGCCCACTGGCCTGGATTGCCTCGGCGTAGGCAAAACACTCAGGGTCCGCAGGGCTGTCCGGCGAGGTGTGCAACACCTGCTCGTCGCTGTAGATCAGGCAGAGGTATTTCATGGGCGTCTCCCTTTTCGGACTACTGACTATAGTTGGTGGCGGTCAGGGTTTCAGGTCGAACAATGCGCTGCCGCTGCCCATGTCGAAGGGCGCCGACCAATGCTCATGCACCACGCGCCATTGACCCTCGATGCGCTGGTAACCGGCGGTCACCCGCATCCAGCACGCCTTCACCACGCCATCGGGCCCGGCGCCGCCGCAATGGGCCAGCCAATGGGCAAACGCACTCTCTGGGGCCTCGACGATATGCAGCTCATGAAACTCGAAAATACCGGGGCCGGGGCAATGCTTCATGCAGTCTTCCCAATGCGTGCGGTAGGCCGCCCCGCCCTTGAATTGCAACGCGGTGACGGCGTCGAACGCGACGATATCGTCGGCGTAAAAGCTGACAATTTTATCGATATCACGGGCCAGCACGGCCTGCTGCCATTCATCGATCAGACGGGTGATTGCAGTGCTCATGGCGATACTCCTGAGGGTGGAAAATCACGAGGGACACCCTTAGTCGAACGCGCTTTGGGTAAATCGACAACGCGCTGAAAAATAATTTCGCCACGCGCAAACCCGCTAGAATCCACGCCTCTTTGTAGGATTTGGTATGCGCCCTCGATGGAAACTCGCCTCGTGCCCTATGAGACGCTGAGCCTTGTGCAAAAACAGCAACTCGACACCCTGCAAGTGCATCCCGAGCAACTGGCGTATTCAGGCGATATCTACTGCGCGCTGAACAGCCTGTTGGTCAATCCCAGCCCCAACGCCATCAAAGGCTTCGCCCTGCTCGCCGATGACGTTCCCGTCGCTTTCCTGCTGCTTAAACGCCCGCCCTGCCTGCCTCATTGGGCCGATGAACACAGCGCCACGCTGCATGCGTTGCAGGTTGATCGGCATCAGCAGGGGCGTGGGTTCGGCAAAGCCTGTTTGCAGGCGCTGCCGGCGGCGGCCCTGCAAGCGTGGCCGCAGATCAAAGCGTTGGAGTTGTCGGTGGACGCGCAGAATGTGGCGGCGATGGGCCTGTATCTGGCGGCGGGCTGGGTCGACAGCGGCGAGGCGTACAAGGGCCGGATTGGCCACGAGCGCCGGCTGGCGTTAGTGTTTTGAAACGATAAGGAGGTGGTGAACATGCTGACAACCCTGGAACAACTCGAAACCCTCTACGGCCTCCCCCACGAGCGGGCAGTGCGCAAGGAGATCCCGTTTCTCAACGAGGATTACCAGGCCATGGTGCGGGCGTCGCCGCTGGTGGTGGTCAGTTCATCCGGGCCGGAGGGCATCGATGGCTCGCCGCGCGGCGATGTGCCGGGGTTTGTGCGGATTGTGGATGAGCGCACCCTGGCGATCCCGGATCGGCCGGGCAATAACCGCCTCGATACCCTGCGCAACCTGGTGCAGGACCCCCGCATCGCATTGCTGTTCATCATCCCGGGCATTGGCGAGACCTTGCGCGTGAATGGCCGAGCGCAAATTTGCATCGAGCCCGAGTTGCTGGAGAGTTTTGCGGTGAATGGCAAGCCTGCGCGCTCGGTGATTCTGGTGCAGGTGCAAGCCGCGTATTTCCATTGCTCAAAAGCGTTTGTGCGCTCGGACTGCTGGAACCCCGAGAAGCACCTGGACCGTTCGGCATTGCCGTCGGCCGGGGCGTTTCACAAGCGGCTCAATGATGGGCAGTTTGACGCCGAGGCGTATGACCGGGAAATGCCGGAGCGGGTCAAGGCCACGCTGTATTGAAGGATCTGTGGGGCCGGAGCGCCGGCCCCTGTGATTCATCAGGCTTTCTTTTCGACCGGCATCCAGATCTCGACGGAACCCGTGCCTTTGCGTGCATCAAAATCCGCGCTGTAGCGCTCGAAATCCGCCCCGGCCACCTTGTAGCCCGAGTGTGGCAACCACTCGAACATGATGCGCTCGTAGGTCTGCTCAAGCGCTTGCACCGGGCCGTGGTGCGCGAATACCGCGTAATGACGGGCAGGCAATTCAACCGACTGGAAATTGCTGGGTACATCGCTTTTGGCCGGCACTTCAACGCCGGCCAGATAGTCGAACTCGCCTTGCTTGGCGTTGTAGCACACGCCGTATGTCTGGCGGTCAACGCGCTTGCTGATGTCTTTGATGTTGTTGTCGAGCACTTCCCACAACTTGGGAATGTCCCCCACGGTGGCTTTGTCGTAATGGCCCTTGAGCCCGGCAATCACCAGGGCTTTGCCCTCTTCCAGGCGTGGCTGCAACGGTAATTTTGTCTGCTGATCCATCTGAACAGTCTCCTTCTTGTTAGGGCACAAACCCGCATCGAGTATAGGGGCATATTGACGCCTCACCCCAATCAGAAATTTTTCCTGCGCCATCTGGACAACTGGCCATCACCGACCGTATTGTCTGCCCCGCAGGCCACCGCAGTGGCCGACGTCGCTCGGACGGTTCCGGGCGCTTACGTACTCTTGAGGCAACAATGGCAGACCAAGGTTCGCCGCGCCGCTTTGCGCGCATAGATCGACTCCCTCCTTACGTTTTCAATATCACTGCCGAGCTGAAGATGGCTGCGCGTCGGCGCGGCGAAGACATCATCGACTTGAGCATGGGTAACCCTGACGGCGCCACGCCTGCACACATCGTGGAAAAAATGGTCACCGTCGCCCAGCGTGAAGACACCCACGGCTACTCCACCTCCAAAGGCATTCCGCGTCTGCGCCGGGCGATCTCGCGCTGGTACAAGGACCGCTATGAAGTGGACATCGACCCGGAAACGGAAGCCATCGTCACCATCGGCTCCAAAGAAGGCCTGGCGCACTTGATGCTCGCCACGCTCGACCAGGGCGACACCGTGCTGGTGCCCAACCCGAGCTACCCGATTCACATCTACGGTGCCGTGATTGCCGGCGCCCAGGTGCGCTCGGTGCCGCTGATTCCGGGGGTGGATTTTTTCGCTGAACTGGAACGCGCCATTCGTGGCTCGATCCCCAAGCCGAAGATGATGATCCTCGGCTTCCCGTCCAACCCCACCGCGCAGTGCGTGGAGCTGGACTTCTTCGAACGGGTGATCGCCCTGGCCAAGCAGTACGACGTACTGGTGGTGCACGACCTGGCCTACGCCGACATCGTCTACGACGGCTGGAAAGCCCCGTCGATCATGCAGGTGCCGGGCGCCAAGGACATTGCGGTGGAGTTTTTCACCCTGTCCAAGAGCTACAACATGGCCGGCTGGCGCATCGGCTTCATGGTCGGCAACCCGGAGCTGGTCAACGCGCTGGCGCGCATCAAGAGCTACCACGACTACGGCACCTTCACCCCGCTGCAGGTGGCGGCGATTGCGGCGCTCGAAGGCAATCAGCAGTGCGTCAAAGACATCGCCGAGCAATACCGCCAGCGCCGCAATGTGCTGGTCAAGGGCCTGCATGAACTGGGCTGGATGGTTGAGAACCCGAAGGCGTCGATGTACGTCTGGGCCAAGATTCCCGACGCGTATGCCGCCATGGGCTCGCTGGAATTTGCCAAGAAACTGCTGCTGGAAGCCAAGGTGTGTGTGTCGCCGGGCATCGGCTTTGGTGAGTATGGGGACGATCATGTGCGCTTTGCGCTGATCGAAAACCAGGACCGCATTCGCCAGGCGGTGCGCGGGATTCGCGGGATGTTCCGCGCGGATGGGTTGGTAGCCAAAACCGGGTCATAACTCGGTCAACACTGTGGGAGGGGGCTTGCCCCCGATAGCGGAGTGTCAGTCACTGCATCGGATGACTGGTCCACTGCCATCGGGGGCAAGCCCCCTCCCACATTTGTTTTGCGGTGAACCTGTTACACCACCATCGACAGCAACATGATAAAGATCAGCGCCACCACCGACAGGATGGTCTCCATCGCTGTCCAGGTCTTGAACGTCTCGACCACGGTCATGTTGAAGTACTGCTTCACCAGCCAGAAACCCGCATCGTTGACGTGAGACAACACCAGCGAGCCTGCGCCCGTCGCCAACACCAGCAGCTCACGGTTAACCCCTGGGATCATGCCCACCACCGGCACCACGATGCCTGCGCCGGTAATGGTCGCCACGGTCGCGGAGCCAGTCGCCACGCGAATCACTGCCGCCACCAGCCAGGCCAGCAAAATCGGGTTGATCTGCGCGTTCACGGCCATGTGGCCGATCACATCACCCACGCCGCTGGTCACCAGCATCTGCTTGAAACCGCCGCCGGCGCCGATGATCAAAATGATCGCAGCGGTCGGCGCCAGGCTGGCGTCGAGCAGCTTGAGGATCTGCTTGGAATGAATGCCCTGGCGATGGCCAAAGGTGTACAGCGACAACAGCAACGCCAGCAGCAACGCGGTGATCGGGTGACCGATCATGTCCATCCAGTTACGAATGGCGTGGCCGTCCGGCAGCGCGACGTCAGCGAAGGTTTTGAGCAGCATCAGGAACACCGGCAGCAGCACGGTGATCAGGGTAATGCTGAAGCTCGGCAGGTCTTTGGACTCCGGCTCGCGGGCCAGTTGATCGACCAGTTCCTGGGACGGATTGCCCGGAATGTACTTGGCGATAAACGTACCGAAAATCGGCCCGGCAATGATGGCGGTCGGCAGTGCGACGATCAGGCCGTACAGGATGGTCTTGCCGATGTCCGCGCCAAACACGCCGATGGCCAACAGCGGGCCCGGGTGCGGTGGTACCAGGCCGTGCACGGCCGACAGGCCGGCGAGCAGCGGGATGCCGATTTTGATCAGCGACACGCCGGTGCGGCGCGCAACGATAAACACCAGCGGGATCAGCAACACAAAACCGATCTCGAAGAACAGCGGGATGCCCACCAGGAACGCGGCGAACATCATCGCCCACTGCACTTTCTCTTTGCCGAAGGCGCGGATCAAGGTCTGCGCGATCTGATCGGCGCCGCCGGACTCGGCCATCATTTTGCCGAGCATCGTGCCCAGCGCGAGGATGATGCCGACAAAGCCGAGCACGCCGCCAAAGCCGTCCTGGAACGCCTTGATGATCTTGTCCACGGGCATGCCCGAGGTCAGGCCGAGAAAGCCGGCCGCGATGATCAGTGCAATGAACGGGTGCACCTTGAACTTGGTGATCAAAAAGATCAGCCCGATGATAGTGACCACTGCATCTAGCAGCAGGTAAGACTCGTGGGACATGCCAAACATGGGGGGTCTCTCCTGTTTGTTGTTGTTATTAAAGCGGGTGTTGAATTTCCTGCCGGGGATAGCGCTATCTTTTCCGGCAAAAAATTAATGGGTTGGTTCAAAGCCGTGTTGCAGCCACCAGGCATTGGTTTGCTCGGCCAGGTCCTCGACGCTGTCTTCGCTGGCGTTGAGCGCCAGGGTCAGCAGCTCGCCCACGGGCGATTCAAGGGTGGCGAACTGGCTGTCGATCAGGCTGGCCGGCATGAAATGGCCGGGGCGATGGGACACGCGGTCGGCGGCCACGGCGCGGGTCAGCTCCAGGAACACAAAGCCCAGGCCCGGCGCGGCTTCGCGCAGGTGGTCGCGGTATTTTTTCTTCAGCGCCGAACAGGTCAGCACCGGATGCTCGCCGGCTTTGAGCGAGCGACGCAGCTCATCGCACAGGATATCGAGCCAGCCGGCGCGGTCTTCGTCGTTGAGGGGATGGCCGGCGCTCATCTTTTCGATGTTCGCGGCGGGGTGAAAGCTGTCGCCTTCGATGGCGGTGGCGCCGTTCAGACGGCACAGGGCTTCGCTGACGCTGGACTTGCCACAGCCAGAAACACCCATGATGACCAGGGCGGTAACAGGTTGACTCATGAAACACCTCAGGACGCAGATAGCGCTACCTTCGCACGCTGTAAGGCTAGTGCAAAAACAGGCTTTTCCCGCGCCGACTTGTCATTTTTATGGAGTGACGCGTGCATCCTCTCCAACACCGTTGAACCGGATCAGGCAACCCTGCGTTCAAGAATTTGCAGCCTTTTGGAGACAGCGCTACCTTAGTGCCTCGATTTTTGTTTGGCAACCGCCTGATGACCTCCAAGAACGATAAAAATACCCGCACCACCGGTCGCCCGACCCTCAATGAAGTAGCCGGCCTGGCCGGCGTCAGCCCGATCACCGCCTCCCGCGCCCTGCGTGGCATCAGCACCGTGGCCACCGAGCTGGTGGAAAAAGTGCAATTGGCCGCCGCCGAACTCAACTACGTGGTCAACCCCGCCGCCCGCGCCCTGGCCTCGGCGCAAAGCCACTCGGTGGTGGTCATCGTGCCGTCGCTGTCCAACCTGCTGTTTATCGAAACCCTGGAAGCCATCCACCAAGTGCTGCGGCCCAAGGGCTTTGAAGTGCTGATCGGCAACTCTCACTATTCGCGCGACGAAGAAGAAAACCTGTTGCGCAACTACATGGCCTACCAGCCACGCGGGTTGCTGCTGACCGGCTTTGACCGCACCGAAAGCGCGCGCCGGATGGTCGAGGCGAGCAATGTGCCGTGTGTGTACATGATGGACCTGGACCCGAATGCCGGCGTGAACTGTGTGGGCTTCTCGCAATTGGCCGCGGGTGAAACGGCGGCGGCGCATCTGATCTCGCGTGGGCGCAAGCGCCTGGCCTACATCGGCGCGCAATTGGACCAGCGCACGTTGCTGCGCGGCGAAGGTTTCCGCCGCGCGCTGCAACAGGCCGGCATGTATGACCCGGCGCTGGAATTGCTGACGCCGCGCCCCTCCTCCGTGGGTTTGGGTGGCGAGTTGTTTCTGCAGTTGCTGGCGGCGCATCCGGAGGTGGATGCGATTTTCTTCGGCAACGACGACCTGGCCCAGGGCGCACTGCTCGAAGCCCTGCGCCACGGCATCAACGTGCCGGAGCGCGTGGCCGTGTTGGGTTTCAACGACTTGCCCGCCTCTTCTTTCATGGTGCCGCGCTTGAGCAGCATCAGCACACCGCGTGAAGCAATTGGCCGGCGCTCGGCGGAGCACCTGTTGACGATCATGGCCGGCAACAAGATCGCCAAGCCGGTGGTGGACATGGGCTTTGAGTTGCAAGTGCGCGAGAGCACCTGATTTTTGAAGGCCAGACACACTCAACGTGTGGGAGCTGGCTTGCCAGCGATGGCGCAGTGTCAGGTAATGATGTGTTGACTGATTCACCGCCATCGCAGGCAAGCCAGCTCCCACCTTTTTTTACCGTGCTCGCTTGAGATGTAGGACGCCTGTAGGACGCGGCTGACATTGCGGTCAGCGCCTTGCCCGGCTGCCTACGCTTACGTCAGAATCCGCCGGCTTGTGCGCTTGGGTGGTGGTCTTTAAGGTTTACCGGTCGCTGAATTTCTCGGTGATCGGGTTTAGTAGCCCTACTTTTGGACACTCTTAATGCATGAGCCTCATCTGAGTTTGATGGCGGCTGTGCGTAGGGCATCTTCGGGTGCGCCGGCTTTGAGTGTCCACCGGTCTACTAACCTGCGTACAGCTGCCACCCCTCGTTTAGTAGCGATCCGGCGGCGGCCTGTTTCCAGGACGCTCAAATGATCAAAGAAACTGAAAAACCGGTAACTACTCTTTTCACCATCACGCCCGATACACCCATCGAGTCCCTACTGATCAACAGCTACGAAACCGTGTGTTCCGTCAGCGCCTTGTTGCTCGACCTGTCCGACGACCTCACTGGCAAGCACCGCGACATAGCTCTCGCCATTCACCAATTGAGCGAGCTATCAGTGCTCATGGTAGGCAAAGCCATGGACCAGCAAACACCGCGCACCTAACGCCTAGCGCGGTTAAACATGTGGGAGCTGGCTTGCCTGCGATGGCGGCGGGTCAGCTACAAATGGGCTGACTGACCCACCGCCTTCGCAGGCAAGCCCGCTCCCACCTTTACCGTGCCCACTTTAGGGCGGGGTTAATCCGCTGAAGCCAGCATGTTCACCAATGCCGACGCCCCCTTATGCAACGGCTGATTTTTCAACCACACCGCATTCACCACCATGGCCAGCCCGTTCTCGATGTTCTTGAAGTTCAAGCGCCGCAAGCGCCCCGCCGCCAACAACGGCGCCACCACCGACTGCGGGAAGTTGCCCCAACCCAGCCCGGCTTCCACCATTTCCAGCGCCATGCCCAGGGTGTCGGTCCGCCAATAGGATTGCCCCACCAGTGGTCGACAATCGCTGAGAGGCAAGTCCCGGCCGGCCACCAGAATCTGTCGCACCCGCACCAAGTCTTCCAAAAACGGCTCACCGCCCGCCTGAGGGTGGCGCGGGCTGATACAGGCCATCAGTTGCTCGCTGCCGACAAACTGAAACCGCTCCAGCACGTTCACGCTCAAGCCCGCATAGGCCAGGCACAGCTGCACCCGGCCGCTGTGCAGCAGCTGCAAAACGTCATCTTGCGGGGCGGTCAGCACTTCGATATCAAGCAACGGGAATTGCTCACTGAGCTCGCCAATGGCGGCCAGCAGGCGGCGCGTATTGATGTCGGCGCCCACGCCAATCGACAGCTTGCTCTCCAGCCCTTGGGACAGCTGCAACGCATGCACCTGCAATTGTTTGAGTTGCTCGGCCATCAGCCGTGCATGGGGAATCAACGCCAGCGCCAGGTCGGTGGGCACCGGCTCGCGGTGGCTGCGATCGAACAACGGGTAACCCAGCTCGGCTTCAAGGTTGGCAATGCCCATGCTCACGGCTGAAGGCACTTTGCCCAACGCCCGCGCCGCCGCCGAAAACGAGCCACGCTCCACCACCGCCAGGAACAATTGGACACTGTCACTGGTAAAACTCATCGCGCCACCTATCAATAAAATTGAAATCTTCTGACTTTTAGTATCAGTCAAACTGACGCTATCGTCTGCACCCTCTGACGTTCCTGTCACGTAAAAAAGAGGAAGTGCTATGCAAGGCGTGAAACGCAAACTGGTGTATGTGTCGCTCTATGAGCTGATCGGCATGACCTTCTCGGCGCTCGGGCTGGCGCTGCTATCGGGCACTCACCTGTCCAGCACAGGGCCGTTGGCTGTGGTCATCACGACCATCGCGGTCACCTGGAATTTCATCTACACCTCACTGTTCGAGCGCTGGGAAAGCCGTCAAGCCGACCGCACGCGCACCGTCAAGCGGCGGATTGCCCACGCGGTCGGGTTTCAACTGACGCTGATCGTCTTCCTGATTCCGCTGATCGCCTGGTGGATGAAGGTCAGCCTGGTACAGGCGTTTGTGCTGGACCTGGCGTTGATCCTGTTCATTCCCTGCTACACGTTTGCCTTTAACTGGCTGTTCGACCGCACCTTCGGTTTGCCCGCGTCGGCGTTGCCGGCCACAACCGCGTAGCGTCGAAGGTTTACCCCTGATAGATTCCCATGGGTCATCTCCATCGTCAGGGAAGTACCATGGGACACTCACTGAAAATCCT
The DNA here is from genome assembly GCF_963890955.1 of Pseudomonas sp. MF6747. Classification (NCBI taxonomy): domain Bacteria; kingdom Pseudomonadati; phylum Pseudomonadota; class Gammaproteobacteria; order Pseudomonadales; family Pseudomonadaceae; genus Pseudomonas; species Pseudomonas sp. MF6747. Next base: position 356,838 of record NZ_CAWPSZ010000012.1, read on the forward strand.
CGGCCGCACGTCCTCCATCAACGTGCGCAAAGTGCTCTGGACCTGCCAGGAACTGGGCATCGACTACGTGCGCGAAGACTGGGGCATCGGTTTCAAACCCACCCAGTCGGCCGAATTCCTCGCCCTGAACCCCAACGCCCAGGTGCCGGTGCTGATCGACGACCACGGCGTGCTGTGGGAATCCAACACCATCTGCCGCTACCTGATAGGCCTTTACCAACGCCACGATCTGTTACCCGCCGAACCGGCGCCACGCGCTCGGGTCGAGCAGTGGATGGACTGGCAAGCCACCGAACTCAACCGCGCCTGGGGCGATGCGTTCACCGCTCTGGTGCGCAACAACCCGGACGGTCTCGACCCGGCGCAGATTGTCGCCGCCGTGCGCGTATGGAACGACAAGATGGGCCTGCTGGAGCAACAGCTGGCCAAGACCGGCGCCTACGTGGCTGGCGACGAATTCACCCTCGCCGATATCCTCATCGGCCTCTCGGTGCATCGCTGGCAGAACACCCCCATGGAGCGCCCGCCCTACCCCGCAGTGGCGGCCTACTACCAGCGCCTCAGCCAACGCCCGGGCTTTCAGACCTTCGCCCTTGGCGGTCATAACTGAAACAAGGACACCACCGTGAAAGGACTCAACGTATTGCTCACCGGCGCCTGCGGCAGAATCGGCAAGGTGTTTTTCGAAGCCTCGAAAGACCGCTACCGCTTCACCCTTACTGACCGCATCGCACCGGACTTCGACCTGGGCGAGCACCGTTACATAAAAGCCGACCTCAGCGACAAAGCCAGCCTGGCCGGCCTGCTCAACGGCATCGACGTGATCGTGCACCTGTCAGGCATCCCCGACGCCAGCGCCGCGTTCGAGGACCTGCTGCCCAACAACATCCTCGCCACCACCTACCTGTTCGAAGCCGCCGTGGCCGCGGGCGTAACACGCCTGGTGTACGCCAGCAGCGCGCAAGCCATCGAGGGCTATCCGGTTGACCGGCAGATCACGCCCGGCATGCAGGTCATGCCCGGCAACCTCTACGGCGTGAGCAAATGCTACGGCGAGGCGCTGTGCAGCTACTACGCGGCAAAAACCGCGCTGTCGACCATTGCCCTGCGCATCGGCGCCTTCGAATCGCGCCAAGCCCCCGACCTGAACAACGCCCGCGACCTCAGCGCCTGGCTCAGCCCGCGTGACGCCGTGCAATTGCTGCAACGTTCGGTTGACGTCGAAGGGGTCAAACACCTGATCGCCCACGGCATTTCCAATAACCGCTTCAAGCGCCTGGACTTGAGCGAAACCACACGGGTGCTGGGCTATCAGCCGGTGGATGATGCATTCCAGACCTTCGAGATGCCCATCACCTATTGACCCCCTGCGCCATAAAACCTTCAAACCGGAAGGCTTGGCGCAATAAATCGGCAATTGCGTGCCGTGGCGCACGCAATTTCACAAGCGCCGGTTTACGTTAGCCCGCTAAGATTCCAGGTCACTGCCCCTGGAATCCGCCCATGTCGACACTCACCGCCTCAGCCACGGACGGCATTGACCCGATCCGTGCCGCCCACATCAGCGCGCGCATTGACCGCTTGCCCGCCGTCGCCACGCTCTGGCGCCTGGTGGCGTTGCTGTCGATCGGCGGTTTTTTCGAGCTGTATGACTTGTTCCAGACCGCCTATATCAGCCCCGGCCTGATCAGTGACGGGATTTTCCACACTGGCAGCGAGGGCGTGTTCGGGTTCTCCGACCAGGCCGCTTTCGCCTCGGCAACCTTCCTCGGCCTGTTCCTCGGCGCCAGCCTGCTCAGTCCCATTGCCGACCGCTTCGGGCGTCGGGCGATCTTCACCTTCGCGTTGATCTGGTACACCGTCGCGACGGTGTTGATGGGCATCCAGACCTCCGCCCTGGGCATCATCTGCATGCGCTTTCTGGTGGGCATTGGCCTGGGCATCGAACTGGTGACCATTGACGCCTACCTTTCGGAACTGGTGCCCAAGCGCATGCGCAGTTCGGCCTTTGCCTTTGCGTTTTTCATCCAGTTTTTGTCAGTGCCGGCGGTGGCGTTGATGTCATGGTGGCTGGTGCCCCAGGCGCCGTTCGGGGTGTCGGGCTGGCGCTGGGTGGTGCTCAGCAGTGCGGTGTTTGCGCTGTTTATCTGGCAACTGCGCAAGCGCCTGCCGGAGTCACCGCGCTGGCTGGCGCAGAAAGGCCGTTTTGACCAGGCCGGTCAGATCATGGACAGCCTGGAAGCACGCTGCCAGAAAGACCACGGCAAAGCGCTGGATGAACCCGAACCCGAAGCGGTCAGCGTGCAGGGCAACGGCCGTTTTGCCGATATCTGGCAACCGCCTTACCGCCGCCGCGCGTTGATGCTGATTGTGTTTCATGTGTTCCAGGCCATCGGCTTTTTCGGCTTCGGCAATTGGCTGCCGGCGTTGCTCTCGGGCCAGGGCGTGAGCGTGACCCACAGCTTGCTGTACGCCTTTATCATCACCCTCGCCTACCCGCTGGGCCCGTTGCTGTTTGTGAAGGTGGCCAACCGCTTCGAAAACAAATGGCAGATCGTCGGCTCGGCCATGGGCGCGATGATCTTCGGCAGCCTGTTCGCCCTGCAAACCACGGCGGTGGGGCTGGTGATCTGCGGGGTGATGATTACCTTTTGCAACGCCTGGCTGAGCTTCAGTTATCACTCGTACCAAAGCGAACTGTTCCCCACCAATATCCGCGCGCGGGCGGTGGGCTTCTGCTATTCGTTCAGCCGTTTGTCCACGGTGTTCAGCAGCCTGTTGATCGGTTTTATCCTCGAACACCTGGGCACGCCGGGCGTGCTGGCGTTTATCGCCAGCAGCATGTTGATCGTGATGATCACCATCAGTTGGTTCGGGCCGCGCACGCGTAACCTGGCACTGGAAAATATTGCGCACTGACGGCAAGCCTTGGCCGCCGGCGGGCCAAAGATTGCCGCGACGGCGGTGTCATCCCCAATAAAACCGGGCACATCGCCCTCGGCATGCTATTTGCTCCACCTCAAACACCGAACACATCCTCAGGTGACCGATCATGCTGGTTAACAACAACGCCCAAGCGGTGTCGACCGTCCAACAGCTCAAGCGACCCGACATGGACCCGGCCAATGCCGCCGCCAGCACGCTGTACAGCGGTGCCCTGCAAGCGGCGCAGCAAAGCGTGACCGTGCCGGCCGCGCAGAAGGACCTGGACAAGGCCAACGACCGCATCGACGAAGCCTTTGCCAAGACCCGTGTGCAGTTGCAAGCCACCACGGCGGCAACGACCGCCACGACGGCATCCACCACGACGGCAACAAGCACCGATGTGCCTGCCGCCGGCTCGACCACCAGCAGCGCGCGGGCCGACTTCACCGACTACATGAACAAATCCCCGGCCGAACGCATTCGCGAACAGCTGCTCAAGGAGCAGGGTTTGACCGAAGCGCAGGTGCAGGCCATGCCGCAGGAAAAACAAGACGCGATTGCCAAGCAAGTGGCTGATCGTGTGAAGCAGCAGCAAGAACAGCAAGTAGCGGCGAAAGCCACGGACCCGGCGCAGTCGGTGAAAGAGACCCTGGCTGCGATTTAACCGACACGGCCAATCAAAATGTGGGAGTTGGCGTGCCTGCGATGCAGACACCCCGGTGTATCAAGTACACCCAGGTGACGCTATCGCGGGCAAGCCAGCGCCCACAGGGGCCGTGCCTACTGCAGCTGCAGGGTCGAGTTGAACTGGCTGATCGCATCCACCACATGCCGTGACCCTTCCTGAATCTCCAGGATCACCTGCCCCGCTTCATTCGCCAGCTCCACCCCAAGCCCGGTGCGGCTCAAGCTCGACTGCATGCTCGAAACCGCGCTCAGCGACAGGTCGTGGTTCTTGCGCACCACATCCACAATCTCCACCGTCGCCTGGCTGGTACGCGCCGCAAGGCTGCGCACTTCGTCGGCCACCACCGCAAACCCGCGCCCATGCTCGCCGGCCCGCGCAGCTTCAATGGCCGCGTTGAGCGCGAGCATATTGGTCTGCTCGGCGATGCTGCGAATGGTCTGCACGATGGAACCGATGATGTCCGACTGCTTGCTCACCGCATCGATGCTCTGGGCCGCCTGGTTCAAGTCGTGGGAAATCTCCTCGATGATCTGCACGGTTTGCTGCACCACCTCCGAGCCCTTGCGTGCGCACGCGTCGTTTTGTACTGAGGTGGCGTGGGCCGAATCGGCGGCGGTACGCAGGGTGGTGACCTGATCGGTGATGTCACTGGCGAACTTCACCACTTTGTACAGGCGCCCATTGGCATCGAAGATCGGGTTGTAGGACGCCTCCAGAAACAGGGTTTTGCCGTATTTGTTTTTGCGTTCAAAGCGGTGGGAATGGTATTCGCCGCGGTTGAGCGAGGCCCAAAAGGCCTTGTACGCCGGGGATTCCACTTCGCCGCGATGGCAAAACATGCTGTGGTGCTGGCCAATGATTTCTTCGCGGGAATACTGCACGGTGCGCAAAAAGTTGTCGTTGGCATTGATGATCTGGCCTTGTGGCGTGAACTCGATCACGGCCATGGACCGGCTGATCGCATCGATCAGGCTTTGGTTCTCGTGTTCATGGTGGACCCGCGCAGAAATGTCCGACGCCACTTTGATCACGCTCTGCACCTGATTGCTGCTGTCCAGCACCGGCATGTAGCTGGCTTGGAGCCACACTTCCTCACCGCGCTTGTTCAGGCGCATGAACGTGCCACTGAGCGCTTCACCCCGCGCCAGGTCGCGCCACAGCTTGGCGTAGGTCTCGGTGTGGGTGTATGCCTCTTCGCAAAAGATGCGGTGATGCTTGCCGCGAATCTCCTCCACGCTGTAGCCCATGGTTTTACAGAAGTTGGGATTGGCGTCGAGGATCACGCCGTTGCGGTCGAACTCGATCATCGCCATGGAGCGGCTGATGGCAGCAAGCTTGGCGTTGGCTTCGGTGAGAGCACAGGAAAAACGTTCGATTTCTTGCAGGTCGGATTTGTGATGGCGGTTGAACATGGTCAGATCACCCTAGATTCCCGGCGCCTGAAACGGCGCATTCCATTCTTCAGTTGGCTATTGCTGGCACACCTTCATGGGAAAAAACCATCCGAATCGCTTTACATGCCAAGCGTCATCAACGGTTCTGGGTGAGCATAGACAGGGCATGGCGCTATGCAAGGCCACTAGTCAGCCAGCATTTTTAACAATGCACCGGCCGCCGCCGAGGGTGGAAGGGTCTGCGAACCGACCAAGGCAAACTCACGGTACAACGGCACCGTCAGCGGCATCACGCGCAGGCCATTGCGCTGGGCCGGCAAGGCCATTTCCGGCACCAGCGTGACACCGACGCCCTCGCGCACCAGGCTGTAGGCGCTGCTCCATTCACGCACTTCCACGCGGATATCGTGCAGGCGCAGGCCCGCGTCGGCCGCCAGGCTGCGGGCATTCGCGGTACAGCCGCCGGTGGCCAGTACGAAGGGTTGTTCGAGTAAGGCTTCGAGCGCCACGCTGGCATCCTGCGGGCACTGCGCCAGTGGATGGTGGGCCGGCAGCACTGCCATCCACAGGTCGCGACCCAATACCGTGGCGTTGCGCTCGGGTTTGGGGTTGAGCACCACGCCCAAATCGATCAGGCCCGCGTCGAGCAAGGTGTGCACTTCGCTGTCAGTCACTTCCAGGGTGGTGACCTCGATACCCGGGTTCAACTGACGGAAACGCTGCAGCAACGGCGTGAGAAAAGTCGCCAACACCTTCGGAAAACTGGCGATGCGAATGTTCCCACGCAGCAGCGGGCGCGCTTCATCCACCGTGGTGCGAATGGCCTGCAGCGCGCCCATCATCACCCGCGCCTGCGCGATCACGTCGAGCCCAAGCGCTGTGGGCAACGTCTTGCGCGGTTCACGGGTAAACAGTTGCGCGCCCAGCGTCGCCTCCATGGACGCCATGGCCTGGCTGGCGGCGGACTGCGTCATGCCCACCTGTTCGGCAGCCGCCGTGATGCTGCCGTGGTCGGCGACCGCCACCAGCAGGCGCCAGTGCATCAGGTTCATCATGGCAGTAGCTGTCCTTATGGATGGGGTGTGCAGGTTTAATTTTACGCACGGTGCCACGCCCGCGAGACTGGCGCAAACCCAACGGAGTCGCCTTTGATGAAACTGTATTTTTTCCCCAACGCCTGTTCGCTCGCCCCGCATATCGTGCTGCGTGAATTGGCGCTGCCGTTCGAGCTGGTGCAGGTGAACAACCAGGCTAAAACCTTCGGCAACGGCGAAGATTTCCTGCAGATAAACCCCAAGGGCTACGTGGCGGCGCTGCAACTGGACAACGGCGCTGTGCTGACCGAAGCCAGCGCCATCCTGCAATACCTGGCCGACCTCAAACCCGCCGCCCTGCTCGCCCCGGCCAATGGCAGTTGGCAACGCGTGCGGTTGCAGGAATGGCTGAACTTTATCGCCAGCGAGATTCATGGCGGCTTGGCGATTTTCTTCAACCCGGCCATTCAAGGCGAAGTGCGGGCGATGTTTTTGGCCACGCTGTTCAAGCGCTTTGCGATTCTGGTGCAGACACTGGAGCGTCAGGATTACCTGCTGGGCGAGCAGTATTCGGTGGCGGACACGTATTTGTTTGTGGTGCTGCGCTGGGCGGGTGTCCACGCTATTGATTTGCAACAGTGGCCGGCATTGGCGGCGTTTCAACTACGCGTAGGATCACGGCCCGCTGCTATCGCCGCATTGGCCGCCGAGGCCGCATGACCTGAAATGCAAATAAAAATGTGGGAGCGCGCTTGCTCGCCAATGCGGTGGGTCAGTCAGCACATGCATCAACTGATACACCGCAGTCGCGAGCAAGCCCGCTCCCACCGTTGATCTGCTTCGTTTCAAAGAAAGGGTTTCAAGCTGCCATCGGTGATGAACGCACTCAGCGCCAATACATCCACCGAACCCGACCGGTCCTGATCCAGATGCGCCACTTGGCTGCGCACCGCGTCATGGACCCGCCGCGTGCCCTGCCCCAATCGCGCTACACCCCGCAGGTCTACCGCCTGCGCCGCGACGATCAGTTCAATGCTGGCCAACCACACCACCCGCTCGGTCAACCGGCGGGTCTTGTCGACCACCGCCAGCGCCTGCCCGGCGTAGTCTTCCACCCGATCGGCCACCGGCACGCTGACGGCGGGCAGCGGGTTGGCCAGGTGCCCGATCTCTGCGACCAGCGCCGCGCTGGTGCGCTGCAAGGCCGCCATGCCGACATGCCCCGGCTGCGTGATCAGAAAGCGCGGCAAGTCACTGGACGCGGGCGACAGCAACTTGGCAATGCGCTCGGCGCTGCACGCGGCGACTCGACTCAGCGCCAGGCCCAAACCTTCAGCGGCGAGGGCCAGGTGCGTGCTGTCGAAATTGGCCGTGGCCAACACCAAAGATTCCTCGCTGATCAGCGCCGGATTATCCGCGCCGCTGCGCAGTTCCAACTCGATCAGTTCATGCAGTTGCTGTAACGCCTGTTGCGCAGCGCCTTGCACAACCGTGGCACAACGAAAGCTCAACGGATCTTGCAAGCGGCGCGGGCTGTACGCCAAATCGCCGCCTTCAAGCAGGTGCAACAACGCCGCCGACTGCTCGGTTTGCCCAGGCGCCGGGCGCAAGCGTGAGGCCCACGGCTGGAACGGGCTGAGGTTGGCCCGGTAGCCTTCACACGACAACGCCAGCGCCGCCAACACGGCCTGTAACACCTGCTGCGCCTCGGCCACCAGTAACGCCCCCAGCCCGACACTTGCCGCATTCGCCGACACCAGCGCCAGGCCATCCTTGCCGGTCAACGGCACCGTAAGCGCCAAGCTCAAGTGAGCCAACGGCGCCAGGTCACTCTCGCCCAGCGAGCCGAGCAACGGCACCTCGGGCTCGGCACCGGAATTAAGCAACGCCAACAGTGCCTCGGCCGCCGCCGGTGAAATGCCCGAACGGCCCTGGGCCAACCCGGCCAAACGGGCGGCGGTGATTGCGCGTAATTCCTGGCGGTTGGCCAGACGCCCGACGCCCACCGCTCGGCCCAGAGGAATAGTGGCCTGCAACGGTGCCACCGGCGTGTCCACCGCGGCACCGAGCCCGGTGGTCACGCCATAAATCGGCGTGCCCTCGGCCGCCCGTTTCAGCAGCAGGCGGTGGCCTTCGTCGATCCGCTGGCGCGCTTGCGCGCTGAACTGCGCCGGTGTGTCGTGCCGGGCAATGGCGAGCAGATCTGCCAACGCCAAGCCTTGGGGATCGAAGCTGATCATGCCCAGCGCAGCCGCTGGCCGATGCCCAATCGCTGGGCTTTTTCCAGCAGTGCATGGCCCAGGGCGATGTCGCTGAGGCTCAGGCCACGGTGCCAGAACAGGATGGTTTCTTCCGGGTTTTCGCGGCCGGTTTTCAAGCCGGCGACAATCTGCCCAAGCTCGGCGTGCAGGGTGTCGGCACTGAGCTTGCCGGCATCGACATGCGCGCGCAGTGCGCCAAACATCCCGCCTTTGCACTGGCCCCAATCGTCCACCACCAATTTGCTCATGATGTCGGTCAGCGACAATTGCACCGCGCTCATGGTGCCGTAGGGCACGACGAAGGCGCCGGGTTTGATCCAGTCGGTGTGCAACAACGGCTCGGGCTGATCCAGGCGCGAGGCCTCGACCACGATGTCGGCGCCACGCACGGCCGACTCCCAGTCGTCGGTGACAATCACCGGCTTGCCCAAGTCCTGGCGCAGGCGTTGGGCGAAGGCTTCGCGGCTTTCGCTGCGGCGCGAATGCACACGGATCTCCTCGAAGTCGAACAGATGGTCCAGCAGGCGCACATTCCAATACGCGGTGCCGCGCGCGCCGATATGCGCCAGCACTTTGCTGTCGGGCCGGGCGAGGTATTTGGCGCCGATGGCGGTGACGGCGCCGGTGCGCATGTCGGTGATTGCCGAGGCGTCGAGGATGGCCCTGGGAATGCCGGTGGCCGGGTCCAGCAGGTTGAGGATCGCCAACTCCGACGGCAGGCCCTTGCGGTAGTTATCGACAAAGTCGCCCACTACCTTGACCCCGGCATAACCGATGTCGCCGCCGAGCACGCCGCGCAACACGTTGAAGTGGCCGTTGATGCCGCCGCCAGGAATCAGGTGAGTGCGCGGCTCGATCACCGCCTCGCCACGGCCCTGAATCGCCAGGCTGGCTTGGATGGCGGTGAGGATTTCCTCGTTGGAAAGGTTGAGCGCGTCGATGTCCAGGCCGTTGAGAAAGTCGATGTAGATCGGTTGCATGGTCTGCTCACTGAGGGGAGGTTTTAGAACTTGTTGTGGCGTACGGGCTTGGTGTGGCGAGTGGGATTCCTGTGGCAAGTGGGCTTGTTGTAGCAAGTGGGCTTCCTGTGGCGAGCGGGCTTGTTGTAGCAAGTGGGCTTCCTGTGGCGAGCGGGCTTGTTGTAGCAAGTGGGCTTCCTGTGGCGAGCGGGCTTCTCGTGGCGAGCGGGCTTGCCCCGCGTTGGGCTGCGAAGCGGCCCCATTTCAAACCTGCGCGCGTCCCCTGACACACTGCGGTGAATGGTTTTGGGGCTGCTGCGCAGCCCAACGCGGGGCAAGCCCGCTCGCCACAACAAGCCTGCTCGCCATACCAAGCCCGCCCCCATACCAAGCCCGCTCACCACAGGAGCCTTGCTGGCCGCTGGATTCAAGGCGCCTTGAACACGATCTGCTGCACATCGACCTTCTTCGGGATCAGGCCGTTGGCAAAGAACAGGTCGGCAGTGCGTTGCTGGTTGGCGATGTCGATGGCTTCCAGCGGACGAATCGGCGCGGGCGAGCGGTGTTCGAAGTAGCTTTTAACCACCGCCGGTGGCAGGCCCAGGGTCTTGGCCATCAGCGCAATGCTTTGCTCGGGTTGATCCAGGGACAGGCGCTGGGCCTTGGCCAGGGTGTTGATAATCGTGCCGACCGCTTGCGGGTGCTGTTTGGCAAACGGGCTGCTGACCACAAAGAAACTGCCCGCCGGGTTGAGGCCTTGGCCATCGCCGAGCACGCGGGCGGAGCCGTCGACCACGGCCGCGGAGTAGTACGGGTCCCACACTACCCAGGCGTCGACCTTGCCTTGTTCAAACGCGGCACGGCCGTCGGACGGCGACAGGTACACCACGTCTACATCCTTCCACTGCAAACCGGCGCGCAGCAGACTCTTGAGGAACAGGTTGTGTGCGCTGGAACCCTTGAGCAGCGCCACGCGCTTGCCCTTGAGTTCGGCCACGTGCTGGATCGGGCTGGCTTTGGGCACCAACACTGCTTCGGTCTTGCCCTCATTCGGCTCGACGGCGAAGTACTGCAGATCAATGCCGGCGGCCTGGGCGAAGATCGGCGGGATGTCGCCGATGTTGCCGATGTCCAGGCTGCCGCCGTTCAGCGCCTCGATCAGCGGCGGGCCGCCAAGGAATTCGATCCATTGCACCTGGGTGCCGGGCAGCGCGTCTTCAAACAACTTGTGCTCGCGGGCCAGCACCATGCTCACCGAGCTTTTCTGGTAGCCGATGCGCAATGTGGAAGGTTCGGCGGCGAGCACATGGCTGGCCACCAGCGAAAGCACAACAACAGCGAGGGCTTTGAGCATCAGAGGGCTCCCTTGACCTTGGCCGCGACATCCGCCGGCACCCATTGCTGCCAGACGTTCGGCTGCGCTTTGAGGAACGCCAGCGCGACCTGGCGTGGCTGTTCACGTTTCTCGCTCATCTGCGCAAGGATGCCGTTGAGCAGGTCGATCGGCAGGTCGACTTTTTCAAAGAACGTGACCAGTTGCGGGTACTGCGCCTTGAACGGCGCCGACACACCAATCGCCAGATGCGCCGGCATTGAACGGGTGCCGATGGGGTGCGGGTTGTTGGCGTCGGCCAGGGTTTTCCAGGCCTCGGCGTTGAACGGCGGTTCTTCCAGTTTGATCAGCTTGAAGCGGCCCAGCAGCGGGGTTGGCGACCAGTAGTAGAACAACACCGGTTTGCCGCGGCGGATCGACGACGCCACTTCGGCATCCAGCGCCGCGCCGGAGCCGGTACGGAAGTTGACGAAGGTGTCGGTCAGGCCATACGCCTTGAGCTTCTGGCTGTTGACGATTTCCGAGGTCCAGCCGGTGGGGCTGTTGAGAAAGCGGCCTTTGCTGGGGTCTTCGGGGTCGCGGAACACGTCCTTGTAGCGCGACAGGTCGGCCACCGACTTGAGGTCCGGGGCCAGGGGTTTGATGCCGCGCTCGGCGTCACCCTTGATCACGTATTCCGGCACCCACCAGCCTTCGGTGGCGCCTTTGACCGTGTCGCCCAGGCCGAACACTTTGCCTTCGCCTTCAGCCTTGACCCACGCCGGACTGCGCCCGGCCCACTCTTCGCCGATCACTTGAATGTCGTCCTTGGCCAGCGCGGCTTCCAGGCTCACGGTGCTGCCGGGCAAGGTGTCGGTGGGCAGGCCGTAGCCTTTCTCGACGATCAGGCGCAGCACTTCGGTGATCAGGCTGCCGCTTTCCCAGGTGATGTCACCGAAGTGGATCGGTTTGACGGCATCGGCAGCGTGGGCCGGCTGGGCCAGGACGGTCAGTGCCAATAGCGAGCCACCGAGCAGGTTTTTTAGTGTTCTCATGAGTAGCCTCTTGGAGATTCGATTCACAACGCATTCACAGTGGGCATGGTCAATGTGGGAGCTGGCTTGCCTGCGAAGGCGGTGGTGGCTTCAACATCGCTATCGCGGGCAAGCCAGCTCCCACACTTGATCGGTGTGCTATTGCAGTGGGTTAAAAGTCATAACTGAGCCGCGTGTAGTAAAACGCCCCTTCCGGCGCGGTCGGTGACAGGTAGCTGTATTGCTGGCCCGGCGTCTGGCGCAGGCGGCTGTTGAAGTCGTCGGGTTTGCTGTCGAACAGGTTGTTCACGCCCACCGACACGCGCAGTTGCTTGGTGAACGCGTAGTTGACGTCGAGGTCGGTGCTCCATTGCGCACTGAAAACCTGGTCGTACTGCGCGTTGGTCTCGCTGGCCGCGTATTTGCGGTATTTGCCGTAGCGGGTTTGGTTGAGGGCGATGGTCCATTGGTTGAGCGTGTGCACCGCGCCGAACACCAGTTTGTCTTCGGGATAGCCGTGTTCGATAAAGCCACGCGCTTCGCGGGTCAGCACTTCAAAGCCGTTGGGGTTTTCGTGGACTTTCTCGATGGTGGTGCGCGCCTTGGTGTAGCCGGCGGACAGGGCCAGGTTGCCGAACTGCGCGAGGTACAGGTTGTACTTGCCGACGATGTCGACGCCGCGCGTGCGGGTGTCGGCAGCGTTGGTCATGAACTGCGCCCAAGAGTACTGGCCGTAACCGGCATTGGTGAGGATCTGCTCGGCCAGTGGCCCGGAGATGCCGCCGCTGAACAGCAAGCGGTCGCGAATCGAGATTTGATAGGCGTCGATGGTCAGCGAGGCATTTTCTGCCGGTCGCAGCACCAGGCCCAAAGAGTAGTTGGTCGATTTCTCAGGTTTGAGCGGTTGCGCGCCAAGGGCACGGGCCGCCGGGTTGTCGGCCGGCAGCATGCGCGTCAGCACCGGGTTGCCGTTGGCGTCCAGGTTGGTGGTGGTGGTCCACGAGGTGCCGATCTGCCCCAGGCTCGGCGCGTGGTAAGCATTGTTGACCGTAGCGCGCACGCCCACTTGCGGGGTGAAGTCATAACGCGCCGAGAGCTTGCCGGTGGTGGCCGAGCCGAAGTCCGAGTAGTGCTCGGTGCGCCCGGCGACACCGACTTGCAGCTTGTCGGTGACCTGGTTTTCAAGGCCGAAATACACGCCGCCCACGTCCCGTTTAAACGTGCCGGCGTCTTCCGGGGTCAGGCCCGAGGCTTGTACCGCGCCAACCTGTACGCCATCGATGCCGCCGTAGGAATAGGAATCGTAGTCGCCGGCTTCGAGGCGATATCGCTCATGCCGATACGCCACTCCGCCGGAGACAGTCAGCGGGTGGCTGGACCAGCTCACGTCCAGGTCCTTGGCGTAATCGAGAGTGATGTTGGTCTGGTCGTTGACCAGCGTGGCGACGTTGAACTTGGTCGGGCTGTTGGCGCCGTAGCTCGGGTTGACCGTGTTGAAGGCCAACTCGTCGTGCTCGTCGCGGCCATAGGTGGCGCTCAGGTCGAAGCGGCCGATGCTGTCGTCTTCATAACGCGTGCCCACGGTGATGGCGCCGTCTTCGTAGCGATAGCGGTACTTGGGAATCGTGCCGCCGGGGTAGATCGAGGCAACGTTGTTCGGGCTGCTGGCCAACAGCGGCGGCGTGTTGTTCACCGAGGTGTCCTGGCCGAAGGTGGCGAAGCTGTAGACGCGCCATTGGTCGTTCAGGCCGATCTCGGCGTTGGCCGCCAGGTTGTATTTGTCACGCCCGGCGCCGCCCCAGCGTGGGTCTTGCACCTGACCGTCGGCGATGTACTTGTCGCCAATGTCGTCGGGCTTGTTGTTCAACGTGTTGAAGCTCAGGGTCAGGAAGCCATCGCCCGGCAGGCCAATGCCGTACCAGCCGTCGGTGGTTTTGCTGAAGCCATCGCCCTGGGCGTATTTGCCCAGTTGCGTGTTGATGCCGCCACCGCTGTCGCGCTCCTTGAGCACGATGTTGACCACCCCCGCCACTGCGTCGGAGCCGTACTGTGCCGAGGCGCCATCACGCAGCACTTCGACGTGGTCGATGGCGCTGATGGGGATCATGTCCAGGTCCACCGGCTGGGCGCCAATGAACGGCACGCCACCGGAAATATTCACCACTGCCGAGGTGTGCCGGCGCTTGCCGTTGATCAGCACCAAGGTCTGGTCAGGCGACAGGCCACGCAAGGAAGCGCCTTTGGGGTCTTGCCCGCGGGTGGCGCTGTTGTTCTGCGGAAAGTTGAACGACGGCAGCAGTTGGAACAGCGCTTGGTTAAGGCTGGTGGCGCCGGTCTGCTTGAGTTCTTCGGCGTTGATCACATCCACCGGCGCGCTGCTGGTCAGGGCGGTGGCATTGCTGCGCCGGGTGCCGATGGCGACCACGCGGTCGAGGGTCGGCGCCTGCGCGGCGCTGGTCTGCGCCTTGACGCTGCTGGTCGCGTTTTTGGCTGCGCCTTCCTTGATGATGAACGCACCGTCCGGGCTCACCTGCACTTGCAGGCCGGTGCCCTTGAGCGCGGCGTCCACCGCCTGGTGCGCTGACAGCGAACCGTCGACCGTGGCCGAGGAATAATTGCCCAGTTGTGGCGTGAAGGAAATCACCTGGCCGCTCTGGCGACTGATGTTCAACAGCACTTCATCCAGCGGGCCGGGGGCGATGTGGTAGACCTGACGCGCCTCTTCGGCACTGGCGGCAAATGACAGAAACAGGCTGGCCAACGGCACCAGGGCAAAGGTTCGAAGCGGCACACGGTTGAACTGACTCACTTTGGCTCCCCCCAAGGAAACTCGAGAACGCTGCTCCCCGCAGCGCTTACGGGAGTGATGTGGGATGGCGGGGGCAAAACTTGCAGATCGTTTGGTTATGTCGATAGAACCCACCCGCGAAGTGAAAACCCCACCCCTGTGGGAGCTGGCTTGCCTGCGATGCAGGCGACTGGGTCCATCAGCCACCACCAGGTGATGCCATCGCAGGCAAGCCAGCTCCCACATTGGCCGAGCAAGTCCGTCAGGCCGCATTGACGGTCACCCACAACCCGGTGCGGCGGGTGATGTGGATCGGCAAGGTGCGCGCCAGGGTGTCGAGGATTTGCTGCGGGTTGTCCAGCCGATAAAGGCCGCTGACGCGCAAGCCGGCGACTGACGGGTCCAGGCGCAACACGCCAGTGTGATAGGGCCGCAACGCGTCGATGACTTCGGCCAGCGGACGGTCACGCACTTGCAGGAAGCCGTCGATCCACGCCGTGGCGCCGGCCGAACTGACCTGCACCGGGCCGAAGCCGGCGCGGTCGAAATGCACTTCATGGCCGGCGGCGAGTTGCAGGCGTTCGCCGCTCTGACGATCGATTTCCAGCGCGCCATCGAGCGCCACGACCTGGCCCTGCCCTTGCCTCTCGCGCAACACAAAGCGATTGCCGTAGGCGCGCACCTGCGCCTGCTCGGTCTGAATCAGAAAGGGGCGGTTACGGTCGCTGGCGACCCTGGCCAGCAACTCGCCTTCGCGCAGGCGCACCAGGCGCCGCTGCGGGTCGAACTGGATATCCGCCGCGCTTTGCGCGTTGAGCAACAACTCGCTGCCGTCGGCCAGGGTGACGGTGCGACGTTCACCGGTGCCGGTGCGGATGTCCGCAGTCAGGTCCGCTAACCCCATGGGTTTGCTCAACAGCGCAGCGCCCATGGCCACGCCTGCACCCGCCAATGCGACCTGCAAGACATGGCGGCGGCTGGAAGGCGCATCCAGCGCTTGCTGCAGAACCTTGCCGCTTACGCCTTGCGCTTGCGCAACCTGAAACACGCCAAGGCGCGTTTCCAGTTGCCGGCACAATGCGTCATGCCGCGGGTCGGCTGCGCGCCAGTGGTGATAGCGCTGCCAGTCCGCCGCCGTGGCCTCGCCCGAACGCAGCAGCACGTACCAGCGCGTGGCGCTGTCGATCAAGGCGTCGTTCATTCCAGGCACAGCCGCAGGCAACGGTTGAGCGCGCGGGCCATGTAGTCGCTGACCGAGCGTTGGGAAATCCCCAGTTCAGCGGCAATCTCGGGATACGTCAGGCCATTGAGTTGCGACAGCAGGAAGGTCGCCTTGACCTTGGCCGGCAAGCCGTCGAGCAACTGGTCGATGGCCTGCAAGGCTTCGAGCATGTGCGCCAGGTCTTCGGGAGACGGTGCGGTGCAGGTTTCGTCGTTGTCCAGGGCATCGAGATAAGCGCGCTCCAGATCCCGCCGGCGCCACAGCTGGTACATCAGGCGCTGGGCAATGGTGGTGAGCAAGGCGCGGGGCTGACGAATCGGCACCACGCCTGGCGAACTCAGCAGTTGGACGAAGGTGTCGGCGGCGATGTCTTCGGCGTGGGCACGCGAGTCGAGATGGCGGTGCAAACGGCTGCACAGCCAGTCGTAATGACTGCGGAACAATCCGCCCACGTAATCGCTGTGAGAAGTGTCGGCGCCGGACATAGTGGCTCCATCTGAGTAGGTTGCGCGTTATGTCCGGTGTTCCGGTGGAGCGATCCTAGCAAGGCGGCTTATTCTTTAATAATATTTAAAAGGTATTTTTATATAACCTTATTGAAGCTTCGAATAACCCGCGTTGACCGCCTGTTGCTGGTAATCCAACAGCACGCGGTAGTCGTCTTCGCGCGCGGGCAGCACTTGCTGGATACCCAGCGTGTCGACCACCTGCGGCAGATCCTGCAACGCCAGGTTCATTGCCTCGCGGATCTGCGCCACGTGCTCATCGCTCAGCCTAAGCGGCCCGATGTAAGGCAAGGTCGGGCTCGGCGCGCTGCGGGTGACGATGCGCAGCCCCGCCACTTCCTGCGGGGCGAAACGCGCCAGGTAGTCGTAGGTGACGCTGTCGATGGCGGCGAGGTCGGCAAGGTTTTCGCGCAGCCAGCGCAGGCTTTCACGGTGGGCGCCGCTGATGCCGACGCTGGCAAAGAAACGACCGCCGCGCTGCAACGGCGCGAGGCGTTCGCGCAGCAGGTTCATGCCGCTGTTGGAGTCATGGCCATTGATCACGCCACGGCTGAGGTAGAAGTCCGCCAGTGCGGTGCGCGGGTCGTCGTCGCGGGCCAGCAGCAGGCTGCAATGTTCGCCCTGGCTGCTGTGGGCCAACTCGTAGCGTGGGCGACCGATCATGCGCACCTGGCCGCGCAGTTGGGTCATCAGCGGATAGCCGCAGGTTTGCGTGACGAGCAGTTCGGGCGCCAGCCACAGGCCGTGCAGGTCGAGGTGGTCGGCGTTGCGGCGGCTCAGGTTCAGACGCTCCACTATCCGCGCCAACCACTGCTGGTTGGCGCGCTGCACCGCTTCGGGGGCGACGTACATCAGCAGTTCGGCGTAGTGATCACTCATGGGCGTCTCTCAGGCAAAAGGGTGCCGGGGGCTGTCGATGGCCTTGAGGCCGTGGCGGCTGATCAATTGGCCGTAGCCCTGCACCACAAACCCGCCGCTGCGCGCCACCCATTGTTCACGGCGGGCGTGGTAGACGGTGGGCAGTAAGTACCAGGGCAGTTTCGGCAAGTCATGGTGCACCAGGTGCAGGTTGTTGTTGAGGAACAGCCAGGTCCAGGGCCAGGCCGCTTCGTTGAGGACGGTGCGCTGTTCCGGCTGCAGGTGTGGACGGTGCTCATAGTAAGAACGGATCGACGCCAGGGACAAGGCCGGCACGCTGACCAGCAGCAGGTAGTGCCACACCGGCAGTGCGCTGCAGTGGGCAATGAAGCTCAGCATCAATAGGGTCACGGCGCCGTGGGCCAGCCACATCGGCCACACGTGGGGCAAGCGTTGAAACTCATGACGCGCCAGTCGGCCAATCGCCAACGGCGCCGCGAGCAGGAAACGGCCGAGCACGGTTTTGGTCAGCCAATGCACGCTGCGTTTGAACAACGAGCTGTTGTCCCATTGGGATTGGTTAAGGTAGCGGCTTTCCGGGTCGATGCCCGGCAGCGTCAGGTCTTCATCGTTGTGGTGCAACAAATGGCTTTCGCGGTACAGCGTATAGGGATACCACACGGCAAAAGGTGCATAGCCGAGCAGTTTGTTCACAAGAAGCGAGCGGGTGGGATGGCCGTGGAGCAATTCGTGCTGCACCGACAGCCACAGCGTCACCAACGGGATCAGCAGCAAGGTGCTCAGCCACAGGCCCAGCCATTGACTGGCGAGCATCACGGCGAACCAGCCCGTGTACACGCCGATCAGCAACAGCCAGGTCGGCCATTCGGTTCGGGCGGTAAAACGGTGCACCAGGGCTTCGATTTCCCGGCGCTGGGTCAGATCAAGGTAATTGGCCATCGGCAGCTCAGAGCAGGTGTTTCCTGCTCTGTGCATTGAGGCTTGAAAATCTTGCAGACCGTTTGGTTCTAAGCTTGTAACTCAGTGACCGAACAGGCCTGTGTCGGACTTCTTGGCTTTCTTGTCGGCGCGTTTTTCATCGGCGGTTTTTGCCGGCTTCTTCTTCGCGGCTTTCTTTGAATCCATACCTTTGGCCATGATGCATGCTCAACTGAAGGGGATGTAACAGTGGGTATACCACCTATTGCCGGGCAGAAGGCGCTTATAATCCCCGACCCTTGATATTGCTCGCCTGAAGACCATGCCCGAACTGCACCTCGAACCGCTGGCAGCGCCGCTGTGGCCGCTGCTCAACAAGTTTTACCGTAGCCACGACTCGTCGATGAAAGCCATTAAAGGCGGGCGTTTATGGGTGGCGCGCGACAGCGAGATCGTGGCCGGGTTGTGCCTGAGCCCGGTGCTGGGCGGGCAGTGGCTGACGGGGGTGTTTGTGGACCCCGCGTATCGCGGCAACGGGTTGGCGGCGCGCCTGATTCTGCAGGCTGTGGCCGAAGTGGAAGGCACAGTGTGGCTGCTGTGCCATCCGGATCTAGAAGGTCTGTACCGGCGTATGGGCTTCACTCAGGACACGGTGCTGCCACAATCGCTCAGCGAGCGGCTGGTGCGCTACAAACGCAATAAACCAATGATCGCCATGGGGCTTATAACCAAGGGTGAGGTGCACCTCGGATAATGTGTGATCGCCCGGTAGAGGGCCCATGCTAGCCTCGACGGCACAGTGGCCCCTTACAGGATGATCATGAAAACGACGCTTGCAGCTCTGTCCCTCACCGCCCTCCTCGTTCCAACGCTCAGCCAGGCAGCCGACGCACCGATTACCGCCGCGCAGTACACCAGCGTGCTTGCCGGCAGCTGGCGCGACCCGGCCAACAGCGCGCGCGACGTTTATCGCCATCCGCAGCAAACGTTGGAATTCTTCGGCCTGGGCGCCAAGCAGACGGTGATCGAAATCACCCCGGGCGGCGGCTGGTACAGCGAGGTCCTGGCGCCGTTGCTCAAGGACCATGGGCATTACGTCGCCGCCGTGCAGGCTGCGAGCAGCAGTGCTTACGCCGCGACGTCCGAACAGAACCTGAAAAAGAAATTCGCCGCCGACCCTGCGCGTTATGCCAAGGCCGAGGTTGTCGAATTCGATCCCAAGGCGCCGGTGTTCGGCAAGCCTGCGTCGGCCGATGCGGTACTGACCTTTCGCAATGTGCATAACTGGGTTGACGCGGGCACCGCGCCGGCCACCTTCAGCGCGTTCTACACGGTGCTCAAGCCCGGT
Source organism: Pseudomonas sp. MF6747 (assembly GCF_963890955.1). Lineage (NCBI taxonomy): Bacteria > Pseudomonadati > Pseudomonadota > Gammaproteobacteria > Pseudomonadales > Pseudomonadaceae > Pseudomonas > Pseudomonas sp. MF6747. The sequence goes on from NZ_CAWPSZ010000012.1 coordinate 376,106, forward strand.
GGGGTGCTGGGCGTGGAAGATCATCGCGCCAAGGATGGGGCGGATCTGGAAGCGATCAAGGACAGTGGTTACCTGACCACCGCGCAGGTGGTGAAGCTGGCAACGGACGCCGGGTTCAAGCTGGCGGGACAGAGTGAGGTGAATGCCAACCCGAAGGACACCAAGGATTACCCCGGTGGCGTATGGACCTTGCCGCCGGCATTGAAGTTGGGTGAGCAGGACAAGGCCAAGTATGTGGCGATTGGTGAGTCGGATCGGATGACGTTGCGGTTTGTGAAACCGGCCAAATAACCCGCTTTGAAATGCAATGCACATGTGGGAGCGGGCTTGCTCGCGAATGTGGAGTATCAGTCACAGGATAAGTCACTGATACACCGCTTTCGCGAGCAAGCCCGCTCCCACATTTGGATCTCATTGGGCTTGAACGCTATTCGTCAGCGTTCGGGTCCATGTCTGGAAACATCACTTCGATAAACCCGAACTTGCTGAAGTCGGTAATCCGCGAGGGGTACAACCGGCCGATCAGGTGATCGCATTCATGCTGCACCACGCGCGCATGGAAACCCTCGGCGATGCGCGTGATCGGCTCGCCTTTGGGGTCGAAACCCTCGTAGCGAATCTGCTGATAACGGTCTACCGCGCCACGCAGGCCGGGCACGGACAGGCAGCCTTCATAGCCCTCTTCCACCACCGGGCTGAGCGGTGTGATCAACGGGTTGATCAGGATGGTCTGCGGCACCGGCGGCGCATCCGGGTATCGCTCGCTGGCTTCGAAACCAAAGATCACCAGTTGCAGATCGACGCCGATCTGCGGTGCGGCCAGGCCAACGCCGCCGACGTGTTCCATGGTCTGGAACATGTCGTCAATCAACTGCCAAAGCTCGGGGCTGTCGAACATTTCCGGCGTAACCGGCGGTGCAATACGCAGCAGGCGCTCATCGCCCATTTTCAGGATTTCACGGATCATCGATCAGGCTCAATGGGTGTGGGCTTGGAGTGGTCCCGGCCTAGGCCTGAGACGTGCTGTTTTGCATCCGTGTCAGAAACTTCTTCGGCGGGTTCATCGAACTCCTTTTCTCCCGGGTCCTTGCCTTCAGCCGACATGTGTTCGATCACGGCATTCATCTCCGCGCCCAGCAACAGCACCGCGGCGGAAATATAGAAGTACAGAAGCAGGACGATGATCGCACCGATACTGCCATACATGGCGTTGTAGTCGGCGAAGGTTTTGACGTAATAGCCAAAGCCCAGGGAAGCAACGATCCACACCACTACGGCGAGCACCGAGCCGGGCGTGATGAAGCGGAATTTCTGCTCCACATCGGGCATCACGTAATACATGAGGGCCACGGCAAACATCAGCAGAATCACAATCAGCGGCCAGCGCAGGATGGTCCACAAAGTCACCACGAATTCCTGCATGCCGATCTGCCCGGCGAGCCACTCCATCACCTGCGGGCCAAGCACCATCAAGGCGGCGGCGGCGAGCAGCATGCCGGCGATGCCGACGGTGTAGAACACCGAGAGCGGGAAGCGCTTCCAGATCGGACGGCCTTCGACCACATCGTAGGCAGCGTTCATCGCGCTCATCATCAGCCGTACACCGGCGGAGGCAGTCCACAGGGCGATCACGATACCAACGGAGAGCAAGCCACCTTTGGACTGCTGCAACTGGTCGATCACCGGGTTGACCTGCTCCAGCGCCTGGGGCGGCAGCACCAGTTCCGATTGCATGCGCAGCCAGGTGAAGAAGTCCGGCAGATGCAGGAAACCAATCAGGGCGATAAGGAACAGCAGGAAGGGAAACAATGAGAACAGCATCTGGTAGGCCAGTGCCGAGGCATAGGTGGGCATTTCGTCATCGACGAATTCCTTGACGGTGCGCACCAGCACCTTATGCAGGGGTAAACCTTGTAATACCGGAAAAATCATAGCGTCTCCTTTCGCCGCAAAAGGGTGAGGTCGTGGGCGACTCAGGGGCCGTTTTCTACATCAAAAGTAGCCTACTTGGCGACTTTGAAACAATTACCAGATTTTAGTTGCAGCATCTGACATAAAAACGGCCATCCGTGGATGGCCGTCGGGCTGCACGCATACAGCCAACGATTCAGACTTACTTGGTGGCTTTTTTTACCGCGTCTTTGGTATCGCCCACCGCTTTCTGCACTTCGCCTTTCTTTTCCTGAACCACGCCTTCGGCGCGCAGCTTGTCGTTGCCAGTCACTTTGCCAACACCTTGCTTGACGTTGCCGACGGCTTCGTTAGCCAAACCTTTTGCCTTATCCGATGTGCTGCTCATGGTATTTCTCCTGGAACAATCGAGGTTTTTGGTCATTACGTAGAGATTGACCCGAGGCTGTTCGGCAGAGTTTCAATTATTTTTCGACGGGCATTTCATCGCCGCTTGCAGGTTTGGCTTTATGTTTTGCAGCCAACCCACGAGAATGCCCCGCACATTCAGGCTATAACGCTGAATAACAGATCCCGTAGGAAGGTTATGAAACTCAATAAAGCACAGGCTATCGCCCGCAGAAACCAGGAACTGGGCGGTGCCGTACTCGGCCTCAACAACTGCCACTTCACCGACCTGGACCGCAAACGCAACATCTGGTGGTTCGACCTGCCGGTGGGCCGTATTGCCGTGGGCCAATACGAGTGGATTCACTTGTTGATGCACAACGCCGAGTCCGACCAGTTGCTGCACCTGAAGGTGCCGACAGCATTTTTGCGTGAAAAACTTGAAGGGCTGGTAGTGCGCAATGCAGGCAAGCGCAGCCCGGAGATCACGCTGGAGCTGAGCGCGGACAAGGATTCGTTCCTCACCGATGTGCGCCCGGCAGGTGCGGGTGTGAGCTTCGCGCAGTTTGCGGTGTAAAAACGCAGATCAAACATGTGGCAGCGGGCTTGCTCGCGAACACGGGGTGTCAGTCGCCGGATGTGTTACTGACTCGCCACTTTCGCGAGCAAGCCCGCTCCCGCATCTGGATTGCATTCCAATCCAGGCATAAAAAAACCCCGCAATTGCGGGGTTTTTTATTGGGTTACTTTTTCAGGCCCAGCTTCTTCAGTTCTTCATCACGCAATTCACGCCGCAGGATTTTGCCCACGTTGGTGGTCGGCAACGCATCACGGAACTCAACGGCCTTGGGCACCTTGTAGCCGGTGACGTTGGCGCGCATGTGCTCCATCACCTGATCTTTGGTCAGGGTGGCACCGGGCTTGACCACGATGAAGATCTTGATGTGCTCCCCGGATTTTTCATCCGGCACGCCGATGGCCGCGCACTGCAGCACGCCGGGCAGGGTTGCCAGCACGTCTTCCAATTCGTTGGGGTAGACGTTGAAGCCGGAGACCAGAATCATGTCTTTCTTGCGGTCGACGATGCGCATGTAGCCGTCAGGCTGGATGATCGCGATGTCACCGGTCTTCAACCAGCCTTCGCTGTCGAGGATTTCGGCGGTGGCATCTTCGCGCTGCCAGTAGCCCTTCATCACTTGCGGGCCCTTGACGCACAGTTCGCCGATTTCACCGAGAGCCAGCTCGACGCCGTCATCGGTGATGACTTTGCACACAGTCGAAGGCACCGGAATGCCGATGGTGCCGATCTGGATGTTCTGGATCGGATTGACCGTGGCCACCGGGCTGGTTTCGGTCATGCCGTAGCCTTCGCAGATGTTGCAACCGGTCACGTCCTTCCAACGCTCGGCCGCGGCCAGTTGCAGGGCCATGCCGCCGGACAGGGTGACTTTCAGCGCAGAGAAGTCCAGCTTGCGAAAGCCTTCGTTGTTGCACAGCGCCACGAACAACGTGTTGAGGCCGACAAAGCCGCTGAACTTCCACTTCGACAGTTCCTTGACCATCGCCGGCAAGTCGCGCGGGTTGCTGATCAGGATGTTGTGGTTGCCGATCAGCATCATCGCCATGCAATGAAAGGTGAAGGCATAGATGTGGTACAGCGGCAGCGGCGTGATCAGGATTTCGCAACCTTCATTAAGGTTGGAGCCCATCAGCGCCTTGCATTGCAGCATGTTGGCGACCAGGTTGCGGTGGGTGAGCATCGCGCCCTTGGCCACGCCGGTGGTGCCGCCGGTGTATTGCAGCACGGCAACATCGCTGCTGGCCGGGCTGGCATCATTGACCGCCTGGCCGTGCCCCTTGGCCAGCACGTCGTTGAACTTGATCGCCTTGGGCAAGTGATAGGCCGGGACCATTTTCTTCACGTACTTGATGACGCTGTTGATCAGCAAGCGCTTGAACGGCGACAACAGGTCGGCGACTTCAGTGACGATCACGTGTTTGACGGCAGTCTTGGGCACGACTTTTTCAGCCAGGTGCGCCATGTTCGCCAGGCAGACCAGGGCCTTGGCCCCGGAGTCATTAAATTGGTGTTCCATTTCCCGCGCGGTATACAGCGGGTTGGTGTTGACCACGATCAGGCCGGCACGGATGGCGCCGAACACGGCAACCGGGTATTGCAGGACGTTGGGCAGTTGCACGGCGATGCGATCGCCAGGCTTCAAGTCGGTATGTTGTTGCAGGTAAGCGGCGAAAGCACCGGACAATTCGTACAGTTCACCGTAGGTGATTGTTTTGCCCAGGTTGCTGAAAGCCGGCTTGTCGGCGAAGCGCTGGCAGGACTGCTTCAGTACCGCCTGAATATTTGGATACTCGTCTGGATTGATGTCTGCAGCAATCCCGGCGGGGTACTTATCCTTCCAAAAGTCTTCGTTCATGGAAGCCCACTCCTCAGCGACGCGAATTCATCATCGCATTTGATGCGATTATTATTGGTGTATGTTTTTTTAAGGTGAGTCTGGCGCTTTCAAGCAGGCCGAGAAGTCACAAAGCGCGCCGAGAGTAGCAGCTTTGCCAAGGGCCGCCTAGAGCCAAAAGGGGCCCCTACGGTCATAAACATGACTGTCCTACAATATTTGGTCACACTTTAAGCAGCGATCAAATATCCCAGCAAAAGGCTCTGGAATAGGGTTTTCAGGGCAATAAAGAATCTATGTGTAAGGGGGCTTGCCCCCGATAGCGGTGTATCAGCCAACACATCTGCTGACTGATACACCGCCATCGGGGGCAAGCCCCCTCCCACATTTTGAGTGGCTTTCAATCATGGTCAGGCGATGTCGCGAAGCTCCCTGCGCAAAATTTTGCCCACCGGCGTCATCGGCAGCGAGTCGCGCAACACAATATGCTTGGGCACTTTGTACCCGGTGAAATTGGTCTTGCAGTACGCCTTCAGCTCTTCAAGGCTCACGCCTTGGGTACGCGCCACCACAAATAGCTTCACCGCCTCCCCGGTGCGGTCATCCGGCACGCCGATGACCGCGCAGTTGGCCACCGCCGGGTGGGCCATCACCACGTCTTCGATCTCGTTGGGGTAAACGTTGAAGCCCGAAACGATGATCAGGTCTTTCTTGCGATCAACAATGCTTACGAAGCCATCGTTGTCGATCACCGCAATGTCACCCGTCTTGAGCCAACCGTCGGCGTCCAGCGCCTCGGCGGTAGCGGCCGGCTGCTGCCAGTACCCCTTCATCACCTGCGGGCCCTTGATGCACAGTTCGCCGCGCTCACCCAATGGCAGCTCGTGCCCGTCATCGTCGATCACCTTCATCGCCGTACCCGGCACCGGAATCCCCACTGTGCCCAGGCGCGATTGGCTGCCGTACGGGTTGGTACTGGCCACGGGTGAGGTTTCAGTCAGGCCGTAGCCTTCGCCGATGGAACACCCGGTCACCGCCTTCCAGCGCTCGGCCGTGGCCTTGATCAGGGCGGTGCCGCCGGAGTTGGTGATCTTGAGGTGGGAGAAATCCAGGGTCTTGAAGTCGGGGTGGTCCATCAGTGCCACAAACAGGGTGTTGAGCCCCAGCAGGCAGGAGAACCGCCACTTTTTCAGCTCCTTGATGAACCCGCCAATGTCGCGCGGGTTGGTGATCAGCACGTTGTGGTTGCCGGTCACCATCATGCACATGCAGTTCGCCGTGAAGGCATAGATGTGGTACAGCGGCAGCGGCGCGATCATCACCTCCTGCCCTTCCTTTACCAGCGGCTGGCCATCGTCGGTGACCTGGGACATGCACGCCCGGGCCTGCTGCATATTTGCCACCAGGTTGCCGTGGGTGAGCATCGCGCCCTTGGCCAGGCCAGTGGTACCGCCGGTGTATTGCAGCACGGCGATGTCATCCAGCGTGACCGGATGCCGGATCAACCCCTGCCCCGCGCCCATGCGCAACGCGCGTTTGAACGATACCGCCCGAGGCAGGTGGTAGGCCGGGACCATTTTCTTGACTTTGTCGACCACGGTATTGATCAACCAGCCCTTGGCGGCGGGCATGAAGTCGCCCATTTTGGCTTCGATCAGGTAATCGATCTCGGTGTCGGCGCACACCTCCTGCACCCTCGCACCGAACAGGTTGAGGTACACCAGCGCACGCACGCCGGCATCCTTGAACTGATGACGCATCTCGCGCGGGGTGTACAACGGGTTGGTGTTGACCACGATCAGCCCGGCACGCAGTGCTCCGAATACGGCAATCGGGTAATGCAGCACGTTGGGCAACTGCACCGCGATACGCTCGCCCGGCTTGAGGTCGGTGTGTTGCTGCAGGTAACCGGCGAACGCAGCACTCTGGCGCTCAAGCTCGGCGTAGGTCAGGGTGATGCCCATGTTGCTGAACGCCGGACGGTCGGCAAAGGCCTTGCAGGAACGTTCGAAGACTTCGATCACCGACTTGTACGTGGTGAGGTCGATGTCATTGGGAACGCCCGCGGCGCGTTTGTCATTCCAGAAATCAGGTTGCATTATTCTTGTCCTCTTACCTGAGTGTGTCCGACCGCTGCAGCGATAAAAACGTGCTGCTATAAAAAGCGGAGCTTTGGGGACGTTAGCAGCTATGGCCAAACAGGCAAATACAGGAAAGAGCGTCATTAATTGCGTGAATCTTCCTACAAGGGCCTGCACTGATCAGACGCAAGCCCGAGGATGAGCTATACACTGCAACGACCCTGAGCAAAGGAAGCGCCATGAACCACAGCACCTTCTGGCTGACCGCGAATGACCGCAGCCGCCTGTACGTCAATCAATGGCTGCCGGAAGGCGAGACCCGGGCAGTCGTCATGCTGTCCCACGGCATGGCCGAGCACAGTGGTCGATATGCACGCCTGGCCCAAGCCCTGTGCGGTGCCGGTTACGGTCTGTATGCGCTGGACCAGCGCGGTCATGGCCGCACCGCCGATGAAGGCACGCTGGGGTTGTACGCCGAAAAGGACGGCTGGAACAAAGTGGTGGGCGACCTGGCCAGCCTCAACCAGCACATCGGCCAGCAGCATCCGGGGCTGCCCATTATCCTGCTGGGCCACAGCATGGGCAGCTACATCGCCCAGGCCTACCTGCTGCACCACAGCGCCAGCCTGACTGGCGCGATTCTGAGCGGGTCGAATTTCCAACCGATTGCGCTGTACCGCGCGGCGGCGGTGATTGCTCGTATCGAACGGGCACGCCAGGGCTTGCGCGGGCGCAGTGCGTTGATCGAGTTCCTGTCGTTCGGCTCGTTCAATAAAGCCTTCAAGCCCAACCGAACGGCGTTTGATTGGCTCAGTCGCGACCCGGTCGAGGTCGACCAGTACATCACCGACCCGCTGTGCGGTTTTCGCTGCACCAACCAGTTGTGGATCGACCTGCTGGGCGGCTTGCAGCAAATCAGCAAAGCGTCCAATCTCGCGCAGATCGACCCGGGCCTGCCGATCCTGGTGATGGGCGGCGAATGTGATCCGGTGAGTGAAGGCAAGCGTCTCAAAAGCCTGGCCCATGCGTTGCGTAAGGCCGGCTGCCAGCACCTGCAATTGAATATCTACCCGCAGGCGCGTCATGAAGTGTTCAATGAAACCAACCGTGATGACGTCACAGCGGATGTACTGGCGTGGTTGCAACAGGCTCTGACCTTGCGCAGGCCGACCCGCCGCGAATAAATTTTCGTTTAAAATCAAACGCTTAAAATCATACTGTTTAATTACCGATTAGCCACAGGATGCACCCCGAGATGACGCAGGTTACCAACACCCCGTACGAAGCCCTCGAAGTCGGCCAGACCGCCAGCTACAGCAAGACCGTCGAAGAGCGCGATATCCAGTTGTTTGCCGCGATGTCCGGCGACCACAACCCGGTGCACCTGGATGCCGAGTACGCCAAGGCGACCATGTTCAAGGAGCGTATCGCCCACGGCATGTTCAGCGGCGCCTTGATCAGCGCGGCCGTTGCCTGCGAACTGCCCGGGCCGGGCACTATCTACATCGGCCAGCAGATGAGCTTCCAGAAGCCAGTGAAAATCGGCGACACCTTGACCGTGCGTCTGGAAATCCTCGAGAAGCTGCCCAAGTTTCGCGTGCGCATCGCCACTCGCGTGTTCAACCAGCGCGATGAGCTGGTAGTGGACGGTGAGGCGGAAATCCTGGCACCCCGCAAGCAGCAGGTGGTGACGTTGACCGAACTGCCGCCGATCAGCATCGGCTGATGCCTGGGTGTAAAAATTGCCCATAAAAAAAGCCCCGCATCAGCGGGGCTTTTTCTAATCAGGAGCGACTCAAGACTGAGCGCGAGCCTGGTTACGCAGAGCTTTCACCTGGTCGTGGTTACGTTGGGCGCCATGGAACTGACGCTCAACCAGGTCACGAATACCCAGCAGGTTGTGCTTGTTGATCTTCTCGATCGCTTCTTTGTAAGCCTTCAGTGCGTGGTCTTCACCACGCTCGGCTTCGTTCAACACGGCTTCTTCATCTTTGCCGGTGACCAGCGATTTCACGTCGACCCAACCACGGTGCAGTGCGCCGGCAACCGAACCGGATTTTTCCGGATCGCCACCCAGGGCTTTCACAGCGGTTTGCAGCTCGGCAGCAGCGCTGGCGCAGTCGGCGGCACGCTTCTGGAAGAGCGCTTTGAGCTCTGGGTGCTTGATGTCTTCAGCACAAGTTGCGAAGCCTTTCTGGCCGTCTTTGCTGGTCTCGATCAGGTCGTTGAGTACAGAGATCGATTCTTTGTTGATGTCAGTCATTTTTCAATTCCTTGTGCGGGTTAAGAAACGTGTATTAATGATTGCAGCGCCCGTGCCAAGTTTTTAAAAACAACTTTTCCCTTATTTTTCAACTAGATAAAAATTATTGAACCATCTGTATGCGAGTTATTTGCATGATCTGTCATTTGGCCTTCATGCAGAATGCCTGTATTTTCCAAGGTCTCGACTTAAACGCCTGATGCCATGAACCCCGAAAAACTCGAATTGCTGATCACCCGCGAAATGCCCTTCGGCAAATACAAGGGGCGGATCATCGCCGACTTGCCCGGCCCCTACCTGAACTGGTTTGCCCGCGAGGGATTTCCTCACGGCGAGTTGGGCGGCTTGCTGGCATTGATGCAGGAAATTGACCACAACGGCCTGTCCGAACTATTGGAACCGCTGCGCGTAAAGCACGGCAAACCTGCCCCCCGCCACTGAGAGTCTCGCCATGCCAAGGAATGCAGATAACGAACGTCATTGGCAGGCCATTGCCCAGCGCTATGAGCTGGAACCTGGCCCGATCAATCTGGAAAACGGCTACTTCGGGCGTATGAGCCGCGCGGTACGGGCGCAGTACCTGGAGCACGTCGCGTTTATCAACCGCAGCAACTCGCTGTATGTGCGCCAGCGCTTTGAGCAGGGTGAAAACGTCGAGGTGCGCCGCCAACTGGCCGGGCTGATCGACGCCGACCCGGAGTCGATTGCCTTCACCCGCAATGCCACTGAGGCGTTGCAGTCACTGATCCGCAACTACAACAACCTGCAACCGGGCGACCAAGTGCTGATCAGCGACCTGGAGTACGACACGGTCAAAGGCGCGATGCGCTGGCTGGCGGGCTATCGCGGTGTGGAGGTGATCGAGTTATCCCACGCCCACCCGGCCAGTTTCGACAGCCTGGTACAGACTTATCGCACCGCGTTTGTGCAGTACCCGCGCCTCAAGTTGATGGCCCTGACCCATGTGACCCACCGCACCGGCCTGGTAATGCCCGTCGAGGCGATTGCCAACGCCGCACGTGAGCACGGCGTGGATGTGATCCTTGATGGCGCCCATGCCCTGGGCCAGATCGAATTCAACCTCGCCCAACTGGGCATCCAGTTTGCCGGCTTCAATCTGCACAAATGGATCGGCGCGCCGCTGACCCTGGGCTTTCTGTACATCGCCCCGGAGCGCCTGGCCGCTATCGACCCGGACATGGGCGAGTTTCATTACCCGCCCACCGATGTTCGCGCGCGTACGCCCTACAGCACACCGAATTTCCCGGCACTGATGACCTTGCCGCTGGTGCTGGAAGAGCACCGGGCATTGGGTGGCTCGTCAGCCAAGGGCGCACGGGTCAATTATCTGCGGAATCTGTGGGTGAACCAGGTGCGTCAGTTGCCGGGCATCGAGGTGCTGACGCCGGATGACCCACGGCTGTATTGCGGGATCACGGCGTTCAAGTTCACCGGGCGTGATCAGCAGGTGATGGCGGATCGGTTGCTCAAGGACTACGACCTGTTTACCACCACCCGTGTCGGCGCGGCCTTTGGCAGCTGCATTCGGGTGACGCCGGGGTTGGTGACCTCGGCGGCGGACATCGATGTCTTGGTCAAAGCAATAACCGAGCTAAGCGCGGACTGAAATGTGGGAGCGGGCTTGCGCGCGAATATGCTGTGTCAGTCGACGAATAGGCCAACTGAACCAGCGCATTCGCGCGCAAGCCCGCTCTCACATTGATCGGCGTTGAATTTGAGGTTTTCTACAGGCAAAAAAAAGCGGCACACCGACCAAGTGCGCCGCAAAAATGCCGTTAAGCACAGCAACAACGATTCGGTAAATCAGCTCAATCCAGCAGCGCCAGCGCCTGTGCGGTGACTTCCTGGATGCGGGCCCAGTCGCCGTTCTTGATCCATTCCGGATCAAGCATCCAGCTACCGCCCACGCACATCACGTTTTTCAACGCCATGTAGTTTTTGATGTTGGCCGGGCCAACGCCGCCGGTAGGGCAGAACTTCACTTCGCCGAACGGCCCACCCAGCGCCTTGATCGCAGCAACGCCGCCGCTCACTTCAGCCGGGAACAGTTTGAAGCGACGGTAACCCAGGCCATAGCCCTCCATGATGCCGGAGGCGTTGCTGATGCCTGGCAGCAACGGGATCGGGCTGTGCACCGAGGCTTCCAGCAGGTCACGCGTAATGCCTGGCGTGACGATAAACTGCGAGCCCGCCACTTCGGCGGCTTCAAGCATGTGGCGGTCGAGTACGGTGCCGGCACCGGTGCACAATTCCGGGCGTTGCTCGCGCAGCACTTGAATTGCCTTGAGGCCAAACTCGGAACGCAAGGTCACTTCCAATGCGGTCAAACCGCCGGCTGCCAGGGCATCGGCCAGCGGCAGGATGTCCTGTTCACGGGCGATGGTGATCACCGGCAGGATCCGCGCCTTGGCGCAGAGGCTGTCGATCAAGGCAACTTTATCCGCCATGGACACGGTCGGTTGAGGGCTTTTCATAGCGGCTGATCCTTGGCTCATGGGCACCAGTAAATCTCTAAAGTAGGTTGCAAAAACGCGCGAATCGGCATGGCAGCAACGTCGTCACTGGCCAGCGCGGCGCTCAAGGTGGTCAATTTCGCGCTGCCGGAAATCGACAGCACGGTGTAGTGGGCCGTGGCCAGCAACGCACGACTCATGGTCAGGCGCTGGTGCGGCACGGTCGGCGCGAGCATCGGCCAGCAACGGCGGGTACCGTCGGGCTTCAGTGCTTCAGCCAGGTTCGGGCTGTTGGGGAACAGCGACGCGGTGTGGCCGTCATCGCCCATGCCGAGTACCAGCACGTCGATGGCGGGCAACTCTGCCAACTGGCGATCGGCCAGTTCGGCGGCGTCTTCAAGCGTGGCTGCAACGTGATACAGGCTGAGGAACTTGGCCTTGGCCGCCGGACCTTGCAGCAAGTATTTTTTCAGCAGGCCGGCGTTGCTGTCGGCGTGTTCCACCGGCACCCAACGTTCGTCGGCCAACGTGATGGTGACCTTGGACCAGTCCAGGCCCTGTTTGGCCAGGTTCTGGAAAAACGCCACGGGGCTGCGGCCGCCGGACACCACCAGGGTCGCCTCGCCACGGGCACTGATGGCCGCGCGCAGTTGCTCGGCCACGTCATTGGCCAGGCCATCGGCCAGCAATACGGGCGTGCGGTACTCATGAGCAGTTACGCCCTGAGGCAGTTTCAATTCAGATATCGCCATACCATGACCTCCCATCCCGCGTGATCAGTGCAATTGAGCTCATCGGCCCCCAGGAACCCGCCGCGTACGGCTTGGGCGCATCACCGGATTTTTTCCACCCGGCGATCAACTGGTCACACCATTTCCACGCGGCTTCGATTTCATCTTTGCGAACAAACAGGTTCTGATTGCCGCGCATCACTTCCAGCAACAACCGCTCGTAGGCATCCGGAATACGGGTGCTGCGATAGGTGTCGGAAAAATTCAGTTGCAGCGGGCCACTGCGCAGTTGCATGCCCTTGTCCAGGCCTTGCTCCTTGGTCATCACACGCAAGGAAATACCTTCGTCCGGCTGCAGGCGAATGATCAGTTTGTTGCTGATCTGCAGGCGCTGCTCGGGGGCGAAGATGTAGTGGGACGGTTCCTTGAAGTGGATGACGATCTGCGACAGCTTTTGCGGCATGCGCTTGCCGGTACGCAGGTAGAACGGCACCCCGGCCCAGCGCCAGTTACGGATATCGGCACGCAGGGCGACAAAGGTTTCGGTGTCGCTCTGGGTGTTGGAATTCTCTTCTTCCAGGTAACCCGGCACTGGCTTGCCGGCACTGTAGCCGGCGATGTACTGGCCGCGCACCACTTGGGTGGTCAGGCCTTCCGGGCTGATCGGCGCCAGCGCCTTGAGCACCTTGACCTTCTCGTCACGGATGCTGTCGGCGGACAGGTCGGCCGGCGGGTCCATGGCGATCAGGCAAAGCAGTTGCAGCAGGTGGTTCTGGATCATGTCGCGCAGCTGGCCGGCCTTGTCGAAGTAACCCCAGCGGCCTTCGATACCGACCTGCTCGGCCACAGTGATTTCCACGTGGGAAATGTAGTGCTGGTTCCACTGGGTTTCGAACAGGCTGTTGGCAAAACGCAACGCGATCAGGTTTTGGACCGTCTCTTTGCCCAAGTAGTGGTCGATACGGTAGGTGCGGTTTTCCGGGAAAAACTGCGCCACGGCGTCGTTGACCTTGCGCGAGGACTCCAGGTCCGAACCGATGGGTTTTTCCAGCACGACGCGGGTGTTTTCCGCCAGGCCGACCTTGGCCAGGTTTTCGCAGATCGCCCCGTAAACAGCCGCAGGAGTGGCGAAATAGGCGATCAGGCGTTGGTCACTGCCGACCTTCTCGGCCAGGCCGACGTAATCGTCGGCTTTCATGAAATCGACATGCACATAGGCCAGGCGCGCGAGGAAGCGTGTGGCCACGGCTTCATCGAGTTCCTTGCCGACGTACTTACGCAGTTCTTTCTCGATGTGGGCCATGTGCTGCTGTTCGGAGCCGGCCTCACGGGCCAGGGCCAGAATGCGCGTGTCGTCGTGCAGGAGGCCTGCGCCATCGAGTTGATAGAGAGCAGGAAATAACTTGCGCAGCGCCAGATCACCCAACGCGCCAAACAGGGCAAAGGTGCAGGGTTCTACGGTTATCGAAGGCATGATGTTTGTTCTTTTATCAAGTTAAGCTACAAATACCTTTTTTCAAGGCATCACTCAAGGAAAAATGTAGTAATAACCACAACATTTTCCCAAAATACGCATTCCGAGTGGTGGTGTTCAGCTACCCTCAGTAGGATAGGCCACCGCAAAGAACCACTCGTCGATTGGTTACCGCCCTTAATTTGCATCGTCGCCCGAAGGAAAGACTGAATGGACCGCGTGCGAAATCTTCTGGAACAGATCCGGAACCGCCTCGAAGAATTGAACAAGGCCGAGAAAAAAGTCGCCGAGGTCATCCTGCTCAACCCGCAGCAGGCGACCCGCTTCTCTATCGCCGCCCTCGCCCAGGCCGCCTCGGTCAGCGAACCGACGGTCAACCGTTTCTGCCGTTCGTTCGGCGTCAGCGGTTACCCTGAACTTAAATTGCAGCTGGCGCAAAGTTTGGCCAGTGGCGCAGCGTATGTCAGCCGCGCCGTGGAAGCCGATGATAACCCTGAGGCCTACACGCAGAAGATCTTTGGCAGCGCCATCGCATCTCTGGACAGCGCCTGCCAGGCCCTGGACCCGGCCCTGATCAGCAAGGCCGTGGACCTGTTGATCCAGGCGCGGCAGATCCACTTCTTTGGCCTGGGCGCTTCGGCCCCGGTGGCCATGGATGCGCTGCACAAGTTTTTCCGCTTCAACCTGGCCGTGACCGCGCATGCCGACGTGCTGATGCAACGCATGATCGCCTCGGTGGCGCATACAGGCGAGCTGTTCGTGATTATTTCCTACACCGGGCGTACCCGCGAGTTGGTGGAAGTGGCGCGCATCGCACGGGAAAACGGTGCGTCAGTACTGGGCGTGACCGCCGAGAACTCCCCACTGGCCAAGGCCAGTACGGTGAGCCTGAACATTCCGCTGCCCGAAGACACGGACATCTACATGCCGATGACCTCGCGGATCATCCAGCTCACCGTGCTGGATGTGCTGGCGACCGGCATGACCTTGCGCCGCGGCGTGGATTTCCAGCCGCATTTGCGCAAGATCAAAGAGAGCCTGAATGACAGCCGGTATCCGGTGGGGGATGAGTTTAACTAGCAGCAATCTCCACCTGCAGTACCGGCCCTATCGCAGGCAAGCCAGCTCCCACACTGGGCCGAGTTGCACATTTGGAATGCATTCCCCGGTGGGAGCTGGCTTGCCTGCGATGGCAGCATAAGCTCCACCGCTAAGCCCCAGCCCTGGCCTGCAAACTCAAATGCGCCCTCTCCCCTGGCGCCAGACTCGCACCGGCCATCGCCGACTCCACGCACACAAATCCTGACGCTTCGTTAAAGCTCACGCCCAACAACGGCCGGCTTCCCGGATGCCACACCACGGTGTCGGCGCTGTCGCCGGTGTCGATGCACAATTCGCGCTGCCAGGCGTGGTCCTTGAGGTGCAATTCGCCCTCGTGCTGGAACACCCGTTGGCACCCGCCATCCACGCGAAGCTCACCTTCCTGCTGGCAAGCCTGGCGATTGAGCTGATCGTAACCTTGCGCGCCATCCAGCCCAGACAGCGCTATCTCATCCACGTGACCAATACGCCAATAGGCGTGCAAAGCATGGCTCAATTGGCACGGCAACTCGTCCTGATGCTCAGTGCACAGGCGCAGCGCCAGGGTTTCGCCCAAGTGGGCGTGCAGGTCGACCTGCCAGTCGCACAGCTGCAATTGCCAGTGCAGGCGCACGCCGTCGTCGTCGGTGCTGCTGTCGAGCAGTTTCCAGTCGATCAGCCGCGCCCACCCATGGGAAGGCCAGGCGTTTTCGCTCGGATGGCGCCCATACCACGGCCAGCACACCGGCACGCCGCCCCGGATGGCGCCGACTTGCGGCCACTTGGCCGCGCACCACAGCCAGGGTTTCTGGCCACGCGGTTGAAAGTGCAGCAATTGCGCACCCTGACGACTGAACACTGCCTGGCACAACGGATGGTCGATGACCAACACGTCGCGCATCTGAAAGCGTTCCCAGGCGAATACCGGACGCTCGCGCAGGGATTTAAAAAAGCGTTGCAGCGGATGCTCATGCATGTGCCACGGTCCTGAAATTCATTGTTGCTCAAACCTTGGGTGACCCTGTGGACGCTGGCTTGCCTGCGATAGCACCGCCTCGGTCATTCAGACAAACCGAGGCGCCTGCATCGCTGGCAAGCCAGCGCCCACATGAGGTGTGCACGGCTGCCCAAAAAAAAGCGGATAGCCATGGCTATCCGCAAAATGCGCACAGAGAGAAGGAGCTTATCGCAACAGCGTTAGAACGTAGTCTGAATTTTCAGGCCCGCAACTACCGCGTTGTCGACTTGTTTCACACCACCTGGGTTGGCGATGTACTGCAGGTTAGGACGCACGGTCAGCCAGTTGGTGACGTGGATGCCGTAGTTGAGTTCGACGTTGTACTCAGTGTTACGCAGCGGTGCGTAGCCCGCTTGATCGTAATCAGTGAAGCCGCCGGCCGCATTGAGCAACTCAGCGGTTTTCTTCACGTCACTGTTAGCGTGGATACGCGACACACCGATACCGACGTCATCCTTGGTACGCGCGTCAAATGGCCCTTTGTACACAAGCATCAACGACTGGTAGTTGTCGACCAGGTTGGTGTCTTTGTCGTGGAAGGTCACGTTGGCCGCGATGTTCAGACCACGGGAAGCGTCGCCATTGTGCGTGGTGAGTTGTTGCTGCAGAACGCCCCAGTAGCCGCTTTTGCTGCTACGAACGCGGAAAGCCGCGCCGGAGCTGCCAGCATCACCGCCGTTGACGTCTTCACGTACGTCGGTGGCATCGGCGGTGCTCTTGTAGTAACCCACACGGTATTCGCCCGGCAGGCCATTGACCTTCGGCGACCAGACCAATTCCACCGGCAATACGGTGCCCTTGGTGCCGCTGCCGCTGAGTTTGAAGCCGTTGCCGTGCTCCAGCTGCGATGGGTTCTGGTTGTACGCACCGATTTGCGCATACAGCTCAGGCGTGATGTTGTACTTCACGCGGATCGCCGCTTGGCTGACAGGCCAGTTGTACCAGGTGTTTACATAGTTACCCACTTGCGAGCCGCAGAACGAGAGGTTCTGGAAGTCGCACGGGAAGGTGTTGAAGTCTTCGCCTTCACCGAAGTAACCGAGTTTCACGTCCAGCTTGTTGTCGAACATCTGGTGCTGAATCCAGAATTGGGTCAGACGCACCATGTGGCCACGGCCATCAACTTCTTGAGACGAACTCAAGGTGCCGGCACGCGGGTCACCAATGCGGTCATTGGAGATGTTCGCACCATTACGGTTGGTCAGTTGGATCTTGGCCTGGGTGTTATCCCAGCCCCACAGCTTTTGCAGATCCAGTGCTACGCCCAGACCGAACTGGTCAGCGTAACGGGCAGTTTTGTCGTTGTTGTAGCCACCGCTCAGGTTGCCACCGACTTCCCCAACGTAGTCAGCCTTGATGTCGATACCTTGCTCGATCAGCTTGGTACGCTCGCCGCCCCAATCGCCGGTCATCCACTTGGAATCGGCACTGAAAGCATCGTCCGCCATCGCATTGGCGGACAATACCAGGGCTGCTGCCGCTGACAATTGGCAGATCAGCCGGGTGTTGTTGTGTTGCTTTTTCATCCCTACATCCTCGTCTTTATTGTTATTAAACTGTTTTTATCTAACGCGGGTTACTTTTTTAACCAAAACAACAAGTTATCCATTCAGGCGCAACACTCAGCGTCCCTTGAATTGGGCCACATTGTCCGCACGGTCCTGTGCTGGCAATGAAGCGGCAGTGCCCAGGCGCTCGCCGGTGTTGGCGTCAAACAGCAGCACCTTGGCAGGATCGAATTGCAGGGTCAGGGTCTCGCCCACCTGCGGCGCCACGTCGGGCGCCAGGCGGCAGCAGACCTTGGTGTCGTTCAGTTGCACGAACACCAGAGTGTCCGGGCCGGTCGGCTCGGTGACCTGGACTTCGGCACGAATGCTCGATGCACTGTCGCCCTCGCCTGCCGCCAGCATGATCTGCTCCGGGCGCAGGCCCAGGATCACATCACGGTCTTCGAGGCCGGCGTCCGTCGCGTTAAGCGCCAGCTCGCAGCGCGCCTGGCCGCTGTCGAGCAGCGCCACCAGACGACCGTCCTTGCGTTGCAGGCGCAGCGGCACGAAGTTCATGGGTGGCGAACCGATGAAGCTCGCCACAAATTGGTTGGCGGGGTTGTTGTAGATCTCTTTTGGCGTGCCGAACTGCTGGATGATGCCGTCCTTCATCACCGCGACTTTATCGCCCAGGGTCATCGCTTCGATCTGATCGTGGGTGACGTAGACGGTGGTGGTTTTCAGACGCTGGTGCATCAGTTTCATTTCGGTGCGCATCTCGACGCGCAGCTTGGCGTCGAGGTTCGACAGCGGTTCATCGAACAGGTAAATCTTTGGTCGACGTGCCAACGCACGGCCCATGGCCACACGCTGTTGCTGGCCACCGGAGAGTTGTCCCGGTTTACGGTTGAGCAAGTGTTCGATCTGCAGCAGCTTGGCCACGCGCGCCACTTCGGTGTCGATATCGGCCTGGCTCATTTTGCGAATCTTCAGGCCGAACTCGATGTTCTCGCGCACGCTCATGGTCGGGTACAGCGCGTAGGACTGGAACACCATGGCGATGTCGCGATCCTTGGGGCTCATGCCGCTGACGTCTTTATCACCGATCATGATTGCGCCGCCGGTGATGGTCTCCAGACCGGCGATGCAGTTCATCAGCGTGGATTTGCCGCAACCCGAAGGGCCGACCAGGATCAGGAACTCGCCTTCCTTGATCGACAGTTCGATGTTCTTCAAGGTGTCGGGCAGGCCGGCGCCATAGGTCTTGTTTACGTTACGAAGTTCAAGCGTAGCCATGATTACCCCTTGACCGCGCCGGCCGTGAGGCCGCGCACGAAATACTTGCCTGCGATCACATAGACCAGCAGGGTCGGCAGCCCGGCGATCATCGCCGCCGCCATATCCACGTTATATTCCTTGGCCCCGGTGCTGGTGTTGACCAGGTTGTTCAGCGCCACCGTGATGGGCTGTGAGTCGCCGCTGGAGAACACCACACCGAACAGGAAGTCGTTCCAGATCTGGGTGAACTGCCAGATCAGGCAGACCATGATGATCGGGGTCGACATTGGCAGAATGATCTGACGGAAGATGGTGAAAAAACCCGCACCGTCCAGTCGTGCCGCCTTGATCAGCGCATCCGGAATGCTCACGTAGTAGTTACGGAAGAACAGTGTAGTAAACGCCAACCCGTAGACCACGTGCACAAACACCAGGCCGGTGGTGGTGCTGGCCAGGCCCATTTTGCCGAGGGTGAACGAGGCCGGCAGCAGCACGGTCTGGAACGGCAGGAAGCAGCCGAACAACAGCAGGCCGAAGAACAACTGCGAGCCTTTGAAGCGCCAGAACGACAGCACGTAGCCGTTCAACGCGCCGATGGCGGTGGAGATGAGTACGGCCGGAACGGTGATCTTGATCGAGTTCCAGAAGTAGCCATCCACAGTGGCCCAGGCCTTGACCCAGCCGATGCCGGTGACCACGGTCGGCCAGCTCAGCAGGTTGCCGGTGCTGATGTCTTCCGGGGTTTTAAAGCTGGTCAGCAACATCACCACCAGCGGCACCAGGTACAGCAGCACAGCGAGGATCAGTACCGCGTAGATCGCGACGCGACTCAGGCTGATGGTCGGTTTGGAAGCAAGACTAGTCATTACGCTTGGTCCTCAGCTCGGAGTACAGGTAAGGCACGATGATCGCGAGGATCGCGCCGAGCATCAGGATTGCGCTGGCCGAGCCCATGCCCATCTGGCCACGACTGAAGGTGAACGAGTACATGAACATCGCAGGCAAGTCGGACGAGTAGCCCGGGCCGCCGGCGGTCATGGCTGCGACCAGGTCGAAGCTCTTGATCGCGATGTGCGCCAGGATCATCACCGCACTGAAGAACACCGGACGCAGGCTGGGCAGCACCACGCTCCAGTAAATGCGCGGCAGGCTGGCGCCGTCGATCTGGGCGGCACGGATGATCGACTGATCAACCCCACGCAGGCCGGCGAGGAACATCGCCATGATGAAACCGGAGGCTTGCCACACGGCGGCAATCACCAGGCAGTACACGACACGGTCGGGGTCGATCAGCCAGTCGAGACGGAAGCCTTCCCAGCCCCAGTCACGCAGGAGTTTGTCCAGGCCCATGCCCGGGTTGAGCAGCCATTTCCAGGCGGTACCGGTGACGATCATCGAGAGCGCCATCGGGTACAGGTAAATGGTGCGGATAAAGCCTTCGCGGCGGATTTTCTGGTCGAGGAAGATCGCCAGGGTCACGCCAATCACCAGGGTGATGCCGATAAACATCCCGCCAAAAACCGCCAGGTTCTTGCTCGCTACCCACCAGCGGTCGTTGTCGAACAACCGCGCGTATTGCGCAAGACCCGCCCATTTGTAGCTTGGCAGGAACGTGGAATTGGTGAACGACAGCACGAACGTCCACAGGATGTAGCCATAAAAGCCCACCAGCACGATGAACATGCTGGGCGCCAGCACCAGTTTAGGGAGCCAGCGCTGCAGTGCATCGAACGGCGAGGCCTTGCTGAACACAGCAACAGAACTCATGGGAAAATCCAGTACAGGGAAAAAGGACTACAGGAACAAGCCTTGTGAGGGGTCAGGGGGTTTCCCCTCACAAGGATCAGCCTTGCTAACCGTTACTTGGCAGACTTGATCGCAGCGCCGAGTTTCTTGGCGGTGTCGGCCGGGTCGGCTTTCGGGTCGTTGATGTAGTTGGTCACGACATCAAAGAACGCACCTTGCACGGCCAGGGTGGTGGCCATGTTGTGCGCCATGCTTGGCTGCAGGCCGCCGGTCTTGGCGTCAGCCAGGAAGTCCTTGGCAGCGGTCTGGGCGCAGGAATCGAAACCGAGCTTGTCCATTTCGTTGAGCATGTCGGTCCGCACCGGGATCGAGCCTTTGTTGATGCTGAAGACTTTCTGGAAGTTTTCACCCAGCACGACTTTGGCAATGTCCTGCTGACCGGCAGCAGTGCCTTTGTCTTTCTGCTTGAACACCGCCAGGGAGTCGATGTTGTAGGTGAAGGCTTTGTCGGTGCCCGGGAAGGCTACGCACTCGTAGTCCTTGCCGGCGACTTTCTTGGCGGCTGTCCACTCGGACTTGGCCCAGTCACCCATGATCTGCATGCCGGCCTTGCCGTTGATGACCTTGCCTGCTTCCAGGTTCCAGTCCTGGCCTTTGCCGTCGACGTCCATGTAGGTCGCGACTTTCTTCAGCTCAGTCAGGGCCTTGACCATTTCAGGGCCGGTGAGCGCGCCGTTGTCCAGGTCGACCAGGGCTTTTTTGTAACCATCGGCACCCATCACCGACAGTACGACCGCTTCGAACACGGTGCTGTCCTGCCAAGGCTGGCCACCGTGAGCAAGCGGAATGAAGCCTGCGGCTTTGAGCTTGTCGCCGGCTGCGTAGAACTCTTCGAGGGTGGTCGGGTTCTTGGTGATACCGGCTTTCTTGAAGACTTCCGGGTTGATCCACAGCCAGTTGACGCGGTGGATGTTGACCGGCACGGCAACGTAGTTACCTTCGTACTTCACGGTATCGGAGACTTTCTTGTCGAGCAGGGAGTCCCACTTTTCTTCTTTGGCGACGTCTTTGAGCACGTCGGTGTCGAGCAAGCCAGTGGACGCCCATTCCTGGATGTCAGGGCCTTTGATCTGGGCAACGCCAGGCGGGTTGCCGGCAACTGCGCGGCTTTTCAGCACGGTCATGGCCGTGGCACCACCGCCGCCTGCGACAGCACCGTCTTTCCAGGTGAAGCCGTCTTTCTCAACTTGGGCCTTCAGGACATCTACAGCCGCTTTTTCACCGCCCGAGGTCCACCAATGCACAACTTCAACCGTCCCTTTCGAGTCGGCGGCAAATGCACTGAGGGGAAACAACGAGGCAATGGAAATAGCTACGGCGAGGCGATTAATCGCGTTCATCTGAGTACCTTTTCTTGTTGTTATGCATGCAAGTCTAGAGCTTGCGCTGCACGGAGTTTAAACAGGCATTTTCAAGGCGCAGGTAACAAAGGGACGTACAAATGTCACCACTTGGTGACATAGCAACCCTGTGCCAAAGCGCTGGTCATGCTGGGTGACAAGGGTAGCGCAGGCAGCACCACCGCTTGCCAGGCGTGATAAAGATCCGGCTTGCCGCCCCAGATTTTGCTGCTGGGCTGGTTGTGCGGGTTCAGCTCGTGGTGCCAGCTGCCCTGGACACGGTCGATAAAGTGATTTTCGCAAAACTCCCAGAACCGCCGATACCAGGTTTCGTAATGCAGCTCTGCGGTGCGTTTGAGCAGCGCTTGGGCCGCGGCGCTGGCCTCGACATGGGTCCAGTGCAGGCGCTCGCGCACCACCGGGCGGTGGTTCCAATCGAGCGTGTAGACAATGCCGGGAGCACCGTCCACGGCCCAGGCGTATTCGCAGGCACTGGCGAACAAGCCCTTGGCATCGGTGACCAGCCAGTCCGGGGTCGTCAGCCCGGCTTGCAGGCGGGCGGCCTCCAGGTGCAGCACCAGCCGCGCCCACTCAAAACCGTGGCCGGGGGTGATGCCAAAAGGGCGGAAGCCGTCGGCGGGATTGTCTTCGTTATAGCCCAGCAGCGGTTTCCACTGGGCATCGAAATGCTCGATGACCATGAACTGGTTGCCGGCGGCGCAGGTGTGAATAACGCGCTCGACAATGCGCAGTGCGCGGTCCAGCCAGCGCGTGTCTGCGGTGACATCGGCCAGCGCCAGAAACGCTTCGGTAGCGTGCATGTTGCTGTTCGCGCCGCGATAAGCCTCCACACCGGTCCAGTCCTGAGCAAAGGATTCGAGCATGGCGCCCTCCTCCTCGCTCCAGAAGAACTGGTCGATGATGTGCACGGCGTCGTTCAACAGACTCTGCGCACCGGGCGCGCCCACTGCCACCGCCGAACTCGCCGCGAGGGCAACGAAAGCATGCAGGTAAGCGGCCTTGCCACGGTTGCCATCGACGGCCTGGGGCGCGGCGAACCAACCGCCGTGCTCGCTATCACGCAATGGGCCACTCAGGGCCGCGACGCCGTGCGCCACCAGCTCGGCATAACCGGGCAGGCCCATGGCGTGGGCCATGGCAAAGCTGTGGGTCATGCGGGCGGTGTTCATGGTTTCGGCGTGGGCATCGGCGGGCAATTGGCCTTGATCGTCGAGGTTGCCAAAACCGTCAGGCAGGCGCGAGGCTTTGGCGAATGCCAGCAGGCGCTGCCCTTCGGTGGCGAGCCAGCTGTGATGGGCAGGTGCGTTCAGCCAACTACTGGCAGGCAGTGGTTGCATGGTCATGGGTAGCCCTTATTATTTTTTATGGGATGACCGGAGTCTAAACAAGGGTGACATGAGGGCAAGTAACGAAGGGGATTGGAAGTGTCACCAAGCGGTGACAATTCAGACGAGCGCCCTGTGCCTAACGCTGACCCCCTTTAATCGTGGGGGATGGCTTGCCTGCGAGAACACTGAGCCCGTTACAAAAGCATGAGCCGACAGACCGCTATCGCAGGCAAGCCAGCTCCCACCGTTTGAAACCGGCTCACACCGACTATCACTGCCCCCCTAGAGGCCTGACTTTCGCCGGTTCGTTGAGCTGTTGCTGCAGGTTCTGCACCTGGCTCTGCAACGTGGTGATGTTGCGCGTGGTCTGGATACGGAACACGTCGAACTCTTTATTGGTCGGTGCATCGCTGTTGGCGGGCTGGTTTTCCTGAGCGCTTTTGAGTACCACCAGGTCCTGCTCCAGGCGCGCAATCGCCGCGCTTGGGTTGCCCTGTTTCTTCAGGGCGGCCACGTCGGCAGACAGGTCTTTGATTTCGCCTTGCGCCGCCTTGAGCGTTGCCACCGCGTCGGTCAACGCCTGCACCTGGCCCTGCAATTTGGCATTCGCGTTAGCCAGGTCGGTCGTGCTGGCGGTCATTTGCGCCAGGCGCTGGTCCAGCTCGCTCGCCTGGCCGGCAACGCCGACCTGTTGCTTGCCTTGCTCCTGCAACTGCGCTTCCAACTGCTTGATTTGCAACTTGAGCGCTTCGCTGCCGTTGTTCACGTTGGCTTCGCTGGCGACCACCTTGCCGGAAATGTCCTGCAAACGCCCCGCCGCTTCTTCACTGATGCGCGCAAAGCTTTCTTGGGTGGCAACCAATTGCTGGCCCATCAGGGAGATCTGCTGAAAGCTCCACCAGGCAAGGCCCGCAAAGGCGATCAGCAGCGCGCCTACCAGTGCCCACAACGGGCCGGTCGTGGCGCTCTTGACCTTGACCACCGGCGTATTGCGCGAGCGCACGGAGGTAGCGGGTGTCGGCTCGAAATCATCATCGTCCCCGATGTCAGCCCGCAGGCTGGGAACGTTGTCGAAATCGTCTTTAGCATCGTTACGCATGAATCAACCCTGAATCGGTGAGATGGCTACCTGAAAAGCCGAGCGACGGCAGTATAAACCGCGTTCGCGCCGCACTGATCGACCCGGAACCGCACATTCGGTTCCCGATGTATTGCCGGTTGTGAAATTACCTGAGCCCCGGATCTTGAGCTTTCCACCAGCTGCAGAATTCGTCGAGGGCGGTCCACAGGCTGACCTTGGGCTCGTAGTCGAGATAATGCCTCGCGCGGCTGATGTCGAGGGTGAAATCTTTGTTCATCACCTGCATGCCCAAGCGCGACAACGCTGGCTCCGGACGCCCCGGCCACATCGCGCAGAATGCCTCGTTCAACGCGGCCACGCTGTAGGACAAGCCGTAAGACCGATAACGCGTGACCTGGGGCATGTCCATCTGGCGCATCACGTAGTTGACCACGTCCCACACCGGCACGGGCGCGCCATTGCTGATGTTGTAGGCCTTGCCCAGCGCCGAGCCGGTCGCCAGCAAACTGCTGAGCAACGCTTCGTTGAGGTTGTGCACGCTGGTGAAATCGACCTTGTTCAGGCCATCGCCGACGATGGCCAGGCGGTTCTTGCGCTGCATGTTCAACAGGCGCGGAAAAATGCTCATGTCACCGGCGCCCGTGACAAAGCGCGGGCGCAAGGCCAGCACTTCCAGGCCGAACTCCTGGGCACCGAACACCTTCTGTTCCGCCAGGTATTTGGTAGCGGCATACGGGTGCTTGAAGCGCTTCGGCACTTGCTCTTCGGTCAGCCCCAGGTGATCACGCCCGTCAAAGTAGATCGACGGCGACGACAGGTGCACCAGCCGGCCGACGCGCTGCTTGAGACAGGCTTCGACGACGTTTTCAGTGACCAGCACATTGCCTTGATGGAAGTCCTGATACTTGCCCCACAGCCCGACGGCGCCGGCGCAATGCACCACGGCTTCGACGTCTCGGCACAGATCGCGCACCAGGTCGGCATCATTCAAATCACCCTGGATAAACTCGGCACCGCGCCGTACCAGGTGTTCCACACCTTCGGCGCGCCGCCCGTTGACCCGTACGTCCAGGCCTTGCTCCAGAGCGAACCGCGCGAAGCGCCCGCCGATGAAGCCGCTTGCGCCGGTGACCAGAATCTTCATGTAGCCTCCTACGGATGCAGCTGCCAGCGTCAAGCTTCAAGCCACAAGTTAAAAACGATCCGCAAGCTTTTCTCTTGCAGCTTGCAGCTTGACGCTTGTTACTGCTGATAGGGCACCAACCATTGGCCACATGCCTGGGCCAAATGGTCGGTCAACAAGCCCAACAGTTGCCCGCCACTGCGCCAATGATGCCAGTACAACGGCACGTCGATGGGCTTATCTGGCAACAACTCGACCAATACGCCGGTTTGCAGCTGTTCGCGCACCTGTAATTCGGGCACCAGCCCCCAGCCCAGGCCGGCTTCGGTCAAACGGATAAAGCCTTCGGACGAAGGGCATAAATGGTGCTCGAAACCGCCATCGACTCCCAGAGAAGCCAGGTAACGGTGTTGCAGGAAATCATCCGGGCCGAACACCAGCGCCGGTGTTCGCGCCAACTGGTCGGCACGCACGCCCTCAGGGAAATGCCGCGCAATAAACGCAGGGCTCGCCAACGCGCGATAACGCATGGCACCGAGCAACAGGCTGCGCGCGCCAGCCACGGGGCGCTCGCTGGCGCAAATACAGGCCGCCACTTCACCGGCGCGCATGCGCTTGAGGCCAACAGTCTGGTCTTCTACCACCAGGTCCAGCAGCAAATGCTGCTCGGCGCAAAAGTCGCTGACCGCCTCGGCCCACCAGGTGGCGAGGCTGTCGGCATTCAGCGCGATGCGCAAACGCTCGGGCATGCCCTCCTCGTCCAGCGCCGGCACCTGGCTTTGCAGGTCGCGCTCCAGCAAGCGCACCTGTTGCACGTGGTTGAGCAGGCGCCGGCCGATGTCGGTGGGCGTCGGCGGCGAGGCCCGCACCAACACCGGCTGACCGATACGCGCCTCAAGCAACTTGATGCGTTGAGAGATCGCCGACTGCGACAACCCCAACACCTGGGCGCCACGTTCAAAGCCGGCCTGTTCCACCACCGCGGCCAATGCAGACAGCAATTTATAGTCGAACATCAGTTTCTCTAATGAGCGATCAGCAATATTGGTTTTTCTTATACAGCGTAGCCCGCGAGAATGACCAGCATTGCTTCTCTCTATCAAGGAATTCTCACATGGCTGGTGAAACCGCCCTGGCAACCCTGCTGCGCAGCATGAGCCCGCACCTCAATGAAGGCGATTATGTGTTCTGCACCCTGCCCGATCAGCGCGTGCCGCAAGGGTGCGACGTGATCGGCAGCTTTCGCGAACAGGAAGGCCTGACACTGATCCTTGAGCGCCAACAGGCAGAGCACGCCGGGCTGGCGTTTGACTATGTCGCTGCGTGGATCACCTTGAACGTGCACTCCGCCCTGGAAGCCGTGGGTTTAACCGCAGCCTTCGCCAGCGCGCTGGGCAAAGCCGGCATCAGTTGCAACGTGATCGCCGGTTACTACCACGACCACCTGTTTGTCGGCCGCAGCGATGCTGAGCGGGCCATGGATGTATTGCGCCACTTGGCAGCAAACGCGGAGTAACCCTTATGTGGCAAAGCTATGTGAACGGGCTGCTTGTGGCCCTCGGCCTGATCATGGCGATCGGCACCCAGAATGCGTTTGTGCTGGCGCAAAGCCTGCGCCGTGAACACCACTTGCCAGTAGCTGCGCTGTGCATCGTGTGCGACGCAATACTTGTAGCAGCCGGGGTATTCGGCCTGGCCACGGTGCTGGCGCAGAACCCGCTGCTGCTGGCAATCGCCCGCTGGGGTGGTGCGGCCTTCCTGCTGTGGTACGGCACCCTGGCGTTGCGCCGGGCCTGTTCCAGGCAAAGCCTGCAACAGGGCGAAAACCTCAAGGTGCGTTCGCTGCGCGCGGTGCTGCTCAGCGCCCTGGCGGTGACCCTGCTCAACCCGCATGTGTACCTGGACACCGTGCTGTTGATTGGCTCATTGGGCGCTCAACAAACTGAACCCGGCGCCTACGTAGCCGGTGCCGCCAGCGCGTCATTCCTGTGGTTTGCCACACTGGCATTGGGCGCTGCGTGGCTGGCACCCTGGCTCGCGCGCC
Organism: Pseudomonas sp. MF6747; assembly: GCF_963890955.1. NCBI lineage: Bacteria > Pseudomonadati > Pseudomonadota > Gammaproteobacteria > Pseudomonadales > Pseudomonadaceae > Pseudomonas > Pseudomonas sp. MF6747. The sequence continues at coordinate 403,447 of NZ_CAWPSZ010000012.1, forward strand.
CCGCTACGTGGCGGCTGTTGGACTTTCTGGTGGCAGCGATGATGTTCAGCGTGGCGTATCAACTGATCAGTGCTTGATGAATATTCCAAAACGCTCTGGAACCTCTATCCCACACAGTTGTTGCGTGGTTTTGCTGCACCCCCGGTGCTATGATCCGGACCCTGCGCCGCAAAGAGTACAAACTCCCCGGCGCTTGTTTGGCCGCCCGTGATCGGCCTTGCGCTCACCGCAACTGACCTGATTAGGAGAATCATCATGGCTTTCGAATTGCCGCCGCTGCCCTACGCACACGATGCCCTGCAGCCGCACATTTCCAAGGAAACCTTGGAATACCACCACGACAAGCACCACAACACCTATGTCGTGAACCTGAACAACCTGGTGCCAGGCACCGAGTTCGAAGGCAAGACCCTGGAAGAAATCGTCAAGTCTTCTTCGGGCGGCATCTTCAACAACGCCGCTCAGGTCTGGAACCACACTTTCTACTGGAACTGCCTGGCGCCAAACGCCGGCGGCCAACCCACCGGCGCACTGGCTGAGGCTATCAACGCCGCTTTCGGTTCGTTCGACAAGTTCAAAGAAGAGTTCACCAAGACGTCCGTCGGCACCTTCGGTTCCGGTTGGGGCTGGCTGGTGAAAAAGGCTGACGGTTCCCTGGCTCTGGCCAGCACCATCGGCGCCGGCAACCCGCTGACCAGCGGCGACACCCCGCTGCTGACCTGCGACGTCTGGGAACACGCTTACTACATCGACTACCGCAACGTGCGTCCAAAGTATGTGGAAGCGTTCTGGAACCTGGTCAACTGGAAGTTCGTGGCTGAGCAGTTCGAAGGCAAGACCTTCACTGCCTAAGCAACGCTTGCGGTAAAGAGAGCCCGGCCATAGTGCCGGGCTTTTTTATGGGCAGCGAATTGTGCTCTGGTGGCTGGAACTCGGTGCGCAGATCTTGCCACGTAGACAGTGTGAGGAATTCGCCTCTCGTACCTGTCGGAGAAATTACTATGACCATCGGCGCAATAACATCCATGCTCCCTATGGTTGCCGGTTTGGCCCAAGAGGGTCTCAAGGCTGTGACCGAGCTCGCTAAAGCGGCCGGTCAAATGGCTCAGTCGCAATCTGGCAACAAGCAAGGTGAAGGTGATCAAAACAAGATTGCGCATGAAGCCATGCATAACAAGGAACGTGTGAATTTTTCGAACAGCGAATCCACCACCAGCACCGTCAACATCAACGTCGCGTAAAAAAGCGTCAGTTCCCAGCGCATCCGCTGCGCCCGCGGGAATTGCTCAAGGCAGGCGGATCCATGTCCGCCTCGCCCCAGCGCCCCTCTTAAGTTCCTTGTCAAACCTGCCGATGCCCTAATGTTCCTTTGACTGCCATCACGAGATTGCCAATACTCATGGCATATTGAGGCCACCCGCATGGAACAAGGAATGCCCCTTTGAAGCTGGAACTCAAAAACAGCTTGTCGGTGAAGTTGCTACGGGTGGTGCTGCTGTCGGCATTGATCGTGGGCGTTGCGCTGAGCGTGGCGCAGATCGTTTTCGATGCCTACAAGACGCGCCAGGCCGTGGCCGGCGATGCCCAGCGCATCCTCGACATGTTTCGCGACCCCTCGACGCAGGCGGTCTACAGCCTGGACCGCGAGATGGGCATGCAGGTGATCGAAGGCCTGTTTCAGGACGATGCCGTGCGCATGGCCTCCATCGGTCATCCCAACGAAACCATGCTCGCCGAAAAAAGCCGCGCATTACAGCAATCGCCCACCCGCTGGCTGACCGACCTGATTCTTGGCCAGGAGCGCACCTTTACCACATCATTGGTCGGCAAAGGCCCCTACAGCGAGTATTACGGTGACTTGAGCATCACCCTGGACACGGCCACCTATGGCAAAGGTTTTCTGGTCAGCTCGGTGATCATCTTTATTTCCGGCGTACTGCGCGCCCTGGCCATGGGGCTGGTGCTGTACCTGGTCTATCACTGGCTGCTGACCAAGCCGTTGTCACGGATTATCGAGCACCTGACGTCGATCAACCCGGACCGGCCCAGCGAACACAAGATCCCCCAAATCAAAGGCCATGAACGCAACGAGCTGGGGCTGTGGATCAACACCGCCAACCAGTTGCTCGAATCCATCGAACGCAATACCCACCTGCGGCACGAGGCAGAATCGAGCCTGCTGCGCATGGCCCAGTACGACTTCCTCACCGGCCTGCCCAATCGCCAGAAATTGCAGGAGCAACTGGACAAGATCCTGATCGACGCCGGCCGCCGACAGCGCCGCGTTGCGGTGTTGTGCGTAGGCCTGGATGACTTCAAAAGCGTCAACGAACAGTTCACTTATCAGGCCGGCGACAAACTGCTGCTGGCCCTGGCCGATCGCTTGCGCGCCCACAGCGGCCGCCTCGGCGCCCTGGCCCGGCTGGGCGGCGATCAGTTCGCGCTGGTGCAGGCGGATATCGACCAACCTTACGAAGCCGCCGAACTGGCACAAAGCATCCTGGATGACCTGGAAGCCGAATTTGCCCTCGAGCATGAGCAGATTCGCCTGCGTGCGACCATCGGCATCACGTTGTTCCCGGAAGACGGCGACAGCACCGAGAAGCTGCTGCAAAAAGCCGAACAGACCATGACCCTGGCCAAGAGCCGCTCGCGCAACCGCTATCAGTTCTATATCGCCAGCGTCGACAGTGAAATGCGCCGACGCCGCGAGCTGGAAAAAGACCTGCGCGACGCCCTCAGCCGCGACCAGTTTCACCTGGTCTACCAACCGCAGATCAGCTACCGCGACCACCGCGTGGTGGGCGTGGAAGCCTTGATCCGCTGGCAGCATCCGGAACACGGCCTGGTGCCGCCCGATTTGTTCATCCCGTTGGCCGAACAGAACGGCACCATTATTCCGATTGGCGAATGGGTACTCGACCAGGCCTGCCGGCAATTGCGCGAATGGCATGACCTGGGCTTCACCACCCTGCGCATGGCGGTCAACCTGTCCACCGTGCAGTTGCACCACACCGAGCTGCCGCGGGTGGTCAACAACCTGATGCAGATTTACCGCCTGCCGCCGCGCAGCCTTGAACTGGAAGTGACCGAGACCGGCCTGATGGAAGACATCAGCACCGCCGCCCAGCACTTGCTGAGCCTGCGCCGTTCCGGGGCGCTGATTGCGATTGATGACTTCGGCACCGGCTATTCGTCCCTCAGCTACCTGAAAAGCCTGCCACTGGACAAGATCAAGATCGACAAGAGCTTCGTCCAGGACCTGCTCGATGACGACGACGACGCAACCATCGTGCGCGCCATTATCCAACTGGGCAAAAGCCTGGGCATGCAGGTGATCGCCGAAGGCGTGGAAACCGCCAAGCAAGAGGCCTACATCATTTCCGAGGGCTGCCACGAGGGCCAGGGCTATCACTACAGCAAACCGCTGCCAGCGCGGGAGTTGGCGGCGTATCTGAAACAGTCCGAGCGCAACAACGCGGCGATTCTCTGATCGCTCAAAACAATACTAAATATTTCCCTCGTATAAACCTTTACACAAAATGCAAATCTTTCGCATTATGTCGCAGTTTTTGCGCTCCTCCGCGCGCCCTATCAACAACCGAAGCAGGATGTTCGCCATGATTCGTATGCCCCTGGCCACCGCCAGTCTGCTGGCCATTGCCATTTCTCTCGCCGGTTGCGGCGAAGGTAAAGACAAGGCCGCCGCGCCCCAAGCGCCGACCCCGGCTGCCAGCACCACCGCTCCAGCGGCTGCCACCCCAGCAGGCCAGGTCGACGAAGCGGCCGCCAAGGCCGTGGTCGCGCATTACGCTGACATGGTGTTCGCGGTGTACAGCGATGCCGAATCCACCGCAAAAACCCTGCAAACCGCAATCGACACCTTCCTCGCCAATCCGAACGACGACACCCTCAAAGCGGCCCGTACCGCCTGGATCGCCTCGCGCGTGCCGTACCTGCAGAGCGAAGTGTTCCGCTTCGGCAACACCATCATCGACGACTGGGAAGGCCAAGTTAACGCCTGGCCGCTGGACGAAGGCCTGATCGACTATGTCGACAAATCCTACGAACACGCCCTGGGTAACCCAGGCGCCAACGCCAACATCATCGCCAACACCGAGATCCAAGTGGGCGAAGACAAGGTCGACGTGAAAGAAATCACCCCGGAAAAACTCGCCAGCCTCAATGAGCTGGGCGGTTCCGAGGCCAACGTCGCCACCGGCTACCACGCCATCGAGTTCCTGCTGTGGGGCCAGGACCTCAACGGCACCGGCCCAGGCGCGGGCAACCGCCCTGCGTCGGACTACATGACCGGTGACGGTGCCACCGGCGGCAACAACGAGCGTCGTCGCACCTACCTGCGCGCGGTGACTCAGCTGCTGGTCAGCGACCTGGAAGAAATGGTCGGCAACTGGAAACCCAACGTCGAAGACAACTACCGCGCCACCCTGGAGGCCGAACCGGCCACCGACGGCCTGCGCAAAATGTTGTTCGGCATGGGCAGCCTGTCCCTCGGCGAGCTGGCCGGTGAGCGCATGAAGGTGTCCCTGGAAGCCAACTCGCCGGAAGACGAGCAGGACTGCTTCAGCGACAACACCCACAACTCGCACTTCTACGATGCCAAGGGTATTCGTAACGTTTACCTGGGCGAGTACACCCGCACTGACGGCACCAAGATGACGGGGCCGAGCTTGTCGTCCCTGGTGGCCAAAGCTGATCCGGCCGCCGACACCACGCTGAAGGCTGACCTGGCGTCGACCGAAGCGAAGATCCAGGTCATGGTTGACCACGCCAACAAGGGCGAGCACTACGACCAACTGATCGCCGCGGGTAACGACGCAGGCAACCAGATCGTGCGTGACGCCATCGCCGCGCTGGTCAAGCAGACCGGTTCGATTGAAGCGGCGGCGGGCAAGCTGGGTATCAGCGACTTGAACCCGGATAACGCTGACCACGAGTTCTGATCCGTGCCGCGTTGAATGAGGCGACCTTCGGGTCGCCTTTTTTATGCCCGCCTATATGGAGCCCGATGACCACCACAAACCCCACATTTGATCGACGTCGCTCCCAAGCCCCGGTTTACAAGCCCTGCACCGCGGGTAGAATGGCGCCACTCTCCCAACACCCGAGCTTTCTTCATGGCGTTGCCGACCCTACGCATCATCGGTTTCATCATCGGCATCTTCCTGATCACCCTCGCGATCGCCATGGTCATTCCGATGGCCACCCTGGTGATTTTCGAACGCACCAGCGACCTGCCCTCGTTTCTGTGGGCCAGCCTGATCACCTTTCTCGCAGGTCTGGCGCTGGTCATTCCTGGCCGCCCCGAACACGTGCACCTGCGCCCCCGAGACATGTACCTGCTGACCGTCAGCAGTTGGCTGGTGGTCTGCGTGTTCGCCGCGCTGCCGTTTTTACTGACCCAGCACATCAGCTACTCCGACTCCTTTTTCGAAAGCATGTCGGGCATTACCGCCACCGGCTCCACCGTCTTGAGCGGGCTGGACAGCATGTCACCGGGCATCCTGATGTGGCGCTCGCTGCTGCACTGGCTGGGCGGCATCGGCTTTATCGGCATGGCGGTGGCGATCCTGCCACTGCTGCGCATTGGTGGCATGCGCCTGTTCCAGACCGAGTCCTCGGATCGCTCGGAAAAAGTCATGCCGCGCTCGCACATGGTGGCGCGCCTGATTGTGGCCGCGTATGTGGGCATCACCATCCTCGGCAGCCTGGCGTTCTGGTGGGCCGGGATGGGCTTGTTCGATGCGATCAACCACGCGATGTCGGCTATTTCCACCGGCGGGTTTTCCACCTCCGATGAGTCCCTGGCCCACTGGAAACAACCGGCGGTGCACTGGGTCGCCGTGGTGGTGATGATCCTCGGCAGCTTGCCCTTCACCCTGTATGTCGCCACCTTGCGCGGCAACCGTCGGGCGCTGATCAAGGATCAACAGGTGCAAGGCTTGCTCGGGTTGCTGCTGGTGACCTGGCTGGTACTGGGCACCTGGTACTGGTGGACCACCGACCTGCCGTGGTTCGATGCGCTGCGCCACGTGGCGGTGAACGTCACGTCGGTGGTGACGACGACCGGTTTTGCACTCGGGGACTACAGCATCTGGGGCAACTTCTCACTCATGCTGTTCTTCTACCTGGGCTTTGTTGGCGGCTGCTCGGGCTCCACGGCGGGCGGGATCAAGATCTTCCGCTTCCAGGTTGCCTATATCCTGCTCAAGGCCAACTTGAACCAGCTGATTCACCCGCGCGCGGTGATCAAGCAGAAGTACAACGGCCACCGCCTCGACGAAGAGATCGTGCGTTCGATCCTGACCTTTTCGTTCTTCTTCGCCATCACCATCTGCGCCATTGCCCTGGCACTGTCGCTGCTGGGGCTGGACTGGATGACCGCATTGACTGGCGCGGCCAGCACCGTTTCCGGCGTGGGCCCGGGCCTGGGCGAAACCATCGGCCCGGCCGGTAACTTCGCCAGCCTGCCGGATGCGGCCAAGTGGATCCTGTCGTTCGGCATGCTGCTGGGCCGACTGGAGATCATTACAGTCTTTGTTCTGTGCATTCCGGCGTTTTGGCGGCACTGACCGTCGACGCCTCGAGCAACCGCGCCCGGTATTCGCCGGGCGTGGCATCGAACCAACGGCGGAACGCGCGGAAAAAATTGCTCGGGTCGGCGAACCCCAACAGGTAGGCAATTTCCAGCAGGGTCATGCTCGGCTGCGCCAGGTACTGCTCGGCGAGTTCGCGGCGGGTGTCGTCGAGCAATGTCTGGAAACTGGTGCCCTCCTCCTGCAAGCGCCGCTGCAAGGTGCGCTGGGACAGGTGCAAGGTCTGGGCGACCACTTCGCGTTTGGGTTCGCCCTGGGGCAGCAGACGGCACAGCACTTGCCGCGCCTTGTGGGTCACGCGGCTCTCGGAAAAACGCGCGAGGTATTCACCGGCAAACCGATCATGCAGCAACGCCATGGCTTCGTTCGCCGTGGGCAACGGCGCATCCATGTCGGCCTGCTCAAAAATCAGCGCGTCATAGGGTGCGTTGAATTCCAGGGGTGCATGGAAGGCTTGTTTGTAAGGCGTCAGGTCCGCCGGCTGATCGCCTTGCAGCAGCACTTTGCGCGGTTGCAAGGTGCGGCCGGTCAGCCAGCCGCACAATGCCAAAGCACTGGCCAGCGAGGCTTCGGCGCTCTGGCGAGTCGGTGGCAAGTGGTCGCCGTGCACCGTCAGAATCAGCGCATAGCCTTCAGGTAAGAGTCGGAAGCTCAAGTCGGCACTTTCGGCGATGATGCGCTGATAACGCACCAGGCGCATAAAGCCCTCGGCCAACGTGTTGCTGGACATCAGCGCATAACCGGCCACATGAAACGACGCCGGGCGAACAACCTTGCCCATGTTCAGGCCGATCGCCGGGTTGCCCGACAGCTCAACTGCCCGTTGCCACAGCCGCGTCATCGAGTCCTGAGGGAAACGCGCGTCAGGGTCACTGAGGGCGGCGTAGTCCAGGCCCAACTGCTTGAACAGCACTCGGCAGTCCAGGCCGTCCATTTCCAACGCCTTGACTATCCCCATCGCCCAGCTTGCAGAAGTTGTTCGTTCGCTCATGGCGTCTTCTTAAAAAAGCAGGCTTAACGGCAGCCAGGAAGCCAAGGATACTAAAGTGGCATCTATTGTCACTGGCTGTTACCACTGATCACTCTAGACTCAAATAAGCTCCCCGCCGAACATCTGTAAGGCGGTACAACCACCCAAGGGCCGGCCAACGTGGAAAACGTCAAACAATTCAATAGCTTCGCCGAGTTCTATCCTTACTACCTGAGTGAACACGGCAACAGCACATGCCGGCGCTTGCACTTCATCGGCACCACGCTGGTGATTGGCATCCTGGCGTACGCCATCGGCAAAGGTTCGATGGGGCTGCTGCTGGCGTTGCCCATCGCCGGTTACAGCTTCGCCTGGATCGGCCACTTCTTCTTCGAAAAGAACCGCCCGGCGACCTTCCAACACCCGCTCTACAGCCTCTTGGGCGACTTTGTGATGTACCGCGACATGATCTTGGGCAAAGTCCCTTTTTGAACAGGGCGCCTTTTAAGGGGCGTCCTTAGAGGTGTGACCTCTTGTCACTTGCCTAAAGAATGAAAATTCGTACATACGTCGACATAAAATTCTTTTTGTCATTTTCAGTGCTGTATCCTGCCAAGGCTTTTTGAGAGCGCGCAATCACACTGCGATTGATTAAACAGACCTTGCGAGGAGCGACGACGATGCACGAGATACCTAATCTCCCCTTCCCAAGCCTGCACCCAACAGAGCAGCCAACACCGCAGCAAGCCAGCGACAAACAGCCTGAGACCAAAGAAGCACAACCAGTCGACAGCAAAAGCCAGGACTGACGCCGTACCAGACCGTGTGGAAAGCGCACCTTTGAGCGCTTTCCACACTGCCTGAATCACCCGAGATGCCCGCCATGACTGATACCCTCCCCGACACCCCCGACGCCGCTGTACTCGACGCAGCGCTGCAAATGATCGACGTGTGGCACCGCCTCAGCCCTGAAAAACAGGCGCTACTGCTCGAGCGCTTCGGCACCCAGGAAAACGCCCTGGCCGCCCTGGTGACCACGCAAATGCTGACGCCTGCCAAACCCTGATCTGTCGGTAATCTGAAGTTTTTGCGTTTTGCCGCCCCGCGAGGCGTCAGCGCCGGTATCATTAGCAGCCTATCTTTACCTGCTGCGACAGTGGACCTCTCCCATGCCAGATACCCAGCGCCCCATGGCGGTCACGCTGCAAGTCGTTTCCATCGTGCTGTTTACCTTTATCGGTTACCTCAATATCGGCATTCCCCTGGCCGTGTTGCCAGGCTATGTCCACAGTGAACTGGGCTACGGCGCGGTGATTGCCGGCCTGGTGATCAGCGTGCAGTACCTGGCCACGCTGCTGAGCCGCCCGTATGCCGGCAAAATCATCGACAACCTGGGCAGCAAGCGCGCGGTGTTGATCGGCCTGGTGGGCTGCGGCCTGAGTGGCGTATTCATGTTGCTTGCCGCGTGGTTTTCGAGCCTGCCGGCTGTCAGCCTGATCAGCCTGCTCATCGGCCGACTGGTGCTCGGCAGCGCCGAAAGCCTGGTGGGTTCGGGCGCCATCGGCTGGGGCATTGGCCGGGTCGGCGCGGCCAATACCGCCAAAGTCATTTCATGGAACGGCATCGCCAGTTACGGCGCACTGGCCGTCGGCGCACCGCTTGGGGTGGTGCTGGTGAGCCATTTCGGATTGTGGAGCATGGGCGTCAGCATCATTCTGCTGGCGGTGCTCGGCGTGTTTCTGGCCTGGAATAAAGTCGCAGCGCCGATTGTGGCCGGTGTGCGCCTGCCGTTCATGAACGTGCTGGGCCGCGTGCTGCCCCACGGCTGCGCGTTGGCCCTGGGCTCGATCGGCTTTGGCACCATCGCCACCTTTATCACCCTGTATTACACCACCCAGCACTGGGACAACGCCGTGTGGGCACTGAGCCTGTTCGGCGCCAGCTTCATCGGCGCGCGCCTGCTGTTCGGCAATTTGATCAACCGGATCGGCGGCTTTCGCGTGGCGATTGCTTGCCTGTCCGTGGAAATCCTCGGGTTGCTGTTGCTGTGGCTGGCCCCTGACGCCCACCTCGCCCTGGCCGGTGCGGCGTTGAGCGGGTTCGGCTTTTCCCTGGTGTTTCCGGCGTTGGGGGTGGAGGCGGTCAACCTGGTGCCAGCCTCCAGCCGGGGCTCGGCAGTGGGGGCTTATTCGCTGTTTATCGACTTGTCGTTGGGCATCACCGGCCCGTTGGCGGGTGCGGTGGCGGCGGGTTTCGGCTTTGCCTCAATCTTTCTGTTCGCCGCGCTCGCCGCCGCAGGTGGCTTGCTGCTGAGCCTGTACCTGTATCGGCAAGCGCCCAAGGCCCGCGAAGCGCGCGACGCTTAAAAGTCGACCTTGCCGCGCCCGGCCTTGATGCTGCCGCGCTTGGTCTTGGATTCCAGGCGGCGCTTCTTCGAGCCCAGGGTGGGCTTGGTCGGGCGGCGCTTCTTCTCGACCTTGGTGGCGCTGAGGATCAACTCCACCAGGCGCTCCAGCGCATCCGCGCGATTCTGTTCCTGGGTCCGGTATTGCTGGGCCTTGAGCACCAGCACGCCTTCACTGGTGATACGGCTGTCGCGCAGCGCCAGCAGCCGTTCCTTGTAAAAGTCCGGCAACGACGACGCCGGAATATCAAACCGCAGGTGCACCGCGCTCGATACCTTATTGACGTTCTGCCCACCGGCGCCCTGGGCGCGGATGGCGGTCAGCTCGATCTCGGCATCGGGCAGGTGCACGTTGTTGGAAATTACCAGCATCACTCAAAAACCTTAGGCAACGGACAAGCCCAATTCGGATAACAACATCGACGCCTGGGCTTTGGAAATCACGGCGCCTTTGAACAGTTTGGCATCATTGAGGCGAAAGCCGCTCAAATCCGCGCCCCGCAAGTCAGCGCCGGCAAAATTGGCACCGTTGATGCGGGCGTGGGCGAGGCTGCAGTCGATCAGTTCGGCCTTGCGAAAGTCTGCATCCGACAAGTCGCTGTCGGAAAAATCCAGATTATTGAGCACGGTTCGGGCAAACGACAGGCCGGACAAGAACGCGCTGTTGAGCAAGGTTTCGCTGAAGCTCAGGCCCAGGGACGCGCAATGGGTGAAGTTGGCGCCCGTCAGTTTGCACTGCGTGAAATTGGCTTGGGATAACTTGCTGCGCTGCCAACGGGTGTTGTTCAGGTCGCAGCTGATCAATTGCGCCTCGAGCAGGTTGGCCGCCTCGAACACGGCGTGCCCGGCCCGGCAACTTTTCCACTGCGTGCCTTCCAGGCGCGCACCGAGAAAAGAGGTTTGCGCCAGTGTGCAGCGCTCGAACACCCAATGCTCCAGCACCATCCGCGACAGGTCTGCCCCGCTCAAATCGACGCCCATCAAGCGCAACGGCCCGCGGTGCTGGTCGATCAGGTCTTGCACCTCATCGCGCTGCAAGCTGCCGCCGTCGATATCGATGTGCTGCATGAAGCCTCCGGGCAAGGGTCGATGAAAAAGAAGGCGCGAGTCTACCCTGTCGGCGCCGACAAAAAACCCGGCAAGGCGCCGGGTTTTCTGTTGAGGCAACACGGCTTACTTCAACGCCGCACTCGCCGTGGTCAACGCCGCTTCAGCGCTGCGCTTGTTCTTGATCCAGTAGCACAGCCCCATGAACGCCACCCATACCGGAATCGCGTACACCGAGACCTGAATGCCCGGAATCATCAGCATGATCACCAGGATAAACGCCACGAACGCCAGGCAAACGTAGTTGCCGTACGGGTACCACAGCGCTTTGAACAGCGGCACCTGGCCGGTGCGGTCCATGTGCTGGCGGAATTTTACGTGCGAGAAGCTGATCATCGCCCAGTTGATCACCAGCGTGGCCACGACCAGCGACATCAGCAGCTCGAGCGCGTGTTGCGGGATCAGGTAATTCATCAGCACCGCCACCAGGGTGACCGCCGCCGACGCGAGGATCGAACGCACCGGTACGCCACGCTTGTCGATCTTCGCCAGGGCTTTGGGCGCATCGCCCTGCTCGGCCATACCCAGCAGCATGCGGCTGTTGCAGTAGGTGCCGCTGTTGTACACCGACAGCGCTGCGGTCAGCACCACAAAGTTAAGGATGTGCGCGGCAGTGTTGCTGCCCAGCATCGAAAACACCTGCACGAACGGGCTGCCGCTGTAGGCATCGCCGGACGCATTGAGGGTTGCCAGCAGGCTGTCCCACGGTGTCAGCGACAACAGCACCACCAGCGCGCCGATGTAGAAAATCAGGATGCGGTAGATCACCTGATTGATCGCTTTTGGGATCACGGTTCGCGGCTGGTCAGCTTCGGCTGCGGTAAAACCGAGCATCTCCAGGCCGCCGAACGAGAACATGATGATCGCCATGGCCATCACCAAACCGCTGACGCCATGCGGGAAGAAACCGCCGTGGTCCCACAGGTTGCTCACCGAGGCTTGCGGCCCGCCACTGCCGCTGACCAGCAGGTAGCTGCCCAGGGCGATCATGCCGACGATGGCCACTACCTTGATGATGGCAAACCAGAACTCGGCCTCGCCGAAGACTTTGACGTTGGCCAGGTTGATCATATTGATCAGCACGAAGAACGCTGCCGCCGAGACCCAGGTCGGGATCTCCGGCCACCAGTAGTGCACGTATTTGCCGACCGCCGTCAGCTCCGACATGCCCACCAGAATGTACAGAATCCAGCAGTTCCAGCCCGACAGGAAGCCGGCGAAACCGCCCCAGTACTTATGGGCAAAGTGGCTGAAGGAGCCGGCGACCGGCTCTTCGACGATCATCTCGCCGAGCTGGCGCATGATCATGAAGGCGATAAAGCCGCAGATGGCGTAGCCCAGGATCATCGACGGCCCGGCTGATTTAAGCACCCCGGCCGAGCCCAGGAACAGGCCGGTGCCGATGGCGCCACCGAGGGCGATCAACTGGATATGCCGATTTTTCAGGCCGCGTTTCAGCTCGCCTGAAGAGGAATGGGGTCCACTCATGAAAAGGGTCTCACGCAAGGTTTGATGATGTTGAATGCACGTTGCTGCCTTGAATCTCGACTCAAGCAGCGCCGCTCAAACCCCAGCGCAGGCACCAGGAGTACAGCGTCTTTCTAACGGTCATGCGTCACCTGTTTGTTTTTATCTGTGACGAAATCGAACCCGTCCGGCTCGTGGCCAGGCGGAGTGATCAGGGTGGATAAACCCTGAGGTCTTGGCCTTTTGCGTAGGTACGCAAGGGAGTCACAGTAAAACGCGGCGCATTGTACACCGCTCGACAGCTTCGGGCCGCCCTCGGGGCGCGCCTGTGACAATCTGTCAGGCATTCCTTACAGCACCAGGGTGCTCAATGAGCGCGCGTGTTTATCGTAAATTAATCGTTACAGCCCGGAAAATAAGCGTTACAGCCGCGCTTGATCCGTAAGAAAACGGAAAAATGTCAGTATGACAAATCCTACAAATTAGCTTCGCCAGTCCGTTGTTTTTTCTGAATAAAAAACCGCCGCTAAAAAACAGAAGAAAAAATCCAAATGAGACCGTGTCAATAAATATTTTGCATTCTGAAACACACTCTCCTAGGTTCTTTCACTTGCCAGCGAAGCCCGTTGGCAAGCCGTTCTCAAACAACGTCCTCTAGGAGATACACCATGCAAGCACTGGAAAACGACCTGGAAACCGAACTGCAACTCGACGATTGGTTTGAAGCGCCGACCCATGAGGCCGCCGTTGAAATGATGCAAGCTGATGCCGTTGTGCCCTTTGGCACCGCGATGTGGCCTTTCTAATACCCGGCAGGCAACCGGCAGGTGTTGTGCACGGCACCTGCCCCCTTACCCCAGGCACAGAAGGACACACGTCATGGACAAGGCCCGCGCCGTCGAACACTTTCTCTACTACCTTGCGCATCACCCGGCCCTCGATGGCCTGAGCCGCCCAACCGTGCTGCTGGGCCACACCGAGCGCTATGACGCCATTGCCCAGGCGATCACCCACGGCAGCGCCGCCCGATTCAATTTCCAGTTGCAGCGCCTGGACCTGGCCGCCAGCGACACCCTGGCCCAGGCCATCGAAACCTGTGACCTGTACCTGTTTCTCTACGATTCCTCGACCCTGCCCAACCCACGCGCCGAAGGCCCGGACTTTATCCGCGCCCTGCAGGAGGTGATGGCCGAGCACTGGAAGAAATCCCTGCTGTTCAAGGATTACGGCGACTATTTCTACGACACCTTCAGCGTCGAGCCGCAACGCATTGCCGACCTCAACGCCACGCTGATCCGACGCATGTCCCAGGCCAACGTGCTGAGCTTTACCGACAAACACGGCTCGCGCCTGGAAGCGCCGATGAGCAGCATCAAGAAGTGGACCAATATCAATGGCGTCGGCAACCATGACCTGGCGCCGGGCGAGATCGCCACGCACAGCGAGGCCATCAACGGCCAGGTGCGGTTTGTCGGCACGTTTCTGAGCACCATCCCGTTTGCGCGCAAATACGGCGTACTGCAATCACCGCTGGAGCTGTGGATCGAGAACTCGACGATTTGCAGCGTGGCCAGCGATGTGCCGGGCTTGGCGGACGATTTCAACAAGTACTTGAATGCCAACCCGTCTAACCGTCGCGTGGAAGAGCTGGGGATTGGCACCAATGAAGGGGTCAAGGATTTGTACGCGCGCAATGCCGGGTTCGAGGAGCGCCATTGCGGCTTGCACCTGGGCTTGGGCGGCGGGCAGAAAGGCAGTCATCACCTGGATTTGATCTTTGCCAGCGGCGTGTTGGCGCTGGATGACAAGCCGGTGTTTGATGGAACGTTTGCGTTCTGAGCACAAAATTCAGAAACACTGGAGATACAAATGTGGGAGCGGGCTTGCTCGCGAATGCGCAGTGTCAGTCACCCGATGTACTGACTGATGCACCGCATTCGCGAGCAAGCCCGCTCCCACATTTTTGACCGTATTTCATGGCAAAAAAAACGCCAACCCGAGGGTTGGCGTTTTTTTGTGCAGCACTTACATCACTGCGGCTTCTTGCGACCAAAACCAGGACGCTGGCCCGAACCGGCCGGGGCGCCACGGCGCTTGCCCGACGGCTCGTCCGCGACCAGTTTCGGCCCAGGACGCTTGTTCGCTGCCGGCTTGGCTGGACGCTTGGTGCTGGCGCTGTCGGCTGGGCGGTCGGATGCCGGAGCACCACGGCCTTCACCACGGTTGCCGCGGCCGCCGCTTGGTGCTTCGCCGCCACGCGCAGGACGCGGGGTGCGAGGGCCACGCTCGCCTTCCTGGCGGGACGGCGCGGTTGGGCGACGCTCGCCTTCGATGTGCGGCTCACGCGAGATGCGACCGCCGGTGGCCGGCGCGTTCAGCGCAGGGCGCAGGGTGCGGGCAACACGTTCGGTACGGGCCACAGGACGCGACGATTTACGCTGCATACGCTCAAGCTTGTCTTTGCTCTTGGCGTTCATCTGCGGCATGGCAACCGGCGTCAGGCCAACTTCAGCGCTGAGGATATCGACCTCGTACTGGCTCATTTCGCGCCAGCGGCCCATCGGCAGGTCGGAGTTCAAGAACACCGGGCCGAAACGCACGCGTTTCAGGCGGCTGACTACCAGGCCCTGGGATTCCCACAGGCGACGCACTTCACGGTTACGGCCTTCCATCACCACGCAGTGGTACCAATGGTTGAAACCTTCGCCGCCTGGTGCCTGCTTGATGTCGGTGAACTTGGCCGGGCCGTCTTCAAGGACGACGCCCGCTTTCAAGCGCTCGATCATCTCGTCATCGACTTCACCGCGTACACGCACGGCGTATTCACGGTCCATCTCGTAGGACGGGTGCATCAGGCGGTTGGCCAGCTCGCCGTCGGTGGTGAACATCAGCAAACCGGTGGTGTTGATGTCCAGACGGCCGATGTTGATCCAGCGGCCTTCTTTCGGCTTGGGCATTTTGTCGAACACGGTCGGACGGCCTTCCGGGTCGTCACGGGTGCAGATCTCGCCGTCAGGCTTGTTGTACATGATGACGCGGCGCACCGATTCGGCGGCCTCTTCACGCTTGATGACCTTGCCATCAATGGTGATTGCATCGTGCAGGTCGACGCGCTGGCCAAGGGTGGCTTCAACGCCGTTGACCTTGATGCGCTTCTGGGTGATCCAGGCTTCGACGTCGCGGCGCGAGCCCACGCCGATACGCGCCAGCACCTTTTGCAGTTTTTCGCCTGCTGGGCCGATTTCCTGGCTGTCGTTCTGGTCTTGGTCGTTCATCTTAAGCACCTCCCGGTGGGTCGATTCAGGCGTGGCCTGAGGAGTGTTGAAAGCGGGGCTTTGGGCGAATACGTCGCCAAAGGGTCGCGAATCATACGCGCATGGCGCGCGTTGCGCATCACAGACTAGTCGATTAAGGCGCAG
Source organism: Pseudomonas sp. MF6747 (assembly GCF_963890955.1). Lineage (NCBI taxonomy): Bacteria > Pseudomonadati > Pseudomonadota > Gammaproteobacteria > Pseudomonadales > Pseudomonadaceae > Pseudomonas > Pseudomonas sp. MF6747. Next base: position 419,431 of record NZ_CAWPSZ010000012.1, read on the forward strand.
TCATTTGCTTTTCCGCCGACCGGTGGCGCCCAACGCCAACAGGCGCAGCTCGGCTTCGGCCAATACCGTGCGCTTGTCGACCTTGTCGAGCTTCTTCCAGGCGCGGATTTCGCGCTTGCTGCGGCCACAGCCGACGCAGATATCGTCGCTGAATTTGCAGATGCTGATGCACGGGTCTTTGGTGGAACTCATGTTTTCTCCCAGACAATCCAGACAATGGAGATCCAATGTGGCAAGGGCGCTTACCCCCGATGCAGTGTGTGAGCCTGCATTTTTGTCACTGGGGCACTGCTATCGGGGGCAAGCCCCTTCCCACATCGAAGTGCGTCAGTCTTCGAGTTGGCGGCGTTCGTTTTCGATGGCCTCGGCCAGCGCCCGGGCTTCGTCTTCCTCGTCGCTCAACGGCGGTTGTTCGAGGGCGGCGACGGCAGCCAGGAGTTTCTCGCGGGCTTCAGCCACGCCAAGGATGTCGTCCTCGGGCTCCGGTTCTGGCTCGGCTTCCGGTTCCGGTTCCGGTTCCGGTTCCGGTTCCGGTTCCGGTTCAACTTCGACCTCGGGCGCGGTTTCACCGTTCACCTGGGTTTGCGGTTCACTCGCACCGTCACGCAGCAAGTCATCGAAGTCGGTCTTGATCCCCTGCTCCATGTCGTCCAATTCGAGCAACAACGTATGGAAACTGGTCTCGTCCTTCGGCTCTTCCGGCTCGGCCGTGGCGTCGGCGAGTTCCTGCAGGCTGGCAGGAACCGGTGCGTCGTCGAAATCCAATACCGGTTCGGCCTCCATCTCGCGCAGTTCGGCGAGCGGCGGCAGGTCATCCAGGTTTTTCAGGTTGAAGTGGTCGAGGAACACCTTGGTGGTGGCAAACATCGCCGGTTTGCCGGGCACATCGCGGTAGCCGACGATGCGGATCCACTCACGTTCCAGCAATGTCTTGACGATATGGCTGTTGACCGCCACACCGCGCACGTCCTCGATTTCGCCCCGGGTGATTGGCTGGCGATAGGCGATCAGCGCCATGGTCTCCAGCATCGCCCGCGAATAACGCTGTGGACGCTCTTCCCACAGACGGCCGACCCAGGGGGAAAACTTCTCACGGATCTGCAGGCGATAACCCGACGCCACTTCGCGCAGCTCAAAGGCGCGGCCATCGCAGGACTTGCGCAGGATCTCCAATGCCTTCTTGAACACCGGTGGCTCGGGGCGCTCGGCCTCTTCAAAGAGTTCGAACAGGCGCTCAAGGGATTGCGGTTTACCCGAGGCCAGGAGAAAGGCTTCCAGCAGCGGCGCCAGTTCGCGGGGTTCAGTCAAATTCATCGATTCAGCTCGTTATTCGGCTCGCGCCCGCACGTGGATAGCCGCAAAAGGCTCATTCTGGACCAGCTCGACCAAGGATTCCTTGACCAGCTCAAGGATCGCCATAAAGGTCACCACCACCCCCAGGCGCCCTTCTTCTTTGGTGAATAACTCGACAAAGGGTACAAACCCGCCGCCCTTGAGACGTTCGAGTACATCGCTCATGCGCTCGCGGGTCGACAGCGCCTCGCGACTGACCTGGTGGCTTTCAAACATGTCGCCCCGGCGCAGCACTTCGGCCATGGACATCAGCAATTCTTCCAGGCTCACATCCGGCAGCAGCTTGCGCGCCCGGGCTTCCGGGGCGTCGAGCTTGGGCACGACCACGTCACGGCCAACGCGGCTCAGGCCGTCGATGCCTTCGGCGGCGGCCTTGAAACGTTCGTACTCTTGCAGGCGACGGATCAGTTCGGCGCGCGGGTCGTCCTCTTCGGCTTCGATGGTCTCCGAGCGCGGCAACAGCATGCGCGACTTAATCTCGGCGAGCATCGCGGCCATCACCAGGTACTCGGCGGCCAGCTCCAGGCGCACGGTCTGCATCAGCTCGACATACCCCATGTACTGGCGAGTGATTTCCGCCACCGGGATGTCGAGGATATTGATGTTCTGCTTGCGGATCAGGTACAGCAGCAAGTCCAGCGGGCCTTCGAAGGCTTCAAGGAACACTTCCAGGGCGTCCGGCGGGATGTACAGGTCCAGCGGCATTTCCAGGACCGCCTGGCCATAGACCATGGCAAACGGCAGTTCCTGCTGGGCGCCGGCCTGGCTGTCGACGGTTTCGACGACCGACATTCAGGCCTCGACCATGAACGGCGTCGGATCGCCGCAACCCACACGCACCACTTCCGGCTCGCCGTCGGCCAGGTTGATCACGGTGGAGGCCTTGTTGCCGCCGTAGCCACCGTCGATGATCAAGTCGACGTGTTTTTCCAGCAGGCGGCGCATTTCGTACGGGTCGTACAGCGGCTCTTCTTCACCGGGCAGGATCAACGACACACTCATCAGCGGCTCGCCCAGTTCAGCCAGCAACGCCAGGGCAATCGGATGCTCCGGCACACGCAGGCCGATGGTGCGCTTTTTGGGGTGCAGCAACAAACGCGGTACTTCGCGGGTGGCGTTGAGGATAAAGGTGTAGGGCCCCGGCGTATGGGCCTTGAGCAGACGGAAGGTGCCGGTGTCGACCTTCGCAAACAGCCCAAGTTGGGACAGGTCGCTGCAAATCAGTGCGAAGTTGTGATTCTTGTCCAGGTCACGCAGGCGTCTGACCCGTTCCACCGCGTTCTTGTCGCCGATTTGGCAACCAATGGCGTAGGACGAGTCGGTTGGGTAGATCACCACGCCGCCGGCGCGGATGATCTCCACGGCCTGTTTAATCAGGCGCGCTTGAGGGTTTTCCGGATGAATCTGGAAGAATTGACTCACGTGTTCTACCTGTTCAGACGGTGGCAATAATGGGGTCATGCTTGAATCGCCCCCACAACAGCGGCAGATCTTCCGGTACCTGGCGATACTCGCCAATCTCGGACCAGCCGCCTGGGCCATGAAAGTCACTGCCGGCGCTGACCAGCAGACCAAATTCGCGAGCAAGTATCGCCAGGCTGCCCACCTGATCGGCGGGTTGGTGCCCGTTGACCACTTCGATAGCGTGGCCGCCCGCTCCAATATAGTCGGCAATCAGCTTGCGGCGCTTGCTGCGGGTGAAATCGTAATGCCACGGATGCGCCAGGCTGACCCAGGCCCCAGCGGCCCGCAGAGTGGCGACGGTGTCTTCCAGGGTCGGCCAGTGTTGCTTGACGTCACCCAACTTGCCGGCGCCCAGCCATTTGCGAAAGGCCTCGGCGCGATCCTTTACAAAACCTTCACGCACCATCCAGTCGGCAAAGTGCGGACGGGCTGGGGCGTTGCCGCTGTCGCCCAGTTCCTGCTGGATGGCGCGGGCGCCCTCCAGGGCATTGGGCATGCCTTTAAGGCTGAGCTTGCGGCTTATTTCTTCGGACCGCAGCCAGCGGCCATCGTGCAATTGGGCAATGGCCTCGACCAACGGCGCGGCGTTCTGATCAAAACCGTAACCGAGCACATGAATGGTGGCGCCGCCCCAGGTACAGGACAATTCCACGCCGTTGACCAGTTGCATGCCCAACGCATGCGCGGCCGTACGGGCTTCATCGAGGCCTTCGAGGGTGTCGTGGTCGGTCAAAGACAGGACTCGCACGCCTTTTTCAAACGCACGCGCAACCAGTACCGCGGGCGCCAGGGCGCCGTCGGAGGCCGTGCTGTGGCAGTGCAAATCAACATTCACGGGGGTGTGTAACCTCAAGTCAGCTGGCGCTATCGCAACCAAGGATGTTTGTTATTATGCCGCCACATCCAGCTTCTGGCTCTTACTGTGAAACAATTCATCGACTTCATCCCGCTGTTGCTGTTTTTCATCGTTACCAAACTCGACCCCAGGGTCATTGATATCGCCGGTCACGAGCTGACATTCGGGGGCATCTACAGCGCCACCGCCGTGCTGATCATCAGCTCGATCGTGGTCTACGGCGCCATCTTCATCTCCCAGCGCAAGCTGGAAAAAAGCCAATGGCTGACCCTGATTGCCTGCCTGGTATTCGGTGGCCTGACCCTGGCCTTCCACAGCGAAACCTTCCTTAAATGGAAAGCCCCCGTGGTGAACTGGCTGTTCGCCCTGGTCTTCATCGGCAGCCACTTCATCGGTGATCGCCTGCTGATCAAGCGCATCATGGGCCATGCACTGACCCTGCCGGACCCGGTGTGGACACGCTTGAACGTGGCCTGGATCGTGTTTTTCCTGTTCTGCGGCGCCGCCAACCTGTTCGTGGCCTTTACCTTCCAGGCCTATTGGGTCGACTTCAAGGTCTTCGGCAGCCTGGGCATGACCGTATTGTTCCTGATCGGCCAGGGTATCTATCTGTCGCGCCACCTGCATGACACCGCCCCTACCACGCCGAAAACCGAGGACTGACATGCTCTACGCCATCATTGCTACCGACGTCGCCAACTCGCTGGAAAAACGCCTGTCCGTGCGCCCGGCCCACGTTGAACGCCTGAAACAGCTGCAAGCCGAAGGCCGCATCGTGCTGGCCGGCCCACACCCAGCCGTGGACAGCAACGACCCGGGCGACGCCGGCTTCACCGGCAGCCTGATCGTCGCCGAGTTTGCCTCGTTGGCCGACGCCCAAGCCTGGGCCAAGGCCGACCCGTATGTAGCAGCAGGCGTCTACGCTGATGTGGTGATCAAGCCGTTCAAGCAAGTCCTGCCTTGAACCGCTTTCTTTAATAAGGCCGGGCCGAACCTATTCGGTTCGGCGCGCTCCTAATTGCTCATTATTCTCGGTGACCTGCCGACAACGTTCTGAATATTCGTGTGGAATCAGGAGTTCCGATGCGCTTACGTCAGTTGTGTCTGTTGGCCGTGTTAACGATCGGGGCTACCGCCCACGCTGAAGAAACCTCGAACACCGGCAGTTCCACGCCCCTGTCCCTGAGTGCCGGCAGCCAGATCACCGAGTTGCAGCAACGTTTGAAAGAAAGCGAACGGCTGCGTGAAGAACTGAGCAAGCAATTGCAAAGCGCAGACACTGCCCGCGAAAGTGCCCAACTGAGTCGCTTGCGCCAAGAGAACCAACGCCTGGCCCAGCAACTCAAAGCATCACAAGGCGGCGCCTTGACCCGCTGGCTGACCGAGCAACAACAGTGGTTTGTCACCGGAGCGGCCGTCGCCCTGATCGCCCTGCTGTGCGGTATCTTCGCCAGCGGTGGGCACCGTCGCCGTCGACAATGGCTAAATTGAGTGAGTCATGAGCGAGCTGTTACTGATAGATGATGACCAGGAGCTCTGTGAGCTGCTGACCAGTTGGCTGAGCCAGGAAGGTTTCCAGGTGCGCGCCTGCCACGACGGCTTGAGCGCGCGCAAAGCCCTGGCCGACAGCGCCCCTGCAGCAGTGGTGCTTGATGTGATGCTGCCCGACGGCAGCGGCCTGGAGCTGCTCAAGCAATTGCGCAACGACCATCCGGAATTGCCGGTGCTGATGCTTTCGGCACGGGGCGAGCCGCTGGATCGCATCCTCGGCCTGGAGCTGGGCGCCGACGATTACCTGGCCAAGCCCTGCGACCCGCGCGAACTGACTGCCCGCTTGCGCGCCGTATTGCGCCGCAGTCATCCGGCGGCGGTGTCTACTCAGCTGGAACTGGGCGACCTGTGCTTCAGCCCGGTGCGTGGGGTGGTGACCATCGGTGAGCAGGAATTTGCCCTCACCGTTTCGGAGAGTCGCCTGCTTGAGGCCTTGCTGCGCCAGCCGGGTGAACCGCTGGATAAGCAGGAACTGGCGCAGATTGCCCTGGGGCGTAAGTTGACCCTCTATGATCGCAGCTTGGATATGCACGTGAGCAACCTGCGTAAAAAGATCGGCCCACACCCGGATGGCCGACCACGGATCGTGGCGTTGCGTAGTCGCGGGTATTATTACAGCCTCTGAGGATTGCAGGGGGTTGGGCTTTTTGGGGTGGGGGTATATCCGTTATTTGGGTGATGGCCGCTTTGGGTTCCGCCCTTACGGCGGGTCACTTTGGAAAAGCCCCAAAGTAACCAAAGGGCTCTTGCCCCACCACTCGGCACCTCGCTCACGCTTCGGTGTGCCCTCACTCCGGCTTGAATCCGTGGGCCGCCGTGACGGGCCATCCATGGCCCAACACGGCTAACCCGGCGTCCTGCCGGGTTACCCACGGATTCAAGCCTGCGTTCGGCCAGCGTGGTT